>DIUS01000074.1:16634-21432 GCA_002423075.1 Microbacteriaceae bacterium UBA6152
ATCACGGGCGGCATCGATGCCGATGCCGTGCTCGCGAGCCGAGACGCAGTGGCGAGTCATTGGGACGACGCTGGACAGGTGCGCTGGCTGCAGAAGACCGGCATCGCACTCGCCCGTGGCCACGCCCGGCTCAACGGCGAGCGTCGCACCGTCATCACCTCGTCCGACGGCTCGACGCGGGTCGTCAGGGCGAGGCACGCCGTCGCAGTGTGCACGGGATCCGCGGCCGCGATGCCACCCATCGACGGGCTCGAAGCTACCCACCCGTGGACCTCGCGCGAGATCACGAGCACCGACACGGTTCCCGCGCGGCTCGCGATCATCGGCGGCGGCGTGGTGGGCTGCGAGATGGCGACAGCCTTCGTGTCGCTCGGCAGCGCGGTCACCCTGCTCGCGCGCAGCGGGCTGCTCGCAGGCGTGGAAGAGTTCGCCGGAGAGGCCGTCGCCGAGCGACTGCGCGCCGATGGAGCCGAGGTGCTGCTGGGCACGAGCCCCGAGCGCGTCGAGCGCCGCGCCGACGGCAGGGTCGCGCTGACGCTGCCGGGCGGCCGGGTGCTCGAGGTGGATGAGGTCGTCATCGCGACGGGCCGCGCGCCCGTGACGGGCGACCTCGGGCTCGAGACCATCGGGCTCGAGCCCGGCAGCTGGCTCGAGGTCGACGACACCCTGCGGGTGCACGGCCACGAGTGGCTCTACGCCGTGGGCGACGTTAACCACCGGGCACTTCTCACGCACCAGGGCAAGTACCAGGCGCGAGCGGCGGGCGACGTGATCGCGGCGCGCGCGAGCGGAGCATCCGTCGACGACGCCCCCTGGGGTGCGCACGTCGCGACGGCCGACCACGACGCTGTGCCGCAGGTCACGTTCACGTCTCCGGAGGTCGCGAGCGTCGGCCTCTCCTCCACGCAGGCCGAGAAGAAGGGCCTGCGCACGCGGGTCGTCGACTACGAGCTCGGCTGGCTCGCGGGGGCGACGGTGCACGGCGACGACTATCGCGGCAGAGCGCGCATGGTCGTCGACGAGGATCGCGGCGTCATCGTGGGCTTCACGCTCGTCGGCGACGACGTCGGCGAGCTGCTGCACGCCGCGACGATCGCGATCGTCGGCACGGTGCCCCTCGCTCGCTTGTGGCACGCCGTGCCCTCGTACCCGACGCTCAGCGAGATCTGGCTGCGGTTGCTCGAGGGCTACGGGCGCCCGTGACCGCAACATCCGCGCCGCAGAAGGGTCGTGCGGCACGCACCGTCGACCGCCTGGCGCGCAACCGCGTCGTGCGTGCCATCGGCCTGCACCCGGTGGTCGCGCGCCCTGGCTACTGGCTCGCGACAGCGGCGGGCGTCACATGGGGAGCCCTCCTCGGCGGGTTCCGGGTGTCGAAGCGCGGTGGGGTGATCGTCTGCTCCAAGGTGCCGCGCTGGGCCTTCGGGCGCGGCGGCACCACCATCGGCGCGGCGTACCTGACGCGCGACAACACCGCCGACGCCGTGCTCGAGCACGAAGCCGTGCACCGCGCGCAATGGAAGAAATACGGCCTGGCGTTCATTCCCCTCTATTTCGCCGCCGGGCGCGACGCGAAGCGCAACCGTTTCGAAGTTGAAGCCGGGCTCGAGAAGGGCGGCTACCGCTAACGCGCAGAGCGGTGGCGGAGCGCTACTCGGCTGACATGCGTCGAGGGGTGCTGGTGCCCGCCGTGGTGGTTCTGCGGGCGCTCCGCGGGTGCGCGCTCGTGGCGGCACTCGAAGCAGAAGGCCGCACCTCAGAAGGCGACGTCAGCAGGCCGGGCGGGGGCGGCTGGGGAACCGTCGACGTCGAGTGCCGTGCTCGACAACGTCTCACGCACCGTCCTCGAGGCAGTAGAAGAACTGCTGCCGTAACACCTCACCACTGAGGCGGGTGGATGCGCGCCGTGCCGCGCGAACGCTCCCACTGAGCGCCCAGTGCCAGCAGGGTGGCTTCGCCGCCGGGGCGGCCGATGAGCTGCACGCCCATGGGCAGCCCCGGCTGCTCCGAGCTCTCGGGCGTGAGCCCGACCGGCAGCGTCAGAGCGGGCAACCCGGCCACGTTCACGAAACTCGTGAAGGGCGTGTACTGCACCTGCTGCGTGAAGTTGCGTTCAGCATCCGTCGCGTCGTACCAACCGAGCGGCCGGGGTGTCATGGCGACCGCGGGAGTGAGCACGGCATCGAACCGAGAGAGCTGCGCGATGATGCGGCGCTCGAAGCCCGCGAGCCAGGCGAGCGCCTCCGCGAGCGTCTCGGCCGACAGCGCGCGGCCCTGCCCGACCAGCCAGGCGGTGAGCGGTTCGAGCAAGGCGAGCTCATCAGGGGTGCGGGCAGGTATGCGGGATGCTCCCGCCATCCACACCGTTCTGAAGTGCTCGGCATACTCAGGTTCGGGGTCGAGCGACACCGGCTCGAGCCCGTGACCCAGTCGCCCGAACCCCGAGATCGCCTCGTCGAACGCCCACTGCGCCTCAGCGTCAAGCGCGAGATCGACCGAGGTTTCCCACGGCGAGCTCGTCGAGACGCCGAGCTGATACCGTCCTTCGCCGCGCACGGCCGCGCCCAGAAAGGGCCCGCTGTGCGGGTGCAGTGCGCCCGAGGCCAACGGAGGCTCGATGGGCGCTCGCGTGGCGAAGGGCCACGACGCGGCCGTCGTCAGGGCGTCGAGCATGAGAGCGGCGTCAGCGACCGTGCGAGCAAGCGGGCCGGCTACGACGAGACCGGCAAGATGCTCAAGGCCGCTGCCGGCAGGTACGCGACCGCGCGAGGGTTTAAGGCCGACGAGGCCACATGCCGCGGCAGGAATACGGATGCTGCCCCCGCCATCGCTGCCGGGCGCGACTGCCACCAGGCCCGCCGCGACGGCCGCGGCTGCGCCACCGCTCGAGCCTCCCGCGCCGCGCGTCAGGTCGTAGGGGGTGCGTGCAGCAGGCGCGACGAGACTCTCGGTGTACGACGGCAGGCCGAACTCCGGCGCCGCGGTGGCGCCGAGGCTGATGGCCCCCGCATCGTCGACGTGGCGCACGAGCTCGTCATCGTCGGTGGGCACGTGGTCGGCGAAGAGTCGTGAGCCGAAGGTCGTGCGCTGCCCCGCGCGACGCACGAGTTCTTTGTCGGCGATCGGGATGCCCCACAGGGGCGCCGTCGCCACGACGATACTCGGCAGTGCGTCGGCCCGGGCGAGCGCGCGATCGCCGTCCACGACTGTCAGGGCTCCCATGCTCGGGTTGAGGCGCTCAATGCGCCGCAGATAGTGCTCGACAAGTTCTCGAGGTGTGATGCGGCCGCTGTGCAGCCAGTCCCATTGCTCGAGGGCGGTGAGGTAATGCAGTTCGAACACCCTGCGAGCCTAGGCGCACCCCTGCGCCGGGACCACTGCCGAATCGCGCAGGGCACCTGCGTATCGATTGCACAACGAACGCGCCCGCGCCCGCCTGCGGGGCCCGAAACGCGACGATTCCGTGACCTTTGACTGCTAGATTCGCGGCATTCACCACCAAGAGGAGCACCATGTTCGCGCACCGCCTGCTCACCGGCTCTGCCGTCGTCGCGCTCGTCATCGCGCTCTCGGCCTGCGCTGCCGAAGAAGAGCCCGTGGTCGAGCCTGAGACGCCCGAGCCGGTGCCCACCGTCGTCGTGTCGGAGACGCCTGAGCCGACCCCGCTCGCGTTCGTCATGCCCTCCGATTGCACGACGATTCTGCCGCAAGAGCGGCTCGACTCGTTCGCTGAGCAGAACCTCGACCTGCTGGGGGGTCCGGGCAGCGTCTACGGCGACGACTACTTCTTCGACCCGACGCCCGAGCAATTCGTCGGCGGCATCAGCTGCGTCTATGCCGAAGACGGCACCGATCTCTCGAGCTTGCTCGTGAGTGTCGCCCCGATCACACCCGCCACGCGCGCCGGCGTCGTCAACGACCTCGCGAACCAGGGCCTCAACGAAGACACGACCGACGAGGGCGCCGTCACCTACAGCCAGTTCGGTGACGAGGCTGCGGCGCCGGCGATCTACAACATCATCCGCGACGACAGCTGGATCTCGGTGATCAGCGCCTTCGGCGGCCGGGTGTTCTACGACGAGGCTGTCATGATCGCCGACGAGGTCGCCGGAGAGGTCTACCAGTAGTAGCGCGAGCGCCTATCTCTTCTCCTTCTTCTTCAGCGACTTCTGCATCATCACGACGCCGAGCCAGCGACCGAACTTGAAGCCGACCCGGCCCATCGTGCCGGTCTGCCGAAAGCCGAATCTCTCGTGGAGCGCGATCGACGCCTCGGCGCCCCGGTCGGCAATGACCGCGATGACTTCTTTGACTCCCGCCTCGCGCGATCGGTCGAGCAGCTCGCGCATGAGCTCGCTTCCGATGCCTTTACCGGTCGACGCCGGCCCGAGGTAGATCGAGTTCTCGACCGTGAACCGGTACGCCGCCTTCTCCTTCCAGGGGTACACGTAGGCAAACCCCAGAATGACGTGGTTGGGCGAGACGGCGACGAGGAACGGGTAGCCAAGCTCGCGCACCTTCGCGTACTTCGTGCGCAGACCGCGCAGGCTCCAGGGCGACTCGTCGAACGTGACGGTCGAGTTGGCCACGTAGTGGTTGTAGATCTCGCGAATGTGGGGCAGGTCGCGCGCTTCGGCTTCGCGCACGCTGAAGGCGAAGGGCGTCTCGGGCTCGGGTGGGCGCTGCAGGTGGCGCGGCGGGCGGCGGCGTTCGAGGTACTCGTCTTCGAGCATCCCGCCTCCTTCTGCGCCTCGTGATCGACCGCCAGTCTATGTCGGCAGGCGCCAGTCGATCGGGG
>DIUS01000142.1:0-4169 GCA_002423075.1 Microbacteriaceae bacterium UBA6152
TGCGGCAGCGGGCGCGTGAGATGCAGCACGAGTTTCCGGGCCTGGGCCAGCTACTCGCCAAGATCAGCGAGGGCATTCCGGTTGAGGGCATGGAGAGCCTCGCTCCCGCGTTGGTCGAGCGCCTCGTGCCGCTGACCCACTATCTGCCGACGAGCGCCTCCATCGCGGTGTTCAGCCCCGAACGCGTCGCGAGCCGGGCCGTGAACCTGCTCGAGACCAACCGCGAGTTTCTGACCGCGGCCTGGCACGCCGCGACCGTCGGGGCCGAGGCGCCCATCGACCTCGACGGCGGCGATTTCGTGACAGTCAACGGGCTGCGCGAAGCCGCGGGCGATCGCAACTGGTTCACGATCAGCGCGTTCGACGCCGACGACATCGAGGTCGTGCGCATTGAGGCGAACGAGCCGCCCGGCTTCGCCGGCAGCAGCGGCGGTGGAGTCGACCACGTCGTTGACCGCGTGCGCGACGGCTGGACGATGATCGTCGCGGCCGCCGGCCACGGCCTCGTCGAGCGCGCCGCCGACGTGCTCGGCGAGCACGAGGTCGCGGCGCGCATCGTCGACGAGTTGCCCGAGATTCTCGACGCGGGCGTCGCCTACCTCGTACAGGCGCAGCTGGAGCACGGCTTCGAGGTGCCCGAGCTGAAGCTCGGGTTGCTGAGCGAGGCCGAGTTCTACGGCCGGTCGATCGGGTACAACTCGAGGCAGCCCAAGAAGCTCGCGAGCCGCCGCACCAACGTCGTCGACCCCCTGCAGTTGAAGGCGGGCGACTTCGTCGTGCACGCCACGCACGGCATCGGGCGCTTCCTCGAGCTCGTGCAGCGTGAGGTCAGCACCGGCGGTCGCAACGCCGTCAAGAGCCAACGCGAGTTCCTGCTGATCGAGTACGCGCCGAGCAAGCGCGGCTACCCCGGCGACAAGCTCTACGTGCCGACCGATCAGCTCGACCTGCTCAGCCGCTACGTCGGCGGCGAGGCACCGACGCTCAGCAAGATGGGCGGCAGTGACTGGGCCGCCGCGAAGGGCAAGGCCCGCCGCGCGGTGCGCGACATCGCCGTCGAGCTCGTCAAGCTCTACAGCGCGCGCATGTCGAGCAAGGGCTTCGCTTTCGCCCCCGACACCCCGTGGCAGCGCGAGCTCGAAGAGGCGTTCCCCTTCGTCGAGACGCCCGACCAGTTGACGACCATCGACGAGGTCAAGCGCGACATGGAGTCACCGATTCCGATGGATCGCCTGCTCGCGGGCGACGTCGGCTACGGCAAGACGGAGGTCGCGGTGCGCGCGGCCTTCAAGGCCGTGCAGAGCGGTAAGCAGGTCGCGATGATCGTGCCGACCACCCTGCTCGTCAAGCAACACGTCGAGACCTTCGCCGAGCGCTTCGCGGGCTTCCCGGTTCACCTCAGAGCTCTCAGCCGCTTCCAGAGCGACCGTGAGGCGAAAGAGACGCTCGACGGCCTCGCCGCCGGCACGGTCGACATCGTCATCGGCACCCACCGCATCCTCAGTCAGGGCGTGCAGTTCAAAGACCTCGGCCTCGTCATCATCGATGAAGAGCAGCGCTTCGGCGTCGAACACAAAGACGCGCTCAAGAAGCTCAAGCTCAACGTCGATGTGCTCGCGATGTCGGCCACGCCGATTCCACGCACGCTCGAGATGGCCGTGACGGGCATCCGCGAAATGTCGACGCTCGCGACGCCGCCCGAAGACCGCCACCCGATCCTGACCTTTGTCGGCCCCTACAGCGACAAGCAGGTTGCGGCGGCGATTCACCGCGAGATGCTGCGCGAGGGCCAGGTGTTCTATGTGCACAACCGCGTCTCGAGCATCCAACGCGTCGCGAGCCACCTGGCGGAGCTGGTTCCGGATGCGCGCATCGCCGTCGCCCACGGCCAGATGAGCGAGTCGCTACTCGAGCAGGTCATGGTCGACTTCTGGGAACGCAAGTTCGACGTGCTCGTCTCGACGACGATCATCGAGACGGGTCTCGACGTCGCGAATGCGAACACGCTCATCATCGACCGCGCCGACAAGTACGGGCTGAGCCAGCTGCACCAGTTGCGCGGTCGCGTCGGTCGTGGTCGCGAGCGCGCGTACGCCTACTTTCTCTACGACGAACTCAAGCCGCTCACCGAGACCGCGCATGACCGCCTGCAGACGATCGCGGCCAACAGCGACCTCGGCGGAGGTATGCAGATCGCGCTGAAAGACCTCGAGATTCGCGGCGCGGGCAACCTGCTCGGCGCCGAGCAGGCTGGGCACATCGCGGGCGTCGGCTTCGACCTCTACCTGCGCATGATCGGCGAGGCCGTGAGCGCCTTCCGCGGTGACGCGGCCGAAGAGCAGACCGAGCTGCGGCTCGAACTGCCGGTCGACGCGCGCATTCCCGACGACTTCATCGAGAGCGAGCGCCTGCGCCTGGAGGCCTACCAGAAGCTGTCGACGGCGAGCGCGCCGACGAGTGAGGACACGGCGCTGGATGCTGTGCTCGACGAGCTCGCCGACCGCTACGGTGATCCTCCCGCGCCGGTGCTCACCCTCATCGCNNGACCTGCCCGACTCGCGGCAGCTGCGTCTGCAGCGCATGTATCCGGGCTCGAAGTGGTTCGCGCAGCAGCGCACGGCCACGGTGCCGATGCCGACCGCGGCGGGCGACGACGACCTCGTGACGTGGGTCGGCCAGACGCTGCAGAACCTCTACGGAACCGAGTCGGTCGCAGCGCCCTCGGCCTGACGCTCTTAGGCGATGATCGTGATCGGGTAGTCGCTGAGACGTCGATTGCCCGTGATGAGCACGAGGTCGTCGGCGATGCACTGCGCGACGAGCATGCGATCGAACGGGTCGCGGTGGTGCAGCGGCAGCGACGTGAGTTCGGTCGCGTGGCGGTTCGCGAGGGGGAGCTCGCGAAAGCCTTGTCGTGCGATCCACTCGGTAAGGTCCTCGACACCGGTGAGCTTGCCGATCGACGTCTTAATCGAGATTTCTGCCACGCTGACCGACGAGATGGCGAGGTCATGCCGAGGGTTGAGCAGCACGTCGCGTTGCGCCTCACTCAGACGGTCAGGCGCGCTGAGCGCCCACACCACGACGTTGGTGTCGAGCAGTGCCCTCACTCGCCGTACCAGTCGCGCTCGTCTTGCTCGGTGAAGCCGTCGAAGTCGTCGGCGATCCACACCTTTCCGGCGAGCACACCCAGCTCGCGTTTTACGGTGATGCCTCCAGCAGGACCCAGCTCCGCGACGGGGCGGCCGTTTCGGGCGATGGTGATGCGCTCGCCCGCCTCCGCGCGGGCGACCAGCTTCGAGAGCTGGGTCTTCGCGTGGTAGATGTTCACCGTCTCGACCATGAGCACACGATACGGAAACGTGACAGATCTAGTCACGTCTGACTAGGTGGCTCTATCGGCTTCTCAGAGCTGCATTCGACCTGGACTGCCGGCTCAGCAACGGGCGTCGCGATCGTGAGCGGCTTCGGAAACCGCAAGCTGCCGGGCACCTTGTGCACGCGATAGACCGCCATCGGAATGACGACAAGCGTGCGCAGGTCGAACAGCGCGTGCACAAGCATGGCGAGCAGAATGCTGCCGCTCGTCACGTAGAGCAGCGTGAAGAGCAGGCCCACGATGGTGGTCGCGAGCACGCCGGCCCAGCCCTGGTAGGCGTGTAGCGCCCCGAAGACGAGCGCGGCGAGCACGAACGCGCTGACGGGCTCGCCCGTGACGATGACGAGCAGCGCGGGCAGCGCGAGCCGAAACAGCCCTTCTTCGACAATTCCCGCGTTGACCGAGAGCGCTGCGCCCCACCCGAGCTCCGGCCGGTTGCGCGGCAGCAGCGCGGCGATGTCGCCGACCATGATGACGCCGCCCTCGCGCCGAGCGCCGCGGGCCCCGAGCACCGTGAGCGCCGCGAGGCCGAGGGCGGCGCCGATGAGCAGTCCGATTCCGAGGCCGCCGGCGAGAGCATCCCGTAGCCAGGCCACGGCTGGCACCGCCTGGGTCACGGTCAGCAGCGGCGCGACCACCGGAAAGCTGAGCAGCAGCACGACCACGGCCGTGCCGCCAAATAGCACGAGCGACTCGACGAGCCAGCGCCGCATCATCGCCTGGCGACGCGCGGTCGATCGGTAGCGACGAAAGCGCGCGTACTCACGCCGGTCTTTGCGAATCGCCCGGG
>DIUS01000142.1:4220-8001 GCA_002423075.1 Microbacteriaceae bacterium UBA6152
GACTTGCCGACACCGACGCGGCACCCGCACCTCGACCAGCTCATCGCCGTTCTTGAGCACTTGCGCGCACCGGGCGGCTGCGCGTGGGATGCCGAGCAGACTCATGAGAGCCTCACGCGCTACCTGATCGAAGAGGCGCACGAGCTTGTCGAAGCGATCGAGCATGGTACCCCTGACGACGTGCTCGAAGAGTTGGGCGATGTGCTCTACCAAGTGCTGTTCCACGCTGACATCGCCGCGGCGAGCGTCGAGCATCCGTTCACGATCGACGACGTCGCCGCGCGATCGACGGCCAAGATGGTGGGTCGGCATCCGCACGTGTTCGGTGACGTGACGGCCGACACGGCTGACGCCGTCGCCCAGAACTGGGAGACCTGGAAGCGGCAAGAGAAGCCCGAGCGCGCGAGCGTGCTCGACGGCGTGCCGGCGGGTCTCACAGCGCTGTCCCGCGCCCAGAAGGTGCTCGACAAGGCCGAAGGCGTCGGCATCGAGGTCGCCGCCAGCCCGGCGATCGCCGACGCGGTGTATGCCGACGAGCGGGCGCTCGGCGCCGCGATTCTCGGCATGGCGGCCGAGGCGCGGCGGCGCGGGCTCGATGCCGAGAGAGCGCTGAGGTCGGCCGTACGCGCGATCGAGGCCGAAGTGCGCGGCGCCGAGGGCGCTGCCCCTGAGCTGTGATTGACTGACGCCCATGACTTCCACCGCCGCCATCGCCGTCGAGGGTGTGGCCCGCTCGTTCGGCGACGTGCACGCCGTGCGCCAGGCCGACTTCGAGGCCGCCTCCGGTCAGGTGACCGCGCTGATCGGGCCGAACGGCTCGGGCAAGACCACGCTGCTGCTCATGCTCGCGACGCTGCTGCAGCCCGATGCCGGCACCATTCGCATCGCGGGGCATGATCCCGTCGCCGACCCTCGCGCCGTGCGCCGTGTCATGGGCTGGATGCCCGATGTGCTCGGTTCGTGGGCAGCACTGACTGTGCGCGGCGCTCTCGAGACCACCGGGCGGCTCTACGAACTGGGCCCGGCCGACGCGCGCACGCGGGCGAACGAGCTCATCGAGCTCGTCGGTCTTGAGACTCTCGCCGACCAGCCCGCGCGTGTGCTGAGCCGCGGGCAGAAGCAGCGTCTGAGCCTCGCGCGCGCCCTCGTGCACCGCCCGAGCGTCCTGCTGCTCGACGAACCGGCGTCGGGCCTCGACCCGGCGGCGCGCGTCGACCTGCGGGTGCTCGTGCGCCGGCTGGCGGCCGAAGGCTGTGCTGTCGTCGTCTCGAGCCACGTACTCGCCGAGCTCGACGAAATGGCCGATACCGCTGTGTATCTCGACCACGGGGCGACCGCGAGTGCCGAGCGCATCGAGCGCAGTCGCGCAACCGCACGCGACTGGCGCGTGCGCGCTCTCGACCCCGCTGCTCTCGCCGCCGCGCTCGAGGCCGAAAGCATCGTGACCTCCGGCACCGACCACCTCGGCGCCCTCGTGACCGTGAGTGGCGAAGCCGAGGCCGCCGCCGTTCTCGAGCGTCTCGTGCGAGCCGGCATCGCCGTGAGCGCGTTCGGGCCCGCCGTGGGCGATCTCGAGCACACCTACCTCGATCTGGCGCGCGGTGAGGTCGCCGAACAACCGGTCATCGACTCGACGGAGGCACCCCGATGAGCCCTTCGCTTGACGTGCTCGGCACGCTCGTGCTGCTCGAGCTACGGCAGCGNNGTCCGCTCGGTCACCTGGCTCGTGCTGGTGATCGTCGTCTTCGTGCTCGTCGGCATCGTCACGGCGCTGCTGTGGGCCTCGCTCGATGCCTTCGGCGGCAACGTCGAGCAGACCGCGGGGGTCTACTCGACCATCATCTTCTTCGTTCTGCTCGTCGGCACGCTCGTGACCCCCGCCGTCAGCGGCGGCGCCATCAATGGTGACCGGGACGCGGGCACCCTTGCCACGACGCAGGTCACCCTCGCGACCACGGGGCAGATCGTGCTCGCGAAGTTCCTCGCCGCATGGACCGTCGCGCTCACCTTTCTCGCCGCGTCTCTGCCCGCGATGCTCTTCACCGTGCTCGCCGGGGGCGTGCGCCTCGACACCCTAGCTGCCTCACTCGGCGTGCTCGTGCTCGAGCTCGGCGTCGTCGCGGCCGTCGGCGTCGGCCTGTCGGGTGTCATTGCACGCCCGCTTTTCTCGGTGGTGACGACCTACCTCGTGGTGGCTGCGCTCAGCATCGGCACGCTCATCGCCTTCACTCTCGGCGGGCTCGCGGTGCAGACCGAGCGCACGCAGACCTACATCGGCATCGATTTCTCGGTCGGCGGAGAGTTCGACCCGGTCACCGGGCTTCCTGAAGAGATCGTCTGTCTCGAGCCCGAGACGTACAGCTACCCGGTGCCGCGCTTCGATCTCGTCTGGGGAATCCTCGCCGCGAACCCCTATATCGTGCTCGCCGATGCCGCACCGACGACGTTCACGAGCGAGGGCTACCCCGAAGACCTCTTCGGCCAGATCGCCTTGGGCGTGCGCTCGGCTCAGCTGCCGATCGTGTTTGACGAGGTCATTGACGAGTGCGGGGCGGCGCTTGCCGGCGACCCGAACAGCGCCTACGAGTTCGAGACCCCGCAAGAGATCTTCGACCGCACGGTGCCGAGCTGGTTCGTCGGGCTGGCGATCCACCTCGTGCTGGCCATCGCGGCGCTCGCCGCAGCGGTCGCGCGCACACGCACACCGGCGGGTCGCCTGCCGACGGGCAGCCGCGTCGCCTGACCTGATCGCCGGGCGAGTTCCGGCTGCGTGACAGAATCATGCGTATGGCCACTGCTGTGACGCCCCCTCGTGGCATGCGTGATTTTCTGCCCGCCGAGAAGGCGCGACGCGAACGTGTGCTGCAGCGCATCCGCTCGGTCTACCGCGCGCACGGCTTCGACGAGATCGAGACACCGGTGGTCGAAGACGCCTCGCGCCTGCACGCCGGTCTCGGCGGCGACAACGAAAAGCTCGCATTCGCGGTCATGAAGCGTGGTCTGACGATGGATGCTCTCGCCGAGGCCGTGACCCCGCTCGACCTCGCCGACCTCGGGCTGCGGTTCGACCTCACGGTGCCGCTCGCGCGCTACTACGCGAGCAACCGCGGCCAGTTGCCGACCGTCTTCCGCGCCATTCAGATCGCGCCCGTTTGGCGTGCCGAGCGCCCGCAGAAGGGCCGCTACCGGCAGTTCGTGCAGTGCGACATCGATATCATCGGCGAGCCGGGCATCATCGCCGAAGCCGAGCTCATCACGGCGACGGCCGCGGCGCTCGACGCTCTCGGGGTGCCGGGGTGCAGCATCCGGGTCAACGATCGTCGGCTGCTGACGGCGTGGCTCGCGGCCTGTGAGGTGCCCGAGCCTTTGCGGCCCGCCGCGCTCATCTCCATGGACAAGCTCGACAAGATCGGGCTCGACGGCGTCGTCGCCGAGCTGCGGGCGATCGGCGTCGCGCGTGCCGACGAGCTGTTCGCGGGATTGCATCCGGCGCTCGAGGGCGACGAGTCGTGGCGCATGCTCGACCACGCCGTCTTCGCCGACTCTGATGCCGCCGCCGACCTGCGCAGCCTGCGCGCTGCCGCGGGCGAGATTCCTCTGGTGTTCGACCCTTTTCTGGTGCGGGGCATGGGCTACTACACGGGCCCGATCTTTGAGGTCGCCCACCCCGACGTCGGGTACTCGCTCGGCGGCGGCGGGCGCTACGACGGCATGATCGGCCGCTTTCTCGGCACCGAGGTGCCCGCGTGCGGCTTTTCGCTCGGCTTCGAACGGCTCATCG
>DIUS01000151.1:0-7240 GCA_002423075.1 Microbacteriaceae bacterium UBA6152
GAGGTGATCGACTCGGGCGCCGCGGCGGAGAAGCTCGATGCCTGGGCTGCGGCGACCCAGTCGAGAAGAGTGTGACATGACGGTACGGCAACTGAGGTTGGTCATCCAGGTCGACGATTACGACGCCGCGGTCGCGTTCTGGCGCGATGCGCTGGGATTGGAGGAGACGGCTGCTTTTGAGGGCGAGGGGGATGCCCGCGTGATGATTCTGGAAGTCGGCAGGGCGACGCTCGAGCTCGCGAATGCGGCGCAGGTCAACCTCATCGACCGGATCGAGACCGACGGTCGCCACAGCCCGCCGCTGCGGATCGCTGTGCAGGTTGACGACGCTCGCGCCACGAGCACCGAACTCGAGCAGGCAGGCGCTGAGCTGGTCGCGTCTGCACGCGAGACTCCGTGGCGCTCTCTCAACGCACGACTCGTCGCTCCTGACGAGGTCGAGCTGACGCTCTTCGAAGAACTGGGTGGCGGTCCCTCGGTTCGCGAGACTGACTCCGCACCGAGCGTGTGATGACATGACCGCGGTTCTGCTCACCGGCATGTCGGGCGCGGGCAAGTCTACGGTGCTCATCGAGCTCGCCTGCAGGGGCTGGAGCGTCGTCGACACAGACATGCCGGAGTGGATCATCCACGGCGATGCTTCCTCCGAGATGCCGGGGGAGCGGCTGTGGAACGAAGCGCTCATGACTCGACTGCTCCACGCTGCGCGCTCCACACCCCTTGCGGTCGCAGGCACCGTGCGCAACCAGGGCGTCTTCACCGACCGATTCGATGCGATCGTGCTGCACTCCGCCCCGATCGAGATCATGCTGGAGCGCGTCGCCACCCGCACGACGAATCCCTTCGGTCGAGCGGCTGAAGAGCGTGTGGCGATCCGTCGCGATCACGCTGAGGTCGAGCCGCTTCTGCGCGCGTCAGCGACGCACGAGTGTGACACGGCGCGTCCGCTCGACGACGTGGTCGATCTGATAGTCGGGATCGGAATGGATCAAACGGGCTGAGCTGTGCTGGCAAGGCCGGCGCCCTCGAGCACCTCGAAGACGAGCTGGGTCTCGACGTGGCGCACGTGCGGATGAGTCGTGAGGTGCTCGAGCACAAGTTCGCGGAGCGCGGCGGCCGACGCAACGGCGACGTGCAGGAGGTAGTCGTCGGCTCCTGCGACATGGAACGCGGTCAGCACATGGGGCAGTGAGCGCGCCGTCTGCTCGAAGCCGCGTATCTGTTCGCGGCCGTGCGTGCCGAGTCGCACCGTGATGAGTGCCTGCAGCGTGAGCCCGAGCGCGGCCGGGTCGATGTCGGCACGGAACGAGCGGATGACTCCGCGGTCGCCCAACGATCGCAACCGCTGCGTGCACGTCGACTCGGCGATGCCGACGCGAGCGGCGAGCGCGGCGTTGGTGATGCGACCGTTGCCTTCGAGCGCAGCGAGCATCGTGAGGTCGATCGTGTCGAGGGATGCGGGGCGCGTGTTCTGCGACGGAGGCCAGTCGAGCATGCCATCAGCATGAAGCATGCGCGCAGAGAGTGTCAATCAGCGCGGAATCTGCGACATTGCCTCTATTCGACCGCAGGGCGCGTCAGAATCAGTCCATGACGAGCAACGGTGCTTCTGGTCGTGAGGACGCCTTCGAGACGATCGCAGTGCGCGCGGGGCGCGACGACCTGACGGCGCTGGGCGTGCACGCCCTGCCCATAGACCTCTCGACGACGAACCCGCTACCCGACATCGACGCCGGGGGCGGCTCGTACGAGGCGATCGCGACGGGCGGGCATCCGACCGAGGGCGGCAACGTCTACGGGCGGCTCTGGAACCCGACCGTGGCACGGTTCGAGGAGGCGCTCGCGACGCTCGAGGGCGCCGACGAGGCCGTCGCCTTCGCCTCGGGCATGGCGACCTTCTCGGCGACGCTGCTCGCGGCCATGAACCGCGGCCGGCACGTCGTCGCCGTGCGCCCGCTGTACGGCGGCACCGACCACTTGCTCGCCTCGGGGCTCCTCGGCGCCGAGACGACCTTCTGCGCCCCCGCGGAGGTCGGCGACGCCGTGCGCGCCGACACGTGCCTCGTCGTCATGGAGACGCCGTGCAACCCGACGCTCGAGCTCATCGACATCGCGGCGGTCGTCGCGGCGTCGGGCGACGTGCCCGTGATGGTCGACAGCACCTTCGCGACGCCCGTGCTGCAGAACCCGCTCGCGCACGGTGCCGCCTTTGCCCTGCACAGCGCCACGAAGTACCTCGGCGGCCACGGCGACGCGATGGGGGGAGTGGTCGCGACGAGCGCCGAGTGGGCGACCGCCATCCGCCCCGTGCGGGCGATCACGGGCGGGCTGCTGCACCCGCTCGGCGCCTACCTGCTGCATCGCGGGCTGCCGACGCTCGCGCTGCGCGTGCGGGCCCAGCAGGCGACGGCCGGGGAACTGGCCGTGTTGCTGGCCCAGCACCCCGCCGTCGCGCGCGTGCACTACCCGGGCCTGCCCGGATCCGACCCGCACGGGCTGCTCGGCTCGCAGCTGCGCGGGCCCGGGGCGATGCTGGCCCTCGACCTCGCCGGGGGATATGCGGCCGCGCAGGCCTTCACGGGAGCGCTGCGGCTCTTCACCCACGCCGTCTCGCTCGGGGGCGTCGATTCTCTGGTGCAGCATCCGGCATCGCTCACGCACCGCCCGGTGGCGCCGGATGCCCGCCCCGGGGCCGGCATCGTTCGCCTGTCGATCGGTCTCGAGTCGGGGGCCGATCTGTGGCGCGACCTTGAGGCCGCGCTCGACGCAGCCGTTCTCGACCCGTCGATGGCGGCTCAGGCCTCCGCGACGTAATACCAACGCCCACCGTCGCGCGCAAAGCCGCTACGCTCGCGCTGCGATCCGTGGGCGTCGGGGGAGCGCCAGAAGGCCTCGAACGCGACCTCTCCGCGCGCGTCGAGCGGGCCGCCGGCCACGCGGTCGAGGATGTCGAGCCGGTACCAGCGCAGCTCGGGGTCGAGCTCGAGGGTGGTCGGTCGGGTCGAGGGGTGCCACGACGACAGCAGGTAGTCTCTGTCGCCCACCGCGAACGCACTGAAGCGCGAGCGCATGAGCGCCTCGGCCGTCGGTGCGACGCTCTCGCCGCGGTGCAGCGGCTCGCAGCACTCGGAAAAGGGAATCCCGCTCAGGCACGGGCAGCGGGTCGTCACCGGGTCAGCCCCGCAGCACCTTCTCCATCGCCTTGCCCTTCGCGAGCTCGTCGACGAGCTTGTCGAGGTAGCGCACCTGCTGCATGAGGGGCTCCTCGATTTCTTCGACCCGCACGCCGCAGATCACTCCNNTGGTCGGCCACGTGCTGGGCGATCGCCTCGGCGTCGAACCCGGTCAGCCAGGTGATGACCTCGTCGAGTTCGGCCTTGGTGCGGCCCTTGCGCTCGACCTTCGTGATGTAGAGCGGATACACCTGCCCGAACGACATGCGCGCGACGCGCTCGAGAGTTGCCGGTGCGGTAGCCATGATCAGTTTTCTATCAGCCGGAGCATCGTGCCGTCGAGGTCGATGAGGAAGGCCGCCCGGGCGCCCCACTCCCGCGGTTCGATGGAGGTCAATCGAGGGATGCCGGTGGTCGCGAGAGGGATACCAGATTCGGCGAAGGTCGTGTGCAGAGCATCCAGGTCGTCGACCCGCAGGTTCGCCTGGTGGTCGCTCGTCGACGGATTGAGGTCGCGATGGGGGAAGAACTCGAGCGTGAGTTCGCCGCGGCTCATGATGAGCCAGCCCGCGTCGCGATACTGCTCGACGAACCCGAGCCGCGCGTAAAACGCGTCGGTCGCGCCGAGATCGCGGGAGGGAAGCGTCGGAACCGCGTGATCGGCCATGTCGAAAGTGTAGGCCGATGCTCACGTTGCCCCGGGCATCCGTCGTCGTCGACAACCGCGGGGGAGCGGGGCTCGTCACGCCCGGCCCGCTGCACGACACCGGGCGATACGTCTCGGGGTTCTGGATCGTCGAGGCTGCGAGCCGGGATGCCGCACTCGAGCTCGCTACCGAAGGGTCACGCGCGTGCAAGCGGAAGGTCGAGCTGCGGCCGTTGTACGGGGGAGGGGATCAGTCGACTGACAGTGCAGCGCGACAATAGGCGCTACCGTCGGGCTCGCGATCGAGCAGGCCCGCGTCGACGAGATAACGCCGCACGGTCACGCGATCATCAGTGAGCATCGCGAGGCGCTCGGTGAGCATGCGCTCGTCGACGAGCTCGGCCGGGTCGGGCATCGCGCGGTCGATCAGGTGCGTCAGCACCGTTGCGCGGTCGTCCGCGCCAGAAGAGTACTGCTCAAGACGACCGTTGACGACGAATCGATCCACACCCGCCGGGCGCTCGACCGGAGCCACGGCGAGCAACTCAGAGAAACGTTCGACGCGGAGCCGCAGCTCGTCGGCTGAGTTGTCGAGCAGCCCCGCGTCGCTGAGGACCCGCATGACGCGCTCGCGTCGTTTCGGGGGGAGTGACGCAAGATGCTCCGAGGCATCGCGATCGGCAATCAGCAGATCAACGAGATGTGCGCTAGAATTATGTACATGACGACTCTCTCACTCGCGGATGCTCGCGCCAACCTCTCACGCATCATCGAGTCGGCCGTCACGACGCATGAGCGCTTCGAGGTGACGCGTAACGGTGACCGCGTTGCCGTGCTCATGAGCGCGGACGACTTTGACGCTCTCGTCGAGACGGTGGACATCCTGAGTCGTCCTGACGAGATCGCGACCATCCGGCAGGGGATTGACGACCTCGAGACCGGAGCGCTCTCGAGCGCCGACGAGGTGCGCGCCGCGATGATCGCCCGAGGCCGGATCACCGGGTGACGATCGGCTACGACGTCGTCTTCACGCGCGCCGCTCGACGGGCGCTCGAGACCGAGCTGCCCGAGAAGATCGCAGCTGCGGCGTTCGAGTTCATCATGGGAGACCTGCGCGAGAACCCGCGGCGCGTGGGCAAACAGCTGCGAGATCCGCTTGCTCCGCTGTACTCGGCGCGACGCGGTGAGTACCGAATCGTCTACCGCATCGTCGAACAACGCCTCGTGATCGAAGTGGTGTCGGTGACGCACCGGCGGGATGCCTATGCGAACCGATAGAGGTGCCATCCTCCGCTTGATCTGACATAATGTGCATTATCGGATACTAAACGTCGTGCCTGGAACGCTAGTGAGCGATTGTGACTCCTGCTTTCGCGGCAGCCGAAGCCAGTGCATCGTCGAACGTCGCGAGTTCTGATCGAGTGCTGATGGCTGCGTGCAGAGCGACGGCGTCGGGCATCCTCAGCCGATAGTCGGTTCTCACTCGAGCCAGGTCAGCGGCCTGTGAGTGCTCAAGGGCCAACACTTCGATGCCCACGGTGGCGAACGCCGCTAGCGCAGCATCCTGACGCCCAGCTCGTGTCGGGTGAACCAGCGACTCGGCGACGGTCAGCACACTCGCCGAGAAACCATCAAGGAATCTGTGCTCGAACAGACCTACCGCATCATCGTGGTGACCGTCGTCGGCATCCAGAAACGCGATCAGCACGTTCGCATCTACGACGATCACTCGGGCCACTCCGCGAGCAGCTCGGCCCGTGCGTTGCGGGGGTAGACGCCAGTTGCGGCCCCCGCGGCGCCACGGACCAGCTCGCGAACTCCCCCGCGGCTGGCGAGAGATGCGTGACCGGCCTCGACAAGCTTGCGGAGCAGGGCGGCGCGATCGCCCCGCAGCTCAGGCCAGGCCAAGGCGGCATCGTTGACGGCGCGAGCGATGTCGTCCGTTTCCGTCAGCATGTGGCGTGGGCGCGCTGTAGGCATGCCACGAGTGTACCACCAGTCCATAGGTGCAACACCTAGATCATCGAACCATGCGTCGCTCGATGAACGTGCGTACTCGGTCATCGGGCTTCTCGACGCCGTCGAACTCGAATCCATTGCGTCGATAGAACGCCTGGGCTCGCGGGTTGATCGCTGCGACCCAGAGGAAGGCCGGTGCGTTGCCCAGCACGGCATCCAGCATCGCCTGCGCTGCACCGCACCCGTGGTGGGCCTCGAGCAGGTAGATCATGAACAGCTCGCGATCGGCTGGCGGAGGCTGCTCTGGTGAGGCGGGCCGCCCGGCGTGAGCGAAACCCACCACCTGCCCTTCGCGTTCTGCCAACACGGTGCTCGACTCCGGCGCCACGTCAGCGATGATGCGGTGCCAGATCCGCCGACGGAAGTCCAGCGCCTGTTCTCCGAAGAACTCCTCGGGCAACTGGTCGGCGTACGTTTCGCGCCACGCTTGCACGTGCACCCGCGCGAGCGCCTCGACGTCGTCTGAACAGGGCTCGCGCAGACGGAATGTCAGCTCAGTGGACATGGGTCACGCCGTCGGCGCAGCGTAGCGATCGCGGCCGATGAAGAACCAGATGAGCGGCCCGAAGAACTGAGCGAACACGACGAAGGCGCACCAGCCGAGCAGCTCGAGGCCTGACATCGCGCTCGACCGCCTAAAAATCGAGACCATGGCGCTGACCCAGAGTGCCGCGAGGCCGATGATGATCGGCAAGACGACGATCGCGGTGAGATCCATTCCCAGAGTCTCTCAGACTCCCCCGGCGACCTCGCGGAGCAGCCGCGGCAGGTCGTACGGTTCGAACGGCTGCCCCGAGCGCAGCAACTCGTCGGCCGTGAGCCAGCCGTGCGCGGTCACGTCGACGCGCTCATCGTCGGTCCAGTTCGTCGACACCGGCTCGAACCGCTCGCACCGCACGACGTAGTACTCGGCGTGGCCGCGATCGTGATCCGCTTCGTCCCACGCCACGTCGAAGTCGATGCTCCACACGGGCTCCCCCACGCCGTCGATGACGAGCCCGGTCTCTTCGAACAGCTCCCGCATTGCGGCCTGCTCGTGCGACTCCCCCGGGTCCACTCCCCCGCCGGGCGTGATCCAGCGTGCGAAGCGCGTCGAGTCGGGCGCTGCGGTCATGAAGAGCAGCGCGGCGCCATCGGCATCCATGAGAATGATTCGGGATGTTCTCCGCAGGCCGCTTTGGGGCCCCACCTGCTACTCCGCCGCGTACTCGGTGAAGTAGCTCACGTCGCCCACGAGGCGAGTGTGGCCGGCGGGCACGGGGTCGACCGCGGCCTGCGCCACTTCGGCGGCAAACTCGCTCACGTTGTAGAGCTTGCCGGCCGCTTCTTTGCGCGCGTCGATCGCACCGGGTGCGGCGCGTTCGAGCAGGGTCGCCGTGATAGTGCCCTCTATCATGTCGCC
>DIUS01000151.1:7280-25045 GCA_002423075.1 Microbacteriaceae bacterium UBA6152
GATGAAGTGCGCCTGGTGGCTCGTCACGAAGACCACGCGGCCGCCCTCACCCATGAGCTCGGCGCCGTGCGTCAGAACGTTGACCTGCGCATCCCGGTTCAACCTGAGTGCGTAATCCTCACCCATGCCCGACTCCATGCCGCCGGNNCGGCGTCGGTGAGGTCGGCGCCGACAGCGATGGCCTGCCCACCGGCTGCTTCGATCTCGGCGACGAGCTTCTCGGCGCGGGGCGCCTTGGCGCGATAGTTGATGACGACGTTGGCGCCCGCGGCAGCGAAGTACTTGATGGTGTCGGCGCCAATGCCGCGCGACGATCCGGTGACGAGGGCGGTCTTGCCGGCGAGCGAGCCGGGCTGCAGTGGGGTGTTCACGGTTCTCGACCCTACCGTCAGCGGCGACTCGACGGGCGGACATGGGCCAGTGATACCGTGGGCGAACCGCCGCGACGAAGAGAGGTGCTGGCCATGGTCGATCTGACGCAGTACCTGTGGATCGTGTGGCTGGTCTTCGTGGTCGTGTGCGTGATCATCGAGGTTCTCACGCTCGAGTTCACCTTCATGATGGTCGCCGCCGGCTCCCTCATCGGCGGCCTCGGCACGAACCTGCTCGGGGCGGAATGGTGGGTGCAGATTCTCGCCGCCGCCGTCATCTCGGGCCTGCTGCTCTTCACGATCAGGCCGATGCTGCTCAAGCTGCTGCATCGCGGTGAAGAGCCCGCGCTCACCAACGTCGACGCTCTCAAGGGCATGGCGGGGCGCGTGACCACCGGATTCTCGGAGAGCACCGGCTTCGTGAAGCTCGCGAACGGAGAGACCTGGACAGCCCGCCTCGCGCCCGAGCACGAGACCCTGACCCTTGCTGAGGGCGACCGCGTGGTCGTCACTCGCATCGACGGAGCGACCGCTGAGGTCGCCCCGAGAGAACGGAGCGAAACACCATGATCTCCACCTCCGCCTTCATCGGCCAGATTTTCGTGACTGCGCTCGTCGTGGTGGTGGCGATCTTTGTCATCGTCGTGCTGGTGCGCTCGATCCGCATCGTGCCGCAGGCCTACGCCGGCGTCGTCGAGCGTCTCGGCCGTTACCGCAAGACCTTGCAGCCGGGCCTCAACATCCTCGTGCCCTTCATCGATCGCATGCGGCCGCTCGTCGACATGCGCGAGCAGGTCGTCTCGTTTCCGCCGCAGCCGGTCATCACCGAAGACAACCTGGTCGTGTCGATCGACACGGTCATCTACTTCCAGGTGACGGATGCTCGCGCAGCGACCTACGAGATCGCGAACTATCTGGCCGGCGTCGAGCAGTTGACGGTCACGACCCTGCGTAACGTCGTCGGTGGGCTGAACCTCGAAGAAGCGCTCACGAGTCGCGACAACATCAACGGTCAACTTCGCGTCGTGCTCGACGAAGCGACCGGCAAGTGGGGCCTGCGCGTCAACCGCGTCGAGCTGAAGGCCATCGACCCGCCGGTGAGCATTCAAGACTCGATGGAGAAGCAGATGCGCGCCGAGCGCGACCGGCGCGCCGTCATTCTCACCGCTGAGGGCACGAAGCAGTCGCAGATTCTCGAGGCGGAGGGTGCTCGTCAGTCGGCGATCCTCAAGGCCGAGGGTGAGGCCCAGGCGCAGATCCTGACTGCTGAGGCCGAGGCGAAGGCCATCACGATCGTGTTCGACGCCATCCACAAGGGCAACCCCGACAGCACGCTGCTCGCTTACGAGTACCTGCAGATGCTGCCGAAGCTCGCCGAGGGCGAATCGAACAAGATGTGGATCATTCCGAGCGAGCTCACCGAAGCGCTCAAGGGTATCGGCGACGGGTTCTTCGCCGGGCCCGGCGCACGAGGCGGAAAGACGCCGCCTGCGGCCTGATGCCCCAGCAGCTGCCCTACTTCGCGGCGACGACGCCGCACGTGCTCGCGCACCGCGGACTCGCGACCGAGGCGCCGGAGAACACCCTGCTCGCCTTCGCGGCCGCCGTGGGCATCGGCATCACGCATATTGAGACCGATGTGCACGCGAGCGCGGACGGTGTGGCGATGGTCGCTCATGACCCCGATCTGTCGCGCGTCGTGGGTCATGCAACGCGCGTCGACGAGCTGACCTCGCGCGAGCTCGCCGAGCTCGACCTCGGTGACGGCCAGCACATGCCGACGCTGGCCGAGGCTCTCGACGGCTTTCCCGATGCGTTCTTCAACATCGATCTGAAGACCATGGATGCCGTGGCGCCGACCGTCGACGCCATCACCGCTGTGCGCGCCCACGATCGCGTTCTGCTGACCTCGTTCAGCGAGCGTCGACGTCGGGCGGCTCTGCGGCTACTGCCAGAAGTGGCTACGAGCGCGTCCGGACCTCGGTTCGCCGCGGCTCTGCTCGCTTCTGTCGTGCGCGGCGGTCCGCTCGTGCGGGGCGCTCTGCGCGGGCTGCACGCCGTGCAGATTCCCGAGCGCGCGATCGGACTCGACACGGTCACGCCTGCGCGCATCCGCGCGTTCCATGCCGCCGGTGTCGAGGTGCACGTGTGGACGATCAACGATGCCGACACCATGCGCAGACTGCTCGAGCGCGGCGTCGACGGCATCGTCACCGATCGCGCCGATATCGGCCTCGAGATCGTCACCTCACTGGCATGACGCTGGCAAAGGTCTGGGAGGTGACTCCGTCAGCCGAACTCGATCGGCTCACGGGTCTATACATATTCATAGAGAGCGTGAGGCCCACCCCGGGAGGACGATCATGGCAGACCGCACACTGCGCGGTATGAGGCTCGGTTCGCAGAGCATGCAGAGCGAAGAGGGCGTCGAGTTCGCCTCACGCCAGCGCGCCCAGTACCGCACCGCCGAAGGCGAAACCTTCGACATGATCTTCTCTGCCGATGCCGAGTTGCCCGACGTGTGGCCGTCGCCGAAGAGCGGGGCAGAAGGAGTGCTGCTCGCGCCCGATGGCACCCCGATCGACATCGAGGTCGGCGAGGTTAAGGCCGTGCGCACGCACTGGGACATGCTGCTCGAGCGCCGCACGCGCGATGAGCTCGAAGAGCTGCTGCAAGAGCGCCTTGACTTGCTGCGCACTCGACGCGGCGGCGGCGAACGGCTCGGAGCCTAGATGCTCACGCCTCGCGCGCGGCAGCGTGTGCCGGCCCGCGCCCGAACCAACTGGCGACGCCCCATCCGGTGACGCGCACGAGCGCCTCGGCGACGATCGCCGGCCCCATCTTCGAGCGTCCGGTCGTGCGCTCGACGAAGGTGATCGGATGCTCGATCACCACTCCCCCGGCGCGCTCGACGCGCCACGCGAGCTCCACCTGAAAGCAATAGCCCTGCGACGAAACGACCGCGCGGTCGAGCCCGCGCAGTGCGGCGGTTCGATAGGCACGAAAACCGGCGGTGAGGTCGTGGATGCTCGAGCGCAGCATCCACTTCGCGTAGCGGTTGCCCGACTGCGAGATCGCGCGCCGCGCCCAGGGCCAGTCGACGACCGAACCGCCGTCGACCCAGCGCGAGCCGATGACCAGGTCGGCCCCGCGCTTGTCGAGCATCGCGAGCATGGCGGGCAGCTCGGCGGGGTCGTGCGAGCCGTCGGCGTCGATCTCGACGACCGCGTCGTAGCCCTGCTCGACGGCGATGCCGAAGCCGAGCAGATACGCCGACCCCAGGCCCGACTTCGCCGCACGGTGCCGCACCGACACCCTCTCGTCGATCGCGGCGAGGTCATCGGCGATCGCGCCTGTGCCGTCAGGCGAGCCGTCGTCGACGATGAGCAGATCGGCGTCGGGCACCGAGCGGCGCACGCGCTCGACCATGGCGCGGATGCTCTCAGCCTCGTTGTACGTCGGCAGCACGACAAGCGTGCGCATCACGACTGCTCGCGTCGCACGAGAAGGCCAGCGAGCATCACGCTCGCGAGCCCGAACAGGATGATGCCCCACTCGAGGGTGCGCCCAAGCGCATGCGCAGGCGTGACCGTGTCGCTCAGCGGAACCTGCTGCACCATCGTGCCGGCTTCGAACCGCGGCACGCTGTCGAACGTCGAACCGTCGGGCAGCACGATCGCGGTGGCCCCCACGGTCGAGACGTGCACGACACTGCGGCCAGATTCAACGGCGCGCAGCCTCGCGATGGCCAACTGCTGCAAACCCTGGTCCGTGGGGCCGAAGTCGGCATTGTTGGTGGGGGCGAGCAAGATCTGAGCCCCCTCGTTCAGCTGTCGAGCGATCAGGTCGTCACTCACGATGTCGAAGCAGATCGAGATTCCCGCGATGACGCCCTCGAGATCGATCACGGTGTCGCGCTCCCCGAACGAGAAGTCGCGCGGAACGAGATCGAACAAATCGGGGGCGAGCGGGTAGAAGAAATCGCGGGCCGGAAGGTACTCGGCGAACGGCACGGGATTCACCTTGTCGTACTGATCGATGGCACCGTCGCCGGCTCTCCACAGCAGCACAGAGTTGAAGCTTCGATCGGTCGGCTCGTCGTAGGTGATCGTGCCGACGACGACGGGGGCGTCGAGCCGGTCGCTGACGAGATCGAGCACCGACGCGGCGTCAGCATTGCGCAACGGGTCAAGATCGCTCGCGTTCTCGGGCCACACGATGACGTCGAGGTCGAGCCCTTGGTCGAATAGGGGTGTGGTCGCGTCATAGTGATCGCGCAAAATCTCGCCACGCTCGTAGGAGGCGAACAGCCCCGAGTTCGAGTTGCCCTGCACTGCGGCAACGCTGATCGTTCCCGTCGTGGCGATCGGCACGGCCGGCCAGACGAGCAGAGCCGCGGATGCTCCTGCCAGCGCGATGCTGCGGCGCAGCATCCCGACCTCGCGTTCGATGGCGACGGCAACGATTGCTGCCGCCACCCACGCGAGCAGAAAGGTGAGCCCCGAGAAGCCGAGCCAGCCAGCCCAATGCGAGAGCGGACCCTCTGCCTGGCTGTGCGCGAGGCGGCCCCAGGCGAAGCCGCCCCAGGGGAAGGTGCTCGCGACGACCTCGCGAGCTGTCCACGCCGCGGCGACGACCGCCGGCGCCAGCACGAGCCGCCCCGCGACGCCGGGCCAGGCTCGCGGCACCCAGCGCCAGGCCAGCATGATGAGCACGCCGCCCAACGAGGTCCAGACCACCATGACGAGCGTCAGAGCCAGCCACGGCACGACGCCCAGGTACACCGTGAGCCACTCGATGAGTGTGCCGTAGAACGTGAAGCCGCTGAGCGCTCCGACGAGCATCGCCCCGCGGAGGCTGCGGCCACGCAGGCTCGCGAGCACGAGGGCCGTGCCGACGATCGTGAGCGGCCACCAGCCGAGGTCGGGATACCCGAGATTCATGAGCCAGCCGCCCGCGATAGCGGTGAGTACGGCGACGCCGAGAGGCAGGGGAGGTGCGGTGGTGGTCGCGACGGGCGCTGCATGGCGCATGGTCGTCACGCTCGTCGTCACCATCACGAGGGGCAATCTTAGGCGAGCGAGCGCAGAGCGCCGCTCAGGCGACCGAGCTGTAGGCGACGATGCCGCGGCGAATCGCGTCGAGGGCGCTGCGGGCGGTGCGACCGACCTGTCCGTCGGCGACGAGTGAGATCTGGTCGAGCAGATCGATCGTCTGCTTGGTCCAGCGCACGAAGTCTCCCGCGGCGAAATCAGCATCGCGCAGAACGGCATCGAGTGACCCCCCGGCGGCCCACCGATGCATCGGAAGGGCCAGGGTGGTGGCGAGCGGCTCAGTTCCCGGAAGCCGGTGCTCGCGCTCGAGGTCATCGAGACGCGCCCAGAGCTGTTGCGTGCGCTCGAGTGCGGGCCGGAAGGCGCCTCGGGGCAGTGCATACTCGGGCGCCTGTCCGTCGTCACGGCGGGCTTCGAAGACGATCGCGCTCGCCATCGCGGCCATCGAGGGCGCGTCGAGGTCTTTCCACACTCCGCGTCGCAGGCTCTCGGCGACGAGCAGGTCGCGCTCGCCGTAGATGCGTCGCAGCGAGCGGCCGTGCTGGGTGAGTCCGAGCCTGCCGTGTTCGTCGGTGCGCAGGTAGTCAAGATCGGTGAGAATCTCAGTGATGCGGTCGAACACGGCCGCGACAGCGCCGGTACGACCCGAGATCTGCCGGCTGACCTTGTTGGTGTCTTTTTTCAACCGCCACCAGCGTTCAGCCCAGCGAGCATGCGCTTCGCGATCAGAGCATCCGTGGCACGGATGCTTGCGCATGCTCACCCGCAGGCCCTCGATCTGCTTCTGTCGGCGCAACCGGTCGGCCTTCTCGCCGGGCTCGCCCGCGCGGTTCGCGCCACGCTCGAGGTCGCTCAACTGGCGGCGCAGGGCGGAGTACTCGGCGAAGTCGCCGAGGTGACACGTCATCGACTTCGCGTACCCCGCGAGGGCCTCTTCGTTCTTGCGCACCGTGCGTGCCAGGTCGACGACGGCGCGGTCTGCCTGGAACTGCGCGAAGCTCGACTCGAGAATCTCGCGCGTGCGCTGCCGACCAAACTGCTCGATGAGGTTCACGGCCATGTTGTAGGTGGGGCGGAAGCTTGAGTTGAGCGGGTACGTGCGGCGTGAGGCGAGCGAGGCGACGGCTTGCGGGTCGAGCCCTGGTGACCATTGGATGACCGAGTGGCCCTCGGTGTCGATGCCACGACGTCCAGCACGACCCGTGAGCTGGGTGTACTCCCCCGGCGTGATCGGCACACGCGCCTCACCGTTGAACTTCTCGAGCTTCTCGAGCACGACCGTGCGCGCGGGCATGTTGATGCCAAGGGCGAGCGTCTCGGTGGCGAAGACGACGCGCAGCAGCTTCTTCTGGAAAAGTTCTTCGACGACCTCTTTGAACGCTGGCAGAAGTCCGGCGTGGTGCGCGGCGACCCCGCGCTGCAGACCGTCGAGCCACTCCCAGTAGCCGAGCACCGCGAGGTCATCGTCACGCAGGGTGCGGCAGCGCTCTTCGACGATCTGGCGGATCTCGTCGCGCTCTGCCTGGTCGGTGAGTCGCTGGCCCGACCGCACGAGCTGGCGCACCGCGGCGTCGCACCCCGCGCGGCTGAAGATGAAGAAGATCGCGGGCAGCAGGCTGCGCGAGCCGAGCATGGCGACGATCTCGGACCGATCAGCGCGGCCCTCCCCCGCCGGACGCTTCTCCCAGCGTCGCGGATGCTGCTGCCGACCCTTGTGCGGTGTGTGGCCGCCCGCGCGTGCCAACTGCATGAGCTCGGGGTTGACGCGGTTCGTCGCCGCCTTGCCCGACGAGTCGAACAGGTCGACGAGCTTCGAGCGCACGAGCACGTGCTGGTCGAGCGGCACCGGCCGGGTCTCGCTCACGATGACGTCAGTGTCGCCGCGCACCGCCTGCAGCCAGTCACCGAACTCCTCAGCATTCGACACCGTGGCGCTGAGCGAGATCATGCGCACGTGCTGCGGCAGGTGGATGATGACCTCCTCCCACACCGCCCCGCGGAACCGGTCGGCGAGGTAGTGCACCTCGTCCATCACAACGTAGGCGAGGTCGACGAGCAGGTCGCTGTCGGCATAGAGCATGTTGCGCAGCACCTCGGTCGTCATGACCACGATGCGCGCGCGGGCGTTGATGTTCGTGTCGCCCGTCAGCAACCCGACCTCGGCGGCGCCGTACTGTGCGACGAGTTCGGTGTACTTCTGGTTGCTGAGCGCCTTCATCGGCGCGGTGTAGAAGATCTTCGCGCTCGGCTCGAACATGGCGAGAAAGACGCCGAACTCGGCCACGATGGTCTTGCCCGCCCCGGTCGGGGCGGCGACGAGCACGCTGCGGCCCTGCTCAAGCGCGGCGCACGCCGCGTGCTGAAACGGATCGAGTTCGATCGTCAGTCCGTCGCGGAACGCACGCAGTCGGGGCAGAGACTGCAGGGCTCGGGCTGCGGCATACCGCTCAGCGGGGCTGAGGTGTGCCTCAGCCATCAGCTCGGATGCCGTATTCCGCATTGAGCTTTGCCTCGCGCTTGTCCACACGTTTGTCGTGCAGTACTGCGATCGCGGCAGCCAGGAAGTAGAGGCCGACCATCGGGAGCGCGAGCAGGATCATGGACAACACGTCTGCGGCTGGTGTCGCAATAGCGGTGAAGGCCGTAATGGCGAGTATTGCCCACCGCCACCCTCTGAGAATGGTCTCCGCCGACATGACGCGCGCGAAGTTAAGCATGACAAGAACCACGGGAAGAACGAAGCCGATGCCGATCGCAAGAATCAGCTTGAGACTGAAGTCAAGGTAGCCCTGCGCCGTGAAGAGGGTGAAGGTGTCTGCGGCGGCGAAGCTCGCCATGATGGTGACGATATTGGGCAGAAGGAACCATCCCGCAGCGCAGCCTGCGAAAAACAGCGGCACAGCCGCTGCGATGAAGCCGATGGCATAGCGCTTTTCTGTGCGATGGAGCGCCGGAACGATGAAAGCCCAGAGCTGGTAGAGCCAGATCGGCGACGAGATGACGATGCCCAGGGTGATGGCGATGAGCATCGTCGTGTCGAACGCCTCGGTGACGCGCGTGTACTGGATAGCCGTCTCGCGATCATCGGCCAGGCCGACGGCAAGCACAGGGGCGCTGAGAGATTCCCACACCGGGGCGACGAGCCAAAAAGACGCAATCGTCCCGGCCAGAATGGCGAGGGCTGCGCGCGTCAGCCGCTTTCGCAACTCGACGAGGTGCTGCCCGAGGGACATGCGGCCCTCGGGGTTCCGGGGCCGCGGCTCGCGGCCGGCCACGTGCTACTGGGAGGCTGAGGAGTCGGTGCCCTCGGTGCTCGCGACGGGCGACGCGGGTGCCTGTGCAGCAGGAGGCGTCGACACGGTCTCGGCCGCCGCCGGAGCATCCTCGTCTTTGTTCTTGATCTCCTTCTTGAAGATCGTCATCGACTGGCCGAGGCTGCGGGCGAGCTGAGGAAGCTTCGGGGCGGCGAACAGAAGAATCACTACCAGGAGCAGGATGAGGCCGGTCCAGCCTCCGAGATTTGCCGGCATGTTGCTCTAGTCCTTCGGTCGACGGGTGACGAGGTAGACAGTCTAGCGCGATGGCCTTGAGCTCGCCTGCGAACCGCGCCTCGGCGCGGCACGCAGATCATAGAAGCCGATTCGACGCCGAGTCTGCGTCGAGCGCAGCTCGGGCCCACGCGGCGACGGCGCTGCGGGCGTCGGAGGGTTCGAGAACCTCGACTTCTCCAGCCAGCCGTGCCGCGATGCGCCCCAGTATGCCCGGGTGCGAGATCGCCAGGGTGACGAGTGCGCGATTGCCCTCGATGCGCACCGCATCGTCGGGGCCGCGGTAGTCCGCGATGAGCGGGAGCCCGACGACCGGCAGAGCAATTGTCACTCGCTGATCTGCCCCGGTGCTGCGGAACAGCTCATCGGCGTCGGCATGGGAGGTGTGCGCATCGGCCGTGCCCAGCAGCTCGACGCTCGCGATACGGTCGAGCAGGAAGGTGCGCTCGGCTTCGCGGGAGAGGCACCACCCTCGCAAGTACCAGGCATCATCGACACCGTCGAGTCGAATGGGGTCGACCTCGCGCAGTTCGCGGTCGCCCCTCGTCGTCACGTAGTCGATGCGTACGCGTCGCCCCTCAGAGATCGCAACACCGAGCTGCCGCTGCACGGCGTCGATCGAACCCGCGCGCACGGCGAGCGGAGCGGGCGCTGCAGACGCGCCGCGCGCGAGCTTCGACATGAGGGCTGTCACGTCGACGCGTGCGGCGAAGTCGGGAAGTGCGGCCACGCGCTGCAGGCCGGCCAGCAACGCCGCCGCCTCACGCGCTGAGAAGCGGGGCTTGTCGTCAAGGGGAGCGGCGCGAAACCTGATCAGGTCGCGCTGCTCGAAGTCGTCCCAGTCAATGTCGAAAAGGGTCTCGTGCGTGTACGTACCGTCGGCACCCGGCGTGCCGCTCATGGCGATGAGGGTCACGGCCTTGCGCATCTGCTCGGGCGAGATGCCGAAGTGTTCGGCCGCATCGGCGACGGTGACACGCACCTGGTCGATGAGGTAGGGCACGAGTGACAGCAGGAAGGTGAGCTTGTCGGTCGCTCGCGCCGGCGCCGGGCGCTCAGCCATGAGCCTGCACCACGCTCTGCCATCGGGCCCGCACGGCGTCACGCACCGCTACCGGTTCGACCACGCGCACATCGGCACCGAACGCCGCGAGCTCGTCGGCGAGAATGTCGAGATCGGTCGCGTGCACGATGAGTTGGCCGTCGACCTCTGTCGTGCCCGGCCGATTGCGCAGCACCACGTCGGCCTCGCTGCCCGGTCGAGCCGCGACCGTCGCGACGGTCGACTGCCACAGGGCCTCGAGCTCGACGAGCACGTGCACGGGCTCGTCGGCGCCGGGCCGGTGGGTGGCGGGTGAACCGGTCGACTCGACTGCGCTCACGATGCGGCGCAGCAGGAACGTGCGCGCAGCATCCGCCCGGTCATCGTGCGCATGCAGGTGCCAGCGTCCTTCGTGATAGACCAGAGCGAGCGGAGAGACCAGGCGGCGCTCGGCCGACGGCTGGCCGGGCTTGAGGTAGTCGAACGACACCTGATGGCCGCGGTCGATCGCGGCGCTCAGCGGCTCATAGGCGGCATCGCGCGTGCGAATCGTCGGTGCGAAACCGATGACGTCGTCGTCGATGCGAAGGCCGAGTGAACGCAGCTTGGTGAGCGCGCGGCGTGAGTCGGTCGACAGCGAGCCCTCGCGCCAGACCTGAGCGGCGAGCGTCAGTAGCGCGTACTCCTCGGCCGAGAACTCAAGGTCGTCGGGCAGCTGGTAGCGCGAGGGCGGAATGCGATAGCGCTGCAGCTTGGTGTCGCCCTCGGCGCCGCGCTCGTCAACGGTTTCGAGCGGCACGCCGAGGTCGCGCAGGTCTTCTTTGTCGCGCTCGAACTGCCGCTCGAGACTCGCACGATCACCGCCCTGCTCGTAGCGCGCCGCGTACCCGGTGACGGTCGAGAGGATCTCGGCCTTCGTCAGCCCCTGCTCGGTGGCGAGCAGCGCCAGCACGAGGCTGAACAGCCGCTCCTCGACCGGAACCTTGCGCGCCGCATCGGCCACGACGCGCTCTAGCCCTCGATCCCGAGGATGTCGACGACGAAGACCATCGTCGAACCCGTGGGAATTGTCGGCGGCGACTGGCCCTCGGGATAACCAAGCTCCGGCGGGATCACCACGATGACTTGCGAGCCGACGGTCTTGCCGATGAGGCCCACCGCGAGGCCAGGCACGATACCGTTCGGGTCGTCTTCGAAACTCGCGATCGTGAAGGTCCCGGCAGCGCCGCGGTCCCAACTCGAGTCGAAGATCGTCTCTGTCTCCCATAGCAGACCCGTGTAGTGCAGTACGGCGCGGTCGCCCTCGGCAATCGGGGTGCCGTCGCCGCGCACCAGGGTGTGAGAGCGCAATTCGGTGGGCGGCTCTTCATTGGGGATCGTGACGCCCGGAATGCCGTCGGGCGTCGTCACGACGGCGGGAATACCCGACGCGCCGAGCTGCGGAGTGCCGGTTGCCCGACCGAGGTAGGCAGCCTGCACATCGAAGACGAGCACGAGGGGGTCGGCGGCGGCAAGACCCGCCTCCTCAACGGGACCTCCGAAGACGTCACCGACGGTGCCGGTCACCGCGAAGCGCGAACCGACGGTCGCGCACTGCAGCGACCCGGCGAGCAGGTCGACCTCGGCGCCTGCCGTGCGTCGCAGCGGCGCTTGCGCGTCGTCGTAGGAACTCTGCGTGATGAGGTCGCCCGAGACGGCTGAGAACACACTGAGCTGAAAGTCGACGATCTGGCCGGCGGCGATCTGATCGCCCTCCCCCGCGTCGATCACGGCACTCTCAGGCGTCTCCGAGCGCAAGGGCGTCGGAAAGTCAACGGTCGGAGTCGAACCGAATGCACCGCTCGCCGACACGAGCGCAGCGCTCGCGCCCTCCGGCACGACGGGCACGCAGGCGTCAGAGCCGAGGGAACTCGTGCAGGCCACGAGCGAGCCGGCGAGAGCCGTCGTGAGAAGGAGGGCTGAAGCGGTGCGCGCAGAGCGCCGAGGGGTCGCAGTCACGCCTGTCACTCTATCGGGCGGCGCGCCGACTTCTCCGCGAGCGCCTGTGCATCGCGGGCTGCTTTGCGTAGCCGCTTGTCGCTCGCCTGACGGTCGCCGACGGCACCCGGAGTCCACAGCTCGACATCCTCATCGCCGTGCTCTGTCTTCGAACCGCGCGTGGCCTTGACGAAGCGCCCGACGCCGGGTGCAAGGCGTCGAGCCGTGAGCAGAAAGCCCGTGTGGGCGACCATGCGGTGATCCGGCCGTACCGAGAGACCGTCGACGTTCCAGCCGCGCACCATGGTCTCCGTCGAGACGGGCTCGGTGAAGGTCTCGGTGTGACGGATGGCCTCCGCCACCCGCGACAGCTGCGTGGCCGTGGCGACGTACACGAGCAGCACTCCCCCGGGCGTGAGTGCCTCGGCAACCGCGTCGAGGCACTCCCACGGCGCGAGCATGTCGAGCACGGCGCGGTCGGCAGTGCCGGCGGGCACGACCGTCGGCAGAGCATCCTGCAGATCACCCAATGTGATCGTCCAGTTCTCGGGGCGGGCGCCGACGAAGGCGCTCACGTTGCCCTCGGCGATCTGCGCGAACTCCTCGCGGCGCTCGAATGAGAACAGGTGCCCGTGGTCGCCGATCGCGCGCAGCAGCCACATGCTCAGCGCGCCCGAACCGACTCCGGCCTCGACGATACGCGCGCCCGGAAAGATGTCGGCCTGCGCCAGAATCTGAGCGGCATCCTTCGGGTAGATGATGGCCGCCCCGCGGGGCATCGACATGACGAAGTCGGTCAGCAGCGGGCGCAGCGCCAGGTAGGCGACGCCCTGCGAGTTCTCGACGACGCTGCCGTCGGGCAAGCCGATGAGAGCTTCATGCTGCAACACGCCTCGGTGGCTGTGAAAGGCGTTGCCGACCTCGAGGGTCACGGTGTTGAGCCGGCCCTTCGGGTCGGTCAACTGCACCTGGTCGCCTTCGACGAACGGGCCGCTCTGACGTCGGACAGTCATCATGCGGCGCCGGTGGCTCGGTGGTGGTGGCGCTCGAGGGCTGCCGAGAGGTCGGCGAGCGTGCAGCCCTCGAGGGTGGGCCACAGCTCGTGCGTCGGGCCCTCGTGCAGGGTCAGGTGCAGCGGCACGCCGATCGTGGCGGCGCCCGAGGCGACGGCCGAGACGAGCCCGAACTCGCTGTCTTCGATCGCAATGCAGTCGCCGATCTCGACACCGAGTCGCTCGGCCGCGAGCAGATAAGGCTGAGGGTGCGGTTTGGGGTGTTCGACGTCATCGCCCGCGATCACCACGTCGAATACCTCGTCGCCGATCGCCTCGGCCACCTGCAGAGCCATGCGGCGGATCGACATCGTCACGAGCGCGATCGGGATGCCCGCCGAATGCAATTCGGCGATCAACTCGCGCGCGCCGGGGCGCCAGGGCACTTCTGTGCCCATCTGCACCATCACTCGGTCGGTGAGCGTGCCGATGATCTCGTCGACCTCGAGCGCGACGCCCGCCTGTTGCAGGATGATGGCCGACTGCACGAGACCCGAGCCGACAAGCTGCATGCCCTGGGCGTCATTCCAGGTGCCGCCGTGCTCGGCGACCAGCTCGGTCTCGGCGCGCATCCAGTAGGGCTCGGTGTCGACGATCGTGCCGTCCATGTCCCACAGAACGGCGGCAGGGGTCGGGGCGGTCACGACGCACGAGTCTAGTTGCGTTCTATCCTGGGGCGACCCCTCGGCAACGGTCGGGGCTCAGAGAGGTGCATCGGTGAAGCAGAGCGATCTGTTCCGCAGCGGGCGACTGCTCGTCGTCGCGTTCGAGGGCTGGAACGACGCTGGCGAGGCCGCGAGTGGTGCGGTGCGTGCCCTGAAAGATGTGCTCGACGTCGTGCCCATCGCCGACATCGACCCTGAGGACTACTACGACTTCCAGTTCAATCGCCCGCACATCGAGACCGACGACGATGGCCGGCGGCACCTGCGCTGGCCAGGCGTCACGCTCTACGGCCCAGCGGGCGGCGACGCGAAGCCCCGCGCCCGCACGATCGCCGACGACCCCATCGGAGTCAGCGGCACCAACCACGAGAACATCTACCTGCTGCTCGGCACCGAGCCCTCCCGCGGCTGGAAGACCTTCGCGACCGAGACGATCGACCAGGCGCTCACGGCCGACATCACGGGCGTGATCCTGCTCGGTGCCCTGCTCGCCGATGTGCCGCATACGCGCCCCATTGCCGTCCAGTGTTCGAGCGAGAACCCCGAGGTGCGCGACGAGCTCGGTGTCGAACGCAGCAGCTACGAGGGCCCCGTCGGCATTCTCAGCGTGATCGCGGCGATGGCCGAAGAGGCGGGGATTCCGACGGTGTCGCTGTGGGCATCCGTGCCCCACTACGTGCACAACGCGCCGTCGCCCAAGGCGACGCTCGCCTTGCTCGACAAGCTCGAAGAGCTCGTCGACGTGGTGATTCCGCGCGGCGACCTACTCGACGACGTGCGCGAGTGGGAGGAAGGCATCGATGCCCTCGCCAACGATGACGACGAGATGCGGTCGTACATCGACCAGCTCGAGCGCGCGCGCGACGCCGTCGAAGCGCCCGAGGCGAGCGGCGAGGCGATCGCGCAAGAGTTCGAGCGCTACCTGCGCAAGCGCGACGACGAACCGCCGGCCGACGCGCCCGGACCCGGTGCCGGCTGAGGGCTGGTCGACTGTCCGCTAGACCCGGCGTTCTGCCGACTACCTCGGCGTGTCGCCCGCTCTACCCGGCGTATCGCGCCGAACTGCCGGTGTGAGCGACACCGCAGCGAGCCGCACCTGTAGTCGCTGATCTCCATCACCTGTAGGTGCTGATCTCCACAACTCAGGAGAAAGGCAGGTGCGCGGGCCGCGACACGCCGGTCGAGCATCCAGAAGCCGCAGCCCGCGTTGCGATCTCCTGAATTGTGGAGATGACCGGATGCTGGTCAGCAGCAGCGCGTGGGTGCGAGCCGCGCTACAGCGGGTCGAGCACGCCCGTCGAGAGCAGCACGATGAGGGTGCCGCCGAGCAGCAGACGGTAGATCACGAAGGGCAGGAATGAGCGCTTCGAGATGTAGGCCATGAGCGCGGCGATGACGGCGAGTCCGACGCAGAAGGCGACGATCGTCGCGACGGCGATCTCGAACCCGGTGAAGGGACTCGAGCCTGGCTCGCGGATAGCCGTCAGCAGTTCGTAGAAGCCGCTGCCGAAGACGGCGGGCACCGCCAGCAGAAAGGCGTAACGCGCTGCGGCGGGGCGCGTGTAGCCGAGCGCGAGGCCCATGGTGGTCGTGGCACCGGAGCGTGAGACACCGGGGATCAGGGCGAGCATCTGCGCGGCTCCGTAGGCGAGGCCGTGCGGGTAGGTGAGTTCGGTGAGTTCGCGCGTGCGGCGTCCGAACCAGTCGGCGAGACCGAGCAGGATTCCGAAGACGATGAGCACGATGGCCACGAGCCAGAGCGAGCGGAAGGTCGACCGAATGTACTCTTGCGCGAGAAAACCGACGATGACGATCGGAATGGTGCCGATGATGATGAGCCACCCCATGCGAACATCCGGATCGCTCGCGGGCACACCGCGCCGCGTCACACTGCGGAACCACGCGCCGATGATGCGCGTGATGTCTTTCCAGAAGTAGACGAGCACGGCCAGCTCGGTGCCGATCTGAGTGATGGCGGTGAACGTGGCGCCGGGGTCAGTCGCGCTCGGCAGAATCTCGCCCGCGATGCGCAAGTGGGCGCTCGACGAGATCGGCAAGAACTCGGTGAGGCCCTGGATGAGACCCAGGATGATGGCTTCGAGCAGAGACACGGTGGCCGTTCTAGTAGCGGGTCAAGAGGTCGGTGAGGGCCGCGTGCCCGAAGTCGAGCGCGTCGAGCGGCACGCGCTCATCGACCCCGTGAAACATACCGGCGAAATCGAGTTCTGGTGGCAACCTGAGCGGCGCGAAGCCGTAGCCGGCGATGCCGAGCTCAGAGAGCGCCTTGTTGTCGGTGCCGCCGCTCAGCAGGTAGGGCAGCACGGTGGCGTCGGGGTCGTGCCGCAGGAGGGTTGCGACCATCTCGTCGACGAGCGGCCCCGAGAACGGGTTCTCGAGCCCGACGTCGCGCGTGACGACCTCGATCTCGATGTCGTCGCCGACGATGCGGCGCACCTCGGCGAGTACGGCCTCTTCTTCGCCCGCGAGCGTGCGGATGTCGATGAGAGCCTCGGCCGTGTCAGGAATCACATTGTGCTTGTACCCTGCCGCCAACAGCGTGGGGTTCGTGGTGGTGCGCACCGTCGCGGTGAGAAAGCCCGCTGCCGTGCCCGACAGGCGCAACACCTCGTCGACCCCGACGGTTTCGAGGTCGACGCCGAGAATGCGCGCAAGCTCGCCAAGCAACTGGTCGGTCGTGTCGGTGAGGCGCAGTGGCCACTCGGTGCGGCCGAGCGCGGCCACGGCCACGGCGAGCTTCGTGACGGCGTTGTCGCGGATGACCCGCGAGCCGTGCGCCGCCGTACCTCGAGCGCGCAGGCGAATCCAGACGAGCGCCTTCTCGCCCGTCTGCAGCAGGTATGCGCGCTGGCCCCCCACATCGACCGAGTAGCCCCCCACTTCGCTGATGGCCTCGGTCGCGCCCACGAAGAGCTCGGGACGCGTCGTCACCAGGTGGTGCGAGCCGTACTCTCCGCCGTTCTCTTCGTCAGCGAAAAAGGCCACGACCAGGTCGCGGTTCGGGCCGCCGCTCGCGATGACCTCGCCGAGCGCGGTGAGCATCATGGCGTCCATGTTCTTCATGTCGACGGCGCCGCGCCCCCAGAGCATGCCGTCGCGCACCTCCCCCGCGAACGGGTCGACGCTCCAGTTGGCCGGGTCGGCGGGCACGACATCGAGGTGGCCGTGCACGACGAGGGCGGGGCGCTCGCCGCGGCTGCGATCGACGGGATGCTCGGACCGGCCCGGGCCGACGGGATGCTCGTACCGGCCTTCGACGCGGGCGACGACGCTCGTGCGCCCGGGCTCCGAGTCGATCAATTCAGGCTCGAGGCCCAGCTCGCGCAACTTCGCCGCGACATACTCGGCGGCCTCGGTCTCGCCCTTGCTGCGGCCCTCACCGTAATTGGTGGTGTCGAACCGGATGAGGTCGCGGGCGATACGCGCGGTAGCGCTGAGAGAGTCGAGCGCAGCATCCGAAGCCATGGCACCACGCTATCGGGCGCGCCGGGGGGTGCGATGCTTTCGGGCGCACCGCTCCTCTGACGACGTGCGCGGGAGGGCGTGTCGCGTTCGTGATACTGTCGTCTCCGGTCGCGCGGCCCCTTGGGGTTAGCGGACACAACCTGCGCGGGTGGCGGAAATGGCAGACGCGCTAGCTTGAGGTGCTAGTGCCCGAAAGGGCGTGGGGGTTCAAGTCCCCCCTCGCGCACAGAGTGAAATGGCTCCTGATCTGGGATTTCGGTCCTGGGTCGGGGGTCATTTCCGTTTCATGTGCTCATCCATGTGCTCAGCAGTCCGCTCGTCGCCGGATTCGGCTTCGGATGCGGGACTCGATCCGCTCTGGACGAAGGCGGCGAAGCGGCTGGCGGCCTGCTTCTGCATCGTCGGTGCGACATGGCTGTAGATGTTCATCGTGGTGGTGATGGTGGAGTGGCCCAGGCGCTCCTGGACCACCTTCAGGACGTGGACCTTGTGCACCGATTTCGGGCTGAGACCCTTCCCGTCGGCGCGGCCGTACCGCTCCAGCTCGCGGTAGTGCGCTGCGAGCCGGGTGGC
>DIUS01000065.1 GCA_002423075.1 Microbacteriaceae bacterium UBA6152
AGGTTGGTGTCGATGACACTCGTGAACTCTTCCTCTGTCATCCGCAACAGCAGGGTGTCGCGGGTGATGCCGGCGTTTGCCACGACAACTTCGACCGGCCCAAGTTCGCGCTCAACCTCTGAGAAGGCGGCGTCAATAGAGCCCGAGTCGGTCATCTCGGCTCGCACGGTGAGCGCACCCGCCGGGCCTTCACCCGAGCGCGCGGTGACGGCCACCCGGTGCCCGTCTGCGAGCATCCGTTCTGCGATGGCAAATCCAATGCCGCGATTGCCGCCGGTCACGAGTACGGTGCGAGGTGTGCTCATCGGGTGGATCCTTCCGTCGAATGCTCAGATCAGCCTAGGGGAATTCCGCACAGCATGAGGCCTCCTCGCACCAGGCACTCAGTGCGAGGGAGTACCCTGAAGGTGAACGGAGACGAGACACATGTCTGAGCAGTACAGCGTGACATCGGCAGGGGTAACCCCGGCCGAAGATCGCGCGCACCGCATGCGCATGTACTTCATCGCGATGAGCCTTCGCGTGGTGTGTATCGCATCGCTCTTCTGGGTGCGTGGGTGGTGGATCTTGGTCGCCGCTCTCGGCTCCATCATTCTCCCCTGGTTCGCCGTTCTCGTGGCCAACGCCGTGAATCACAGTGGAGATGGGGAGCGCCCCGAGGCGCCGTCACCACTAGAACTCTCTGGGAGCGGCCCAATTGAGTCGGGAATAGGATCGTCTTCGGCTCCAGAAACACTCATCGTCATCGACGCGCCAGCTGATCGACGCAAAAGCGGTGATTCTGCGTGAGCGGTGTGCTCACCGTGTCACTCGGCGCGAACACCCCGCATGTTCTCGAGTGCTCGCGCGCTGCATGTCGCGAGCGCGCAAGCACCGCGATCCACTGGCGAAACCCGAAGATACACGGCGAGGATCGTCGGAAGACATGGTTGGCATGCGACGAGCACGTTGACTTCCTACGCGAATACCTGACGACTCGGTCCTTCCCGGTCGAAGTCGCGCCTATCAGCGGTGAGGAGACCGTGGAGTGAGTGGGACGCAGGCCGTCGGGTGGAGCTTTCTTCGCAGCAGACGGTGGTTTGGTTACCTCGGAATGCTGGTGCTGTTCTCGCTTGCTTGTGCCTGGTTTGGCAATTGGCAGTTCGATCGCAGAGCGGAAGCGCAAGCCGAGATTGCACGGATTGACGCAAACTACGATGCGCCGAGTGTGCCTTTAACCGAAGCCGTAGCCGGGCTCACCGGCTACAACAATGACCAACTGAAGTGGCAGACCGTTGAGACGACCGGTACCTACATCGGTGAGCCGTTCCTCGCTCGCAACCGACCTGGCCCCGAGGGAGTCGGTTCAAATCTCATCATGCCGCTTGAACTTCTTGATGGCACGATCTTCTTCGTGGATCGCGGCTGGGTTCCGGTGGCAGGAGCTGATGAGATACCGGCTAATCTTCCTGCGGCCCCGTCCGGCTCCGTCATCGTTGAGGCTCGGCTGAGAGCGAGCGAGCCGGAGATTTTTGGGAGAACCAGTTCAGGGCGTTCGGTCGCGAGTATTAACCTCTCAGAGCTGAGCTCACAACTGAATACCGAACGTGCGTTCACTGGCGCATATGGTCAGTTGGTGTCAGAAACACCGGCGGGCAAGACCGGCATCCTCCCTGCGAAGCCAGAGCGCGATGAGGGGCCACACCTTTCCTATGCGCTGCAGTGGTACGTCTTCATTCTCATCGCCGTCATTGGAGTGGCCTACGCAGCTCGTCAGGAATACCGGAATCTCAACGCGGGCGACGCTTCAGTGCTTCGCGAAGACGCTCGGCGGGCGGACCGACGACGACGGCGCGGACCGACCGATGCCGATGTCGAAGACGCGTTGCTCGATGCCTAGGCCAGCTCGATGAGATCCAGGTACTCTTTCGACCAGTGATCTTCAGTGCCTTCCGGCATGATCAGCACGCGCTCTGGGTTGAGGGCCTCAACGGCTCCAGGGTCGTGAGAAACCAGTACCACGGCTCCCGAGAAGTTCGCCAGGGCATCGAGGATCTCCTCGCGACTCGCGGGGTCCAGGTTGTTTGTGGGCTCGTCAAGAAGTAGTACGTTGGCGCTCGAAACCACAAGCATCGCGAGTGCGAGCCTGGTTTTCTCGCCGCCAGAAAGCACGCCCGCCGGCTTGTGCACGTCGTCTCCCGTGAAGAGAAACGAGCCCAGAACACGACGGGCCTCGGTTTCCGTGAGGTGACTCGACACCGACACCATGTTGTGAAGCACGCTGGCCTTCACATCGAGCGTCTCGTGTTCCTGTGCGTAGTAACCGACCTTGAGGCCGTGGCCCGCGATGAGCCTGCCAGCGTCGGGTTCGTCCACCCCAGCCAGGATTCGAAGGAGGGTGGTCTTACCCGCACCGTTGAGGCCGAGGATGACGACCTTCGACCCCCGATCGATCGCGAGATCCACACCGGCGAAGATCTCGAGCGAGCCGTATGACTTTGAGAGCATCTCGCCCATAAGCGGCGTCTTGCCACACGGCGCCGGATCGGGAAACCGGAGTTTCGCGACCCGATCCACTTGACGCTCGTCTTCGAGCCCCGAGAGCATCTTTTCGGCTCGCGCGACCATCTGATGGGCAGACGCAGCCTTCGACGCTTTCGCACCGAAGCGCGCGGCCTGCTGCTGCAGCGCGGAAGCCTTCTTCTCGACGTTGGTGCGCTCCTTGCGGCGGCGCTCTTCGTCGGCCGCGCGCTGACGGAGGTACAGCTTCCACCCCATGTTGTAGATGTCGATGACCTGGCGGTTGGCGTCAAGGTAGAAGACCCGATTGACCGTTTCTTCGACGAGTTGTACATCGTGACTGATGACGATGAAGCCGCCCTGGTACTGCTTCAAGAACTCGCGCAGCCACACCACCGAGTCGGCGTCGAGGTGGTTGGTCGGCTCGTCGAGAATCATCGTCTCGGCAGCGCTGAACAGGATGCGGGCCAGCTCGATGCGGCGCCGCTGACCGCCCGAGAGCGTGCTGAGCGGTTGGCTGAGAATGCGGTCGGGCAGCGAGAGGTTGCTCGCGATCGCGGCCGCCTCGGCCTCGGCCGCGTACCCGCCGAGGGCCTGGAAGCGGTCGGTGAGGCGCCCGTAGCGATCCATCGCCTTCTCGGAGACCGCGGCATCCGTGCTGCCCATGTCGACCGAGGCCTGCTGCAGGTCGATGACAAGCTGGCCGAGTCCCCGGGCGTCGAGAATGCGCGTGCGCGCCAACTGCTCGGGGTCGCCTGCGCGCGGGTCTTGCGGCAGGTAGCCGATCTCGCCCGTGCGCGTGATCGTGCCGCCCGTGGGGGCGCCTTCACCAGCGAGGGCGCGCGTCATCGTCGTCTTGCCCGCCCCATTGCGCCCGACGAGCCCGATCTTGTCGCCCTTGTCGACCCGAAAGCTCACGCCTTCCATGAGCAGGCGCGCTCCGACCCGGATCTCGAGGTCTTGCACAGCGAGCACAGCGAAAGTCCGTTTCTTTGGTGGGTTTCGGTCAACCCGGTCACCGGGGGCCAGCCCGATAGTCTATCGCTGTCCCCTGCACCCGACTTCTCGTGAGGAAGCCCGCCGTGACGACTGCCGCCACTCCCCTGCTGCGCCCCACCCTCGTCGACCGTGTGGTCACCCGCACCTGGCTGAGCGACATCGCGCTCGTCGTCGCGGGCACCGCCCTGGTCGCCGTGCTCGCCCAGGTCGCGATTCCGCTGTGGCCGGTGCCGGTCACCGGTCAGACGCTCGCGGTGCTGCTCGTGGGTGCCAGCCTCGGCGCAGCCCGCGGCGCCGCGTCGCTCTCGCTCTACGCGATTCTGGGCGGCCTCGGACTGCCGATCTACAGCGATGCGTCGGGCGGCTGGAGCGTGCTGCTCGGCCCCACCGGCGGCTACATCATCGGGTTCATCGTCTCGGCCGCCATCGTCGGCTGGGCTGCCGAGCGCGCGTGGGACCGCGGCTGGTACAAGCCCATCATCACCTTCATCGGCGGATCGCTCGTCGTCTTCGCCATCGGCCTGCCGTGGCTTGCCGTGTCGCTCGGCCAGCTCGGTCTGGCGAACGACCTGCAGTCGGTGCTCATCGCGGGCTTCTACCCGTTCATCATCGGCGGTCTCATCAAGGCCGCTATCGCGGCGGCCCTGCTGCCCGCGCTGTGGGCCGCCGCGGAGAAGTCGCAGGGCGCAGATCGCGCGAAGTAGCCCGGAGGTTCCTAGCCGCCTTCGGCGGAGCGCTCGGCACTGACAGCCCACTGGGCTGTCAGATGCTGAAGCCGAGCGCTCTCATCATGTCGCGGCCGTCGTCGGTGATGCGCTCGGGGCCCCACGGGGGCATCCAGACCCAGTTGATGCGGAACTGCTCGACGATGCCGTCGAGCGAGTTCGCGATCGACTCCTCAAGGACATCAGTGAGCGGGCAACCGGCCGAGGTGAGCGTCATCGAGATGATGAGCGCGTTGCTCTCCTCATCCCAGGCGAGGTCGTAGACGAGGCCGAGATCGACGATGTTGACGCCCAGCTCGGGGTCAACGACGTCTTTCAACCCTTCTTCGACCTGATCGAAGAGTTGCGGTGCGAGTGCGGTGGGCATGCGCCTAGCCTACGGAAGACCCGGTCAGGTAGCGATCGTAACCTTCGTTCTCCAAGCGCTCTGCCAGTTCAGGGCCTCCTTCTTCAGCGACGGCGCCATCGACGAACACGTGCACGAAGTCGGGCGTGATGTACCGCAGAATGCGCGTGTAGTGCGTGATGAGCAGCACACCGAGCCCGGTGTTCTCCTTGACGCGGTTGACGCCCTCAGACACGACCTTGAGCGCGTCGACGTCGAGGCCCGAGTCAGTCTCGTCGAGCACGGCGATCTTGGGCTTGAGCAGCTCGAGCTGCACGATCTCGTGACGCTTCTTCTCGCCGCCCGAGAAGCCCTCGTTCACGTTGCGCTCGGCGAACGAGGAGTCCATGCGCATGGCCTCCATCGAGCCGCGCAGTTCTTTGATCCACGACCGCAGTGCCGGAGCCTCGCCGTCGAGCGACGTCTTCGCCGTGCGGAGGAAGTTCGAGACCGTCACGCCGGGAATCTCGACCGGGTACTGCATGGCCAAGAAGAGCCCTGCGCGGGCGCGCCCGTCGATGCTCATTGCGAGCACATCCTCACCGTCGAGCGTGATCGAGCCGCTGACGACGGTGTAGCGCGGGTGGCCGGCGATCGTGTACGCGAGAGTCGACTTGCCCGAACCGTTCGGGCCCATGATCGCGTGCGTCTCGCCCGAGTTGATGGTGAGGTTGACGCCGCGCAAGATCTCTTTCGAGCCCTGGTCGGTCTCGATGCTGACGTGCAGATCGCGAATCTCAAGAGTTGACATGTTTGAAACTTCCTTACGGGGTGATCGTGGTCTCGACGTCGACGAGCACGTCGCCGTTCTCAACCGAGACGGTGTAGACGGGTACCGGCTCGTACGCCGGAAAATTGCGGGGCTTGCCCGTGGCCAGTTCGAACTTCGAGCCGTGTGCCCAGCACTCGATCGCGTCGTCTTCAACGAAACCCTCGCTGAGGGAAATCTCGCCGTGGGTGCAGGTGTCGCCGAGGGCGTGCACCGCACCGGCAGAGTCCATGACGACGGCGACCAGGCGGCCGTCGACGACGACCTTCTTCGCGGTGGCGGGGCTCAACTCATCGAGCCCGCAGACGCGGGTAGCCGTCATCTCAGACCACCTCGACGGCTTCGAGCTCGCGCTCGATCGCCGCGACCAGGCGCGCTTCGAGCTCGGCGTTGCCGATCTTCTGCACGACGTCGATCAAGAAGCCCTGCACGACCAGGCGGCGCGCCTCCTGCTCATCGATGCCGCGCGAACGCAGGTAGAACAGGTGCTCATCGTCGAAGCGGCCCGTGGCGCTCGCGTGGCCTGCCCCGGCGATGTCGCCGGTCTCGATCTCGAGGTTCGGAATCGAATCGGCGCGCGTGCCATCACTCAGCACGAGGTTGCGGTTCTGCTCGTACGAGTCGGTGCCCGTCGCAAGACGGCCGATGAGCACGTCGCCGACCCAGACGGTGCGCGCACCCTGACCGTTGAGAGCGCCCTTGTAGGTAACGCGGCTGATCGTGTGAGGTGCGATGTGGTGCACGTAGACACGCTGCTCGAGGTGCTGGCCGGCGTCGGCAAAGTAGAGGCCGAGCAACTGGCCATCGGCACCGGCACCGGAGAGGTGCACCGAGGGGTTCACCCGCACGACGGAGCCGCCGAGCGACACGACGACGTGCTTGAGGTGAGCATCCCGATCGACACGGCCGAACTGGCTCGACAGGTGAACCGACTCGTCATCCCATTCCTGCAGGCTGACGACGGTGAGATCGCTGCCGGCTTCGGCGACGACCTCGACGTTCTCGCTCAACCGGGCAGAGCCGCGGTTGTCGATGATGACGAGCCCGCGAGCGTTCGGCTTCGCGGTGATGATCGTGTGGGCGGCCCGCGGAGTGCTGTCGGCACCGGTGCGGTCGATCGTGACGACAACGGGCTCTTCGGTCGTGAGCGTCACCGACAGCGCCTTCTCGAACCGCGACCAGGCGTTGGCGGCCGCCCGCTCTTCCGCGAGACCGGCGGTGCCGATGCGAGCGTCGGTGCGGTCGATCCACTCGCATGTGACACCATCGGCCTCGGACACGATAGCCGGGAACGGGGAGCCGTCGAGCTCGTCGTCGATCAGGTCGCGCACCGCGGCGACAGGCGTCAGGCGCCACTCCAGCTCGCGACCGGTGACCTCGGGAAAGTCGCTGTGCGCGGCAGACGCGAAGCGTTCGGAACGGGTCTGCACCGGCACCGGCGAGCCGGGACCGTGAGAGTGCGCTTGCGCACCGGGCACTGCGGCCTCGTCGATGGACGGGGTCGTGGGGGCGGAGCTCATCTAGCCGACACTGCCTTCCATGCTCATCTCGATGAGCTTGTTGAGTTCGAGTGCGTACTCCATGGGTAGTTCGCGCGCGATGGGCTCGATGAACCCGCGCACGATCATGGCCATGGCCTCGTCTTCGGGCAAGCCGCGCGACTGCAGGTAGAACAGCTGCTCTTCGCTGACGCGCGATACGGTCGCCTCGTGGCCGAGCTGCACGTCGTCGACGCGAATATCGATCGCCGGGTAGGTGTCTGACCGCGAGATCGTGTCGACGAGCAGCGCGTCGCAGCGCACGGTGTTGGCCGAGTGGTGCGCGGTCGCATCGACGCGCACCTCACCGCGGTATCCGGCGCGACCGCCGCCACGGGCGATCGACTTCGAGACGATCGACGACGTCGTGTACGGCGCCATGTGAATCATCTTGGCTCCGGCGTCCTGGTGCTGGCCGGGGCCGGCGAACGCGACCGAGAGGGTCTCGCCCTTGGCGTGCTCGCCCATGAGGAAGATCGACGGGTACTTCATCGTGACCTTCGAGCCGATGTTGCCGTCGATCCATTCCATCGTCGCGCCCTCGTGCGCTACGGCGCGCTTAGTCACGAGGTTGTAGACGTTGTTCGACCAGTTCTGAATCGTCGTGTAGCGCACACGAGCGTTCTTCTTGACGATGATCTCGACGACAGCCGAGTGCAGCGAGTCGCTCTTGTAGATCGGCGCCGTGCAGCCTTCGATGTAGTGCACGTATGAGCCCTCGTCAGCGATGATGAGCGTGCGCTCGAACTGGCCCATGTTCTCAGTGTTGATCCGGAAGTAGGCCTGCAGCGGAATCTCAACGTGCACGCCCGGCGGCACGTAGACGAACGAGCCGCCCGACCACACGGCCGTGTTGAGCGCGGCGAACTTGTTGTCCCCGGCCGGAATCACTGTGCCGAAGTACTCGGTGAAGAATTCGGGATGCTCACGCAACGCCGTATCGGTGTCCATGAAGATGACGCCCTGGGCCTCGAGGTCTTCACGGATCTGGTGGTAGACAACCTCAGACTCGTATTGCGCGGCAACGCCCGCGACGAGACGCTGACGCTCTGCCTCGGGGATGCCGAGCTTCTCGTAGGTGTTCTTGATCTCTTCCGGCAGCTCTTCCCACGTGGTCGCCTGCTTCTCGGTCGACCGCACGAAGTACTTGATGTTGTCGAAGTCGATGCCCGACAGGTCGGCGCCCCACAGCGGCATGGGCTTCTGGCCGAAGAGCTTCAAGCCCTTCAGTCGCAGGTCGAGCATCCACTGCGGTTCGTCTTTGAGGGTCGAAATGTTGCGCACGACGCTGTCGTCGATGCCGCGGCGCGCGGTGGAGCCCGCGATGTCAGAGTCGGACCAGCCGAATTCGTACTGGCCGAGTCCCTCGAGTTCTGGTCGGTCGATGAGCACGTCAGACACGATGTTCCTCTTCTCTTTGCCGAACCCAACCCGATGATCGGTCAGGACATTCCTGCTCTCGACACGCACAGAGGTTCGCGGCTTGCGGTGCGCGACACCGTGCGGCGGATGCTCATCCAGCGCATCTACACTGGCGCACGACGGGTCGTGCGGCGCAGCCGAGCTGCTCGATGAACCCACGATCGTCACTGATGGAGAGCTCCTTGATTCTACAGGGAGGATGCTGAAAGAGGAGGAAGCTGGCTGTGAACCGGCTGTACCAGTGGTTGCCCGCCTCGACCGCCGACCGCCGCGTGCGTGTCATCGCCTGGGCCTCGCTCGTGAGTCAGACGCTCATCGTCGGCACCGGTGGAGCCGTGCGTCTCACCGGCTCGGGTCTCGGGTGCCCGACCTGGCCGCGGTGCACAGAAGACTCGTTTGTGGCCACTCCTGAGATGGGCATCCACGGCATCGTCGAGTTCGGCAACCGACTGCTGACCTTCGTGCTCGTCATTATCGCGCTCGTCGCCTTCTTCTCGGTGCTGCGGATGCGGCGCGAGCGCCCCGAGCTCCTGCGGCTCACTGTCGCACTGGGCCTCGGAATCCCTCTTCAGGCCGTCATCGGAGGCATCACGGTGCTGACGCAGCTCAACCCGTGGATCGTCGGCCTGCACTTCGTGGTCTCGGCCGTGCTCGTCGCTCTTGCCGTCGTGTTCGTGCATCGCGTCTACCGCGGCCGCACCACGGGCGAGTTGCTCGTGCCGCGACCTGTGCAGGCGCTCGCGCTCGCGACCGCCGTAGGAGCATGGATCACGGTGCTCGTCGGCATCGTGGTCACCGGCTCTGGGCCGCATGCCGGCGATGGCGGTGCTGCCCGCAACGGGCTCGACAGTGAGCTACTGCAGCACGTGCATTCCTGGCCCGCCTACATCACTTTCGGCCTCAGTGTGCTGTTGCTCGTCGTCGCTCTTCGGCTGAGGCTGACTCCCCTGCGCCGATCCGTGATTGCTCTACTCGCCGTCGAGGTTGTGCAGATCGCCGTCGGGCTTGCGCAGGCACGACTCGGGCTGCCTGAACTGCTCGTGGGAATCCACATGGTGCTCGCCTGCGTGCTGATTGCCGTCGTCACGCTCGTGCTTCTCACGCTGCGCGGCTCGGAACAGGCAGGTGTGGCGCCAGCGCCCGAACTCGCGTCGACCGCCGGCTGACCGGCTAGAACGGCAGCAGCGGGTCGATTCCGACCGCGACGAACAAGAGCGTCAGATAGGTGATGCTCGCGTGAAACACCCGCATCGGGGCGGCTTCCTCGTCGCGCACCGCGCGGCCGTGCAACCGGTGGCTCTCGATGATGAACCATCCGCCCGACAGCACGGCGACCGCGGTGTAGAGGGCGCCCATGGAGGCGATCGGGATAAGCAGCAGAGACGCGATGACTGTCGCCCAGGCGTAGAGGATCACCTGCACGCCGACAGTCGCTCTATCGCGCATGACCGCGAGCATCGGCACATCGGCGGCAGCGTAATCGTCGCGATACTTCATCGACAAAGGCCAGTAGTGCGGTGGGGTCCAGAGGAAGACCACAAGGAAGAGGATGAACGGAGGCCAGTCGAGCGAGCCGGTCACGGCGCTCCAACCGATGAGCACGGGGAAGCACCCTGCGATGCCGCCCCAGATGATGTTCTGCTCGGTACGGCGCTTGAGGACGAGCGTGTAGATCACCACGTAGAACACGATGGCAGCGAGCGAGAGCGCTGCTGCGAGCCAGTTCGTCGTGAGCGCGAGCCAGACAATAGAGACCACACCGATCGTGTAGGCGAAGACCAGTGCCGAGCGATCAGAGATCTCGCCCGTCGCGAGAGGCCGGTTGCTCGTGCGCTTCATGAGTCGATCGATGTCGCGATCGATGTACATGTTGAAGGCGCCGGCCGATCCCGCCGATAGTGCGCCTCCGATCAAGGTGGCGAGCACGAGCCAGATGCTCGGCAAACCGTCGGCCGCCAAGAACATCACCGGGGCGGTCGTCACGAGCAACAGCTCAATGACCCGTGGCTTCGTCAGAGCGACGTAGGCCCTGATGGTGTGACGGAGTCCTCGCGGTCGCGTCGTGACGGCGTGATCGAGCGCGGTATCCATGGCTCCCTTTGTCGTGAGGGTGGTGCTGAGGTGAGTCTACGGGGGTTGGCCCGAGAGGTCGCCGTGCACCGAGCGAGGCATACAGCCCTCTCTATACTGGCGAGGGTCGACGACGCCCTGCGCGGGAGTGGTCCGTGCAGGGTGGACGACGTCCGCATCCGATCCGAGAGAGGGCTCTTCGACGCCATGACCGACATCACCTGGGACCAGATCGACAACGATGCCGTCGACACCGCGAGGTTACTCGCCGCCGACGCCGTCGAGAAGGTCGGCAATGGCCACCCGGGAACGGCGATGTCGCTCGCCCCCGTGGCTTACCTGCTGCACCAGAAGGTCATGCAGCACGATCCGAGTGACCCCCAGTGGCTCGGCCGCGATCGTTTTATTCTCTCGGCGGGCCACAGCTCGCTCACGCAGTACGTGCAGCTCTACTTGGGTGGCTACGGCCTCGAACTCGACGACCTCAAGGCTCTGCGCACCTGGGGCTCGAAGACTCCCGGGCACCCCGAGTACGGGCACAC
>DIUS01000101.1 GCA_002423075.1 Microbacteriaceae bacterium UBA6152
GGAGTTCGAGTCTCTCCGGGCGCGCAATCCCTTGTTCGAGCCATTCGAGTGGCACGCCGGTGACGTGAGCGAACGCTATCAGTTGCGTTCGGTTCGGTCGCCGCTTGCCGTTGATCCAGAGACTCACGCTCTCGCGCGACATCTCCATACGATCGGCGGCCTCTTGAACCGTGAGCTCGCTCTCTCGTAGTGCCTTGCGCATGTAGTCGGCTAGGTCGAACCTCAGCCCGGTTGTGATCGTCATGCGGCCCAGTTTGGCAGATTGCACGGCTCTCTACAAGACACGCCCAAACCGAGGTAGCAAACCGAGATACGCATATGCGTACACTGTGCGCATGACCACTCCCCCGAAGACCCCGCACCCCGCGCTGGTGCTCTCGACCCTCACCGTCGCCGCGATCTCGATCGCCACGATCTTCTGGATGCTCGCCTCGATCAGCTGGCAGATCGTCCCGTGAGTGTCGAGACGCTCGCGATCGCGCTGAACCACTCGAGAGCGACCGGCACAGCCAAGGTCGTGATGCTCGGCATCGCCAACCATGACGGCGACGGCGGCGCCTGGCCCTCGGTCGACACGCTCGCGGGCTACGCAAACGTCGCACGCCGCAATGTGCAGATGGCGCTCAGGCGGCTCCAGGAACTGGGCGAGATCGAGGTCGTGCTGCAGGGCGGGGGCGATCACAGCATGGCCGACACGCACCGACCGAACCTCTATCGTGTGCTGCTCCAATGCCCCTCGAATTGCGACCGCACCAAGAACCACCGCACCAAGCGGGAGCGCGCAGTCGACCTGTTCATAACCGGGGTGACGACAGCATCACCGGGTGACGATTCCGGCACGTTAGGGGTGACGACAGCATCACCCGAACCATCCCTTAACCCAAGACCAAGACTTAACAAGAAACCTCACCATTCCGCGCGCGAGGAATCGACACCGCGCCGAGGGCGATGCGGCCACGAGATGGTCACCGATCGCCACTGCGAGATGGGCTGCTCAGCAGCACGAGTCGGCGAGGCGGTGCTCGCATGACCTACGAGGACCTCGTGCCGGTGAAGACCTGGCTACCGGCGAGCACGTATCGTGCGTGGGCGCGGAAGGCTCGCGAGCTTGACACCGACGTTGGGACGCTGCTCGCGCAGAAGGCATCGGCATCAGTCAAGCGTCCGAGCACTCCGCCACCGGCCGAGCCTCAACGTCGCACCTGGGTTCGGATGACCGAGGAGCGCATGGACTACGCCCGCCAGCTCGCCGAGCTCGGCTACAGCCAGCGCGAGATCGCCAAGACGATCGGGGTCTCCTACTCGAGCATGTCGAACCACTGGCATCAGATCATCCGAGGAATGGAGCAGACAGCGTGAGCACCAGCACCCGGCCCGAATGGTCGACGGTCACCACGTGGGACCAGCTCGACAAGATCGCCGTCGACTACCGCCACTTGCTCAAGCGGCTCGGCAACGAGGCCGCCCACGTGGTCGACCGGAAGTTCATCGAGCGCACCGCACTGCAGCTCGAGGCCACCCGCGACCAGATCAGCCTCGGCGGCATCGAGCACGCCACCGCCATGGCTGTGCTGCAGGCCGCCGAGCAGATGTTCCCACTCGTCAGAGACCTCGTCCGAGCACGAAAGGCCACACCATGACCCCGCACCTTGCCGCCATCGTCACCCGCCCGCCGCTCACCGACGAGCAGCAGGCCGAGCACGCGAAGCTGTGGCGCCGCGTCGCCTCGCATCCGTTCGCCCCTCGCCCCGCGATGGCGGCCGGCGTGCTCGAGCTGCGCGTCACCGGCAAGCACGTGCACGACTACGCCATGGTGCCCGGCCGAGCCCTCGCCGTCTGCATCCAGTGCGGCGTCACGATGACCAGGATCACCAACGCCACCGAGAAGGGAACACCCGCATGACCAGCAAGCCCAAGCCCGCCGCCAAGACCCTCGCCGCCCAGAAGACCTCCGCCGCCGAGAAGCACCCGCGCATGACCGCCGGCCTCGACAACGCATGTACGGCGCACACGCTCATCGCTGGCGTGCCGATCGAGTGCGAGCTCGCCATCAACCACGCCGGACACCACAGCGGCAACGGCCGCAGCTGGCGACCCACCCGACCATGAGCGACCGAGGCCCCGGCCTGCTCGCCGACCCTGCCGCCCCGACCGAACGATGGGGCGGCAGGAAAGCGCAGCAGTACGTGCGGCTCACCCTCGAGCAGTACGGCTCGGTGTGCTGGCTATGCGGTCTGCCCGGTGCTACCTCAGCCGATCACATCATCCCGAGATCGCAGGGCGGCGCAGTCTACGACCTGCGCAACCTCGGCCCCGCACACAAGCGATGCAACGAGTCACGAGGCAACCGCGCAGCATCAGGACCGGCCGCGATCATCGAGAACGGCATGCAGTTCTTTAGTTTGGCCTAGCCCGGAAACCCACGCGCAGCCTTGTCCGTATCCCCCCGAGTCACTCAAGAAAAACCCGAAAACGAGCGGAACGAAGCGACCATGAACGAACCGAGCGAGACGCAAGTCACCCTCGCCGGGCTCGAGCTGGAGAGTGAGCAGCCGGGCCGCTCTGGCGCGCTCCGCACCGCAGTCGTCGCCACCATCAAGGCCCTCCAAGACGAGCGACTGCTCGAACCGCGGCACGCCGCGATGTGCCAGCTCGCACTCGAGCTCGCCGACGCCGTCACGGCCGGAACACGCAGCCGCCGAGCATCGGCCGCCGCAATGGCCGCCGCGCAGCTGCTCGCCGTACTCAAGGAACTCCCCGCACCGATGGCGGCCGACCTCAAGCAACGCTTCGACCAGTTCGTCGACTCGCTCGTCAACGGCGACCCCGAGCCGTGAACGACTGGGCAGGGTTCAAATACTCGACGAAGCGCAACCCCGCCCGTCGATCCATCGGCCCGCGGCAAGCGAAGATCGCCGCAGCTCTCGGCAAGCCCGGCATGCCGTGGCAGCGCGAAGTCTGGGACGTCGCGGGAGAGCTCGACGACGACGGCAACCTCGTCTACGAGATCGTCATCGTCACCGTCCCTCGGCAGTCGGGCAAGACGACCCTCTACGGTCCGGTGCAGCTCGACACGTGCATCGTCAACCCCGGCGTCAAGACTTTCTACACCGCCCAGACCGGCAAGGATGCCCGCTCACGGTTCGGCGACCTCGTCGCCCTCGTGCAGGACTCACCCCTGCACGCCATCACCCGCTACCGAGCCTCGCAAGGCGACGAGGGCATGCACTTCCCGAACGGCTCCGCCCTCAAAATCTTCGCCCCCGTCGTCGCCGCACTCCACGGCGAAACCCCGCCACTCGTCGGCCTCGACGAAATCTGGGAACTCGACGAAGCCCTCGGCGACGCTCTGCTCGAGGGCGCCATCATCCCCGCCCAAGTCACCCTCGCCGGCCGCCGCCAAGTGTGGATGCTCTCCACCGCTGGCACCGCCCTGTCGACCTTCATGCGCAAGTGGATCGAGCGAGGTCGCGAAGCCGTCGAGAGCGGCGGCGAGAAGTGGCCCAAGATCGCCTACTTCGAGGCGAGCCTCTTCGACGGCGATGACCCCTACGACCCCGCCGCGATCGCACGATTCCACCCCGCGGTCGGTCACACGGTCACCGTTGAGGAGCTGCTCGAGGTCGCCTTGGGCGTCACCCGCGCGACCTGGCTGCGCGCGTTCTGCAACGTGTGGACCGAGGCCGTCAATCCTCTCTTCGCTGCCGAGGACTGGGATGCCCTCGCCGTCGCGCCGACCGGCATCCCTCGCCGTCGCGACCTCACCGTCACCTATGAGGTCGGCGCCGACAACGAGTGCGGCGCGGTGCTGGCCAGCTGGCGCGACGACGACGGCGCACCATGCGTCCGCGTCTTGCATGCCGCTCCCGGCACCAACTGGATGCACGACCTCATCGTGCAAATCCGCGACGAGTGGAAGCCCGCCGTGCTCGGCGCCGACGACGGCGGGCCGACACGGCGACTCACCGATCAGCTGCGCCGCACCCTCGGCGACGACGCTGTAGTGACGACCGGCGTGAAGGACTACGCGACCGCCTGCGAGTCGCTGCTCACCATGGCTCGCGATCGAGAACTCAAGCACGACGGGTCCAAGACCCTCTCGAACGCCATCGCCCACCTCGTGCTCAAGCGCGTCGGTGACACGACCAAGTTCAGCCGCAACGATTCGACCGGCCCGATACCCGGAATCATCGCCGCCGCGGTCGGCATCTGGCTCCACGACCACCGGACCGTCGACGTCGGCAAACCGGTCATCTACACCTGAATGCGCAAAGTTGCACGACACGCCGTGCAATGTGGAGCATTCGACGCGACGGCGCATTGTGGCACTCGTGCCCGTCATCGACCGCCTCGCGAACCGTCTCGGTTTCACGCGCCTCGTGCGCGACACCGCCTCGAGCTACAGCTCGGCATGGACCGACAGCTCGCATCTCGCGCAGCTCGCCTTCGAGTCTTTCTACGGCCAGATGGGGAAGTACATCCCCGCCAGCCGCAGCAACGCCATGCGCATCGGCTCGGTCGCGAACCTCCGCCACCTGATCACCGGCATGGTCAGCCGCCTGCCCCTCTTCGCCAAAGTCAACGGCAAGCGAGCCGAGCAGCAGCCTGTGCTGCTCTCGCAGATGGAACGCGGCACACCGATCGCGACCACCCTGCAGTGGGTCGTCGATGATCTGATCTTCTACCCCCACTCCTGGCTCGTCGTCCGCGAGCGCGACTTCTACCGCTGGCCGACCTGGGTCGAGCGAGTACCGCACGGCAAGGCCCGGTTCAACTCGGACGGCTGGCTGATCGGCATCGAGGGCGAAAACGTCAAACCCGAAGACGTCATCCGCATCGACTCCCCGCTCGGCGCGGGCCTTCTCGTCAACGCCGCCGAGCCGATCAAGCGGGCGATCGCGCTCGAGCTTGCCGCCGCTCTCGCAGAAGACAACCCCGTGCCGACTGTCGAGCTCCACGACGAGGGCGGCAACGAAGCCCTCAAGAACGATGAGATCGAGGAGCTACTCGAGTCCTGGTCGAGCAGCCGCCGCAAGCGTGGCGTCGCCTACACGCCGAAGCGCATCAAGGTCATCCCCCACGGCCAGCACACCGCGCAGCTGCTCATCGACGGCCGCAAAGCGATCGAGCTCACCCTCGTGCGGCACATGAACGCCCCAGCCTGGGCGGCATCGAACGCGGTAGAGGGCGCGACGATGACCTACGACAACCGCTCGCTCCGCAACTGGGAACTCATCGACATCACCCTGCACTCGTACACGACCGCCATCGACGGTCGCCTGTCGCTCTCCGACATCACCCCCCGCGGCTGGGCTGTCGAGTTCGAGCTCGACGAGCTCACCCGCCCCGACCAAGAGACCCGATTCAAGACGTACGCGATCGGCAAGAAGCACGGCTTCATCGACGACGCATGGATCGCCGAGCAAGAGGGCTGGCATGCGCCCTCGGAAGGATCACGATGAACCGCGCCCAACTCGACGCGCTACTGCGCGCCGGACTCATCACCGCCGAGCAGCACACGACCGCGCTCGCCACCATCACCCCCACCGGCATGGTCGCCGAGCGACCCCAGCTCACCGTCGAGCTCGCCGCCGACGATGTCGAGTTCTCGACCGATTCACGCACCGTCACCGGCATCGTCACGATCTACGAGCAGTACATCCCTTCGCACCACATGGTGCTGCACACCGGATGCATGCAACCGCGACAGCCGCTGTCGCGCGTGAAGCTCCTGCGCGATCACAACCACGCCGACCCGATCGGCTACATGACCGAGCTCGACCCCGAGACCATGATCGCCACGTTCTACATCCCCGAAGGGGAGAACGGCGACAAGGCTCTCGCCGAAGCGCAGAACGGCCTGCGCGACGGCATGAGCGTCGGCTGGACCACCCTCGAGTACGACATCGACGACGACTGGATGATCCACATTCGCGCCGCCGACTTCTACGAGACGAGCCTCTGTGCCCTCCCCGCCATCGCCGATGCCGGGGTGATCAATGTTGCCGCCGCACTGGCAACGTCACGAAAGGAACACCGCATCATGAACCGAGCCCAGCTCGCGGCGGCACTGGCCGCAGGCAAGATCACGCAGGAGCAGCACGACACCGCGCTCACCGCCTTCGAGGCGACCGAGCAGTTGGCCGGCCCCGCGCCAGCCGCACCGATCACGGCAGCAGTCGCCGCCGGTCCCGAGCTGCAGACGCAGCAGCCGACGGGCGTCACCGTCATCGAGCCCAAGCTCACCCTCGAGGGCGTCGTCCGACAGATGTCGGCCGCAGCCTCGACCGGGCGACTCAGCGACTTCCAGCTCGCCCTGTCGAACGTGCTCCCCTCGGACGACGCGGGCGAAGCGTTCACCCGCCCCGAGTGGCTCGACGAGCTGTTCACGGCAAGCGACGAGACCCGCACCTGGGTCAACGCCATCGGCCAGCCCGAGATGATGACGAAGTTCAAGGGCGAGGGCTGGCGCTGGGGAGACACCCCCGACGTCGACGAGTACGACGGCGACGACGCGACCGAAGTCCCCTCGAACGACGTCAGCACCGAGCCCGTCGTCTTCACCGGTTGGGGAGTCGCCGCAGGCTGGGGCATGCCCCGCCAGCTCATCGACTTCGCCGACGAGGAGCTCACCCGCTCGTTCTGGCAGGCAGTCGGCCGCAACTACCAGCGCAAGACCAACGTCGGCACCCGCACCCGCGTGCTGGCCGCCGCGTTCGCAGCTGGTGCGACCCTCGCCTCGGCGGGCGGCTCCGCGTCCGTCGCGACCGGCAACGCTGTGGCCCTCATCAAGCAGCTCGTCCGCGACGTGCGCGCGATCGAGGGCGGTCGCGCCAACCGCGTGTTCCTCGGCGCGACGCAGTTCGGCCTGCTCGAGGACCTCCCGACCGACAACCTGCCGCTCTGGCTGAAGTCGGCAGAGATCACCCTCGACATCACCGAGGGCGTCGCGCAGACCGCAGGCGGCAAGCTGATCGTCACCCACGACCCGGCACTCGCCGCCAACCAGGGCGTCGCGTTCGACAGCCGCGCGATGACGCTCAAGGAGAAGGCGCCGCTGCAGCTCTCGGCGATCTCCGTCTCGCACGGCAAGGTCGACGTCGGCGTGTTCGGATACATGCGCCTCGACACCCACGACCCGCGCCTGGTCATCAAGCGCACCGCGGGCGAGACGCTGCCGACGCCGTAACCGACCGCTGCCCGCCCGACTGGCACGCCGGGCGGGCAGCGCAACACCCGAGAGGAGCATCATGACCACCTGGCACGATCGGACCAGCCTGCGAGCCCGTTGGTCGAACGCGCCCACCTCGGACGCGCTCCTCGATGACCTGCTCGACGTCGCCAAGCACCAAGTCATCGAGTACGCCCCGGTTCTCGCCGAGGGTGCGCCAGTACCGACCCGATACCGCTACGCCCAATACATGCAGGCTGTCGCCTTGTGGAACGCGCAGAAGGCCGGCCCCACCGACGACGCCATGGGCGGCGAAAGTTTCCAGGTGCGGGTCTACCCGATGGATGCCACAATTCGCCGGATCATCCGCCCCACTGCCGGTGTGCCGAGGGTCGGATGATGAGCGTCTACAGTCGCAAGCAGTTCGGAGACCGGCTCACGGCCGACCTCGCCACGGCAACCCTCACCGGCTACAAGGTAGTGCCCGACCCCCGCGCGATCGACCTTGACGATCCGAGCATCCGTTGCGTGCTGCAGATCGTCCGGCAACGCATCGTGCCCTCCCCCGAAAACCCGCGCGGTGGATTTGGCGAGACACACGAGCTCTGGGTCGTGACCAGCGTGACCGACCCCGACCTCGTCGAGGATGCCCTCGACGACCGCCTCGCCGAAGTCATCGAGATTCTCGACGAGATTCCCTTCATCACGTGGAGCTCAGCCGAGCGCCGCATCCACGGCTCGAACCGCCACGCCTTCATGATCAGCATCCAACTCGAAACTCAGAAAGAAGAATCCGATGACTGAGATCCTCTCCACCGCCAAGGCCGTCACCCGCCTCTCGATCAAGATCGGCACCGACGACTACGTGCGTCACTGCAGCAACGCCGAGATCATCCCCACCCGCCCCGTCGCCACCTTCAAGGGCGGCAACCCCGAGGCGCACTCGCACGACGTCGGCGCCGCCAGCTACATGCTGGCGCTGTCATTCGTGCACGACTACAACAACCCCGACAGCCTCTACCGCTTCCTGCTCGAGCACGGCGGCGAGACGGCCGAGTTCACCTACAAGCCCGACCGTGACGGCGACCTCGAGGCCACCGTCACCGCTGTGCTCATCGAGCCCCGCCTCGGCAACCAAGTCGACCAGAAGGGAACCTCGACACTGCAGATGCCGTGCAGCAAGCCCGTCTACGGCGCACCGACCATCGTGGTGCCCGCGATCACCGGCATCACCCCCGACACGGCAGACGCAGACGGCGGCGAGCTGGTCGTCATCACCGGCACCGGCTTCACCGGCGCCACGTCAGTCACGATCGACGGCGAGACGGCGGAGTTCATCCTCGTCAACAGCCGCACGATCCACGCCGTCGTGCCCGCCGCCACCGCAGGCGAGGCCCTGGTCATCGTCACCAACTCGGCCGGCGCCTCACCGGCCGCCACCATCACCCTCACCGCGTAAGCCTCTCCATGCGGGTCTACGCTGGCGCCGAGGAAGACGTCCTGCAGGTCGTCGCGCAGCTGAAAGAAGCTGACGACGGCCTGCAGGCCGCGATGATGGGCGACGCTCGAGAGCAACTCGGCGACACCTGGCGCCAGCTGCTCAACGAGCAGAGCACCGGCCCGCAAGACCACGACACCATCGTCGCCGACTCCCGCGTCGTCGTCGGCTCTGACGGCTTCATTGTCTACGCCGCTCAGAGCGCGCAACCGCTCAGCGGCGGCCTCGTCCCCAGCGAGGACTGGCACGCCGTCGAGTTCGGTGCTCGCACTCGCCGCGTGAAGATCGGCGATCGCTCACCCGCCACCCGCCGCTTCTATCAGGCGAACCGGATGATCAACCGAGGTCTGCCGAACCGTCAGAAGTATGGCCGCGTCGGCCTCCAAGCCGCCTCACTCATGGGTCGGCAGCTTGTGCGCGTCTGGGTCACCGCTCTCGTCGAGCGATACAGGAAGGGGGTGAACGGTGACTAAAGGCATCGGCATCAACTTCTACGCCGACACGACCTCGGTCGAGGAAGGCAGCCGCACCGTACAGAGCGCCCTCAACGAGGTCAACGAGACCTCACGCACTACCGCACGCTCGCAAGAACGCGACTTCGAGAAGGTCGACCGTGCGGCACAGAACACCGCCAAGAACATCGACTTCATACCCGGCGTGTTCGTCGACTGGGAGACCGAGAGCGATAGCCGCACCAAGAGCATCAGCGAAGACCTCGAGGGCGTCGACAGCAGCGCGGGCGATCTGGCCGGTACGGTCAAGGGCAGCCTCACCGAAGCATTCCAAGAGTGGGACGGCACCGCCGAGGGCGCGGTCGCCTCAGTCGGCAAGGGACTCGAGGGGCTCGCCGCCTGGATTCCCGGCATCGGTGGTCTGATCGGCGCGGGCCTCGGCGTCGTCGTCACCGAGTGGGCGAAGACGTGGGGCGACACCGCAAAAGCGAACGCCGAGAACGTCGCCGCGATGTTCGACGACATGATCGAGTCGGGCAATCGGTTCCTCTCCGAGGGTCACGTGCAGAACACGATCTCGCAGATCATCAACGACTCCGCCCGGCTTGAAGAGGTCAAGAAGCGAGCCGAGGATGCAGGAGTCGCCCTCGACACGATGCTTGCCGCCGAGGCAGGGTCCAAGAGTGCGCTCGAGGAAGTTCTCGGCCGAGTCAACGAGTCCGTGCAGAGCAACGTCGAGCTGCAGCGTGATGGCACGTTCGAGTCTCAGGAGCAGCTCGTCGCGGTCGAGAACCAGTTGATCAAGCTGCAGGAGGTTCAGAGCCACCTCGACGGCATCGTGAGCCGACAGGACGACAGCGCCGCCGCCGCGAACCTCTACGACGCGGCAGTCGACGCCGCACGCGGCCACCTGGAAGAGCAGAAGGAAGCGATCCAGATACGCAACCGCCTACTCGCCGAAACCCCGGCAGTGGTCAACACGCGGCTCGACGTTGACGACTCAGAGCTCGAGCGCAAGCTGCGCGAAAACCGAACCATCCGCGTGAACCTCGAAGGGTTCACCCGCAACGGAATGAGAGTCGTATGAGCCGGATTCTTGTGCGCGACAACGTGACGATCTCTGACGGCGACACGACGACCAGCCCCGACCTCATCAGCCGCTACGCAGTCCGCCGCGTGTCCAGCAACATCTTCCACACGATCGTCGGCAGAGCGGCCCGCTGGCTCACCCTCGGCGTGTCACGTCTCAGGGCGGGAACGTTCGACGCGCTCTACTTCGACCGCGACGAGGCCCACGCCGCCCTCGAAATGCACGCCGCCGCCGCGTGGTTCACCTACACCGATGCCGACCAGCCCGAACGCAACATGACCTACGCCGTCGAGGGTCAATGCGAGCTCGTGCACGACGCCAAGTTCAACCACTGGCGTCTCACGGTCGAGTTCGAGGAGATCGAACCGTGATCGTCGACGAGCACGAGGTCCGCATCTACTCCGGCACCACTCCACTCAAACCCGCTGACGACATCGGCAGCATCACCGTCGACCGCGGATGGTCCCCCCACGTACAGGGGCGCATCTCAGTCCTCACGCCCTCAGCGAGCTCGCTCACCAGCGAAGGCTCGATCATCACGATTGAGCTCACACAGCGCTTCGGCGACTTCGCCCTCACACGAGACCTCACTGCAGCCTACGCAGGCGATCTCACTTCAGACCTCACGAGTGTCTTCGCGAGCGGCACGACTGCCGACCTCACCGCGATCATGACGGCACAATCTTGGGTCTCGCCGCCCAGAGCAGGCAGCGGTCGCACCTTCCGCCTAATCGTCACCGGCCGCATCCGCACGCGCACGGTGCACACGCTCGAGGTCGAATCTGAAGAAGCTGTGCTCGACAGCCTCGTGTGGTACGACGTGGACGGCAGCCTCGAGGGCCTGCCTCTCAATTTCACCGCCAACACTGCACGCGGCTATCTCGATGCAATCCTCACCGCGCACCAAACCGAAGGCGACCTCTATCCGACCTCCACAGGCGCCGGATGGACCCCAAACTTCGTCGATCGATCCAGCCCGACCCCGCTGTTCGAGTCAAGTCACGTCATCGAGGTCGGCGAGGCCACCTTCGCGACGATGAAACCGCTCCTGATCGGCACACGTCAGCGACTCTTCTGCCCTGGTGACGGCACGGCAATACTCACCGACTACCCCTACACCCTCTCCCCCTCCATCACCGTTATAGCTGGCGACAACCTCGTCGACTTCGAGGTCACCACCAGCGGACTGCCACTCAACATGCTCTACCGATTCCAAGGCAGCGAATCGAACCCCGCAGCGCGACCGATACACACGCCCTATGCGTTCCCCGAGCTCAACTATCCGCACGGCGGGCTGATCGAGATGCCCGTACCCGGCCCAGTGATTGGTGCTGGCCTCAGCAACTTCACGACCATCCAGGCAGAGCTCGCCGTCGCCCTGCGAAACCCAGTCGGTCTCGAAAGCTCACCCTTACGACTAGTGGCGGTCAACAACTACGACGCGATGCCGGGCAGCCCAATCAGCTACACCACAACGATCGGCGGCACGCCCATCAACGAGGTCGTAGATGCGGTCACCTGGCGGCTCGGCGGCCAGTTCGAGATGGACATCTGGATTTAGGGAGAAAACACATGACACTAGGCAGCCTCGACGCCAACGGCGTCGGCAGATACGTCGAAACCACCCCGATCGGCACCAAATGGTCGGACTACATGAACGAAGGACTAGAAAGCGTCTCCGACGCGATCGGCAACCTCGCGATCGCTGACACCGGCTGGATCAACCTCACCCTCATCAACGGGTGGAGTTCAGGCCAGCTGCCCCAGTATCGTCGCAAGAACGGTGTCGTCTACCTCAAAGGCCGCCCGACAGGGGGGTCGAGCACGACGATCGCGCAGCTACCGGTCGGCTTCCGGCCGGGCGGATCGGTGTCGATCTTCTCCGCCGTGATCGATGGCTCCTCTGCCGCGACGATCGTGCGCGTCGTCGTCCAGTCGGACGGGAGCATTGTCGCTGGCGCCACGTCACACTCTCCGAACATCTCGGGATGCACTCCCTTCCCGGTCGGAGCGTGACGAGCCCATGACTGTCACACCGGGCGCGCTGAAACCCTCCGAGCTCACGAGCATCGGGCAGGGCATCGACGGCAAGACTGCCGAGTTGGCGAACGTGCCCGCGGCATGGTTCAAGAAGCTGCAGGCCGATCTCATCGCCTCGTTCGGGTTCGCCGCCCAGTTCCGCCGCGCTGGCGCCTACCGCACCCGCGCCGAGCAGCAGCAGATCAACCCCGGGCAGACCGTCTCCGACCACCTCGCCGGCCGAGCGATCGACATTCGCAACTGGGCGACGTTCGCCGAGCGCAACTCGACCACCTTCTACCGGCTGCTCGCCTCGAACGGATGGCGCAACATCCAAGTCGACGGGCGCCCGTTTCGTTCGGAGCCGTGGCACTGGGTCAACGTCAAGACCGACCCACCAGCAGCAGCGTCGAGCATCACCGAGATCGAGAGAAAGAAACGCACATGGCATGGATGAAGTCCGACAACGGGCAATGGTATTTGACGGGAGAGTTCACGGTGCACCGCATCGGCCGCGACCGTGACGATGCGCGGCCGATCAGTGACATGCTGGGTTTCAACGCTGAGCAGGTGTCCCATGCATCTGTGCGGGCCGAGGTCACCCGCGTCGAGACCGCAAGAGCGCAGCTGGTGAAAGAGATCGCAGACGCGATCCTCCCCGCGATCGCAGCAGGGTCCACCGTGACGGCCGAGGTCGACGCCGACGCGATCGCCGACCGCGTGCGTGTCGCGCTCGGCCCCGACTTCGACGCCCTCGCCGAGGACATCAACCGACCTCGGACCGTGAGCTAATGAACGAGGCCATATTCCTCTCCATCACAGCCCCGCTGCTCCTCGCAGCGCTCGGATACATCGTCGCGCTCCTGGTGCGGCTCAACCGGCGCATAAGAGCCCTCGAGCGCCGCGACCGCCTCTCATGGCTCTACATCAGAGCTCTCGTCGACCACGCCTACAAGGCTGGCGCAACACCCATCCCACCCCCGCCCGAGGGGTGGGACGACCTACTCGATTAGAGGAGACAACCCCATGAACGACAATCCCCAGCCGCAGCACGCCGCCGCTCCCGAGTGGTTCAGCCCTCGAGTGCGAGCCTGGCTCTACGGCATCATCGCCGCCGTCGCGCCCCTGCTCGTCCTGCTCGGCGCCGTGACAGACGACGTCGCACAGTACGCGCTCAACATCGCAGCCGCCGTGCTCCTCATCGGCGGCAACGCAATGGCGATCCGACACGTCCCCCGCTAGTCGGCGACCGCGACGACCGTGCGGCGCAGGTTCTCCGACTGCGTCTGCACGTACCGTCGAGTCGTCGCGGGACTCGCATGGCCGAGCAGCTCCTGCACGACGAAAACGTCACGGTCGACCTGGTAGGCGAGGGTCGCGAACCTGTGGCGCAGCGTGTGCAGTGTGAAATCGCCTGGCATCAGCTGCGCGGCGATCTTGCCGACCCATCGCGGCGACAGATGGCCGCCGAAGTTGCCCGGGAACGCATAGCCGGGCGGCAGGTTGCGCAGCACCCGGGCGAGACCGTCAGGCAACGGCACGACTCGCTCACGGTCACCCTTCCCGTGCACGACGAGGGACCAGCCGACGAGGTCCTCGACGAGGTCGCTCGAGTGGATGCTCGCGATCTCGGTGCGGCGCAGGCCGACCTCGGCGGCGAGGCGCAGAATCAGGCGAGCGCGCACGTCGCCGGATGCGACCGCCTGACGGTAGACCGCCTCAGGTGCTGGCCGTGCACGGCCGATCTTCGCCTTGACCTTCGGCAGCATCAGCGCCGGATTCTCGACCGTGCGGTCTGTGGCGACTGCCCACCGCCAGAACGACAGGAACGTCGAGCGGCGCCCGCGCCTGGTCTCGACGGCCCACGTCTGCGCGGCCGCGTACTCCACCAGCTGCGCGCCCGACACCTGCCAGGGGTCGGCTGGGATGCGCCGCGCGAGATGCTCAAGATGCTGGCACCGCGTGTAGCGGGTCGTGGAGGGAGCGCCCGCCGCGGTCTGCTGGGCTAGGTATTCGTCGATCGCGGCACGCCATGCGGCAGAAATCGTCATGTTTCATACCTATCGGCTACGCCCGCCATCGGCCTTCCCCCACAGCGCGGGCTAGTCACTCTCGGCCCTAGGTGGTAGTGCCTGAATCGGGAGAACTAGGTGCATAGCTATAGCAGTTCACGCAGGTTCCACCGTCGCCGCTGTAGTCGTGGGCCTCGAACCGCAACCCGCCTTCCTCGAAGTCCCACAGGCACCCGCTCATCGGTCACCCTCCCCGGAATCAGGCCGCACAGCCGAACACGAACACAACGACCCCGGCCAGCCGTGAAAGTGCGTCGCCGGGCGCGGGATGGTGGCAGACGACCCGCTCACTGGTCGCTCCCCCGCGCAGGGGCGAGTGGCGGTCGCATGTCCTGATTGCGAAAAGTTACCTCGGTCGTTCCGCCTGAGTCCCAACGGGCGCTCACAATCTGCCCGCGCAGCACCAACCACGCCAACCACATTCTCGTGCTGAATCGTGTCTTCACTGGTCGCTCCCTGAATCGGGCGAACTGCTGTTGAGGAGGCCCGCGGCGATCCGTCCTGCAAGTTCGCGCGCTCCAGAGTCTTTGGATGCCTCAGCGAGCAACAGTGAGGCGACGTACTCGGTTTGCTCACGGTCGAGCACCACCTCAAAGGTCTCGACCTCCAGCGGGTGGGCTGCCTGGATGCGTGTGTTCGTCATGGTCATGCTCCTGTCTCTGAAATCGGTGAACGAGGCACGAAGTCGCCCTCGGGTGTGACGAGCAGGTTGAGCTGCTCAAGGACCAAGAGGTCACGCGCGGCGGGCAGCTGCCCATGCGTGATGTCGTAGCGAAGATGGTTGAGGCGCAACCAGGCAGACATGCAGAGATCGATGGTGATGCTGTAGGGGTGGTGCATCTTCGGGTTTGCGCCGTGGTTCATCTCGTAGTGCAGGCGATGCGGCACGATCTCGCCGCAGCAATCGCACGTCATCGGCTGGTGGCTGTGGAGGTGCATCGCCTCGTTGTACGAGCCGAGCTCGTCAGGCACGCACAAGAAGCACTCGGCGGCCCACTGTGGTGTCTCGTCGGCGAGAACCGAGAAGTCGAGCATGGTCACGCCGCGCCGCCTTGTTCGGGTCGCAGGGCGGCGCGGCGGAGTCGGTGGGCATCCAGTGAGGCCAGGATGCCTGAATCAGTGGCTTTACGGCCGAGCAGCGCGAACCCCGCATACACGAGCACGAGCGCGCCGAGACCGGCCGCGATCACATCGAACGGACCCGTATACGCGAGCTCATCGGGCGCGCTTGGCGAAGGTACAATGACGACGCCCTCACCGATCTCGGGATGCTCGGCGATGGGCGACTCGACGACCGGGCCGTCGAGATCGGGCTCGCGCTCAGACATGAGCGAGCACTCCCGTCGTGCAGATGCCGCCGCGATAGAGAATCGCCCAGAAGTTGAGTTCTTCCTCCAGGTCGGCTACAGAACAGAAGGTTGGGAGTTCGAGTCTCTCCGGGCGCGCGTCCAGCCCCCTGCCCACGGGTGGGGGGCTTTTGCGTGCCCTGGATCGTCGATGCGGCGCGAAGCTGGTTGTCTAGCATTTCTTCGGCCCCGACGGGCACCAGCATTGCCGAAGAGCCGAGCGCAGTGACGTAATGCGTACATGCGGCGGCGATCACGCTTGCTCCCTCTCCGTGAAGCTGATTCAGTAAGACGCTTGCGTGCTGACGCGGGCGCCATCCTGACCCCACGGAGTACGTCATGCGCCTCGATCCTCGCCGCTTCGCGACAGCCGTCACCGGCGCGGCTGCCGTCGCTCTGCTGATCGGAATCCTGGGCGCGGTTCCGCCGGTCGAGGCGGCTCCGGACAGCAACAAGGTGACGATCTGCCATCGCACGCACTCGGTCACCAATCCGTACCGCATGATCACCGTCAGTGCGAGCGCCGCCGACGGAGTCCCTCGAGGCGCACGCAACGACCACGTCAGCCACGACCTCAGCTACACCGTGGACGACACCACCTACCTCGTTTTCGATCCTTCAGTGAGTTATCCCTCGAACCAAAAGCACTGGGGCGACATCATTCCCCCGGTGCGCCGGGGCGACGGTCTGAACTGGAATGCGCCGGGAGCCCAAGCGATCTACACCGGCACCGGCTCATCATTCGGGCTGTGCCGCCGCATGTCTGCCAAGCAGTTCTTCGACATCGAAGTCGAAGCCCTTCCGCCGGGCCTCACTCCCGATGAGCGAAACGATGCCCTGGACGAGATCCTGGAAGACCTCGACGACCAGGGCGCCCTCGAAGACGACAAGATCAAAGACGAGCTCGACATCGACGAATTCTCCGATCTTGACCCGACTGACCTGCCCGAACGGTTCGACGACCTTCCTGACGCTCCCCTCGGCACTCCGCCGCCCGGTGGTTTCGGCGCCGAACCTGGTCGCCAGAAGATCGCCGTGGTGGTGTGGTTCGACCTGGATCGTGACGGGGCTTTCGACAGCGATGAGGAGCCTGCTCCGGGAGTCACCGTCTCGCTCGATGCGATTCTCGAGGCCAGCTCGGCCGATGTCGGCGGGTCGTCGTTCCTCTCGACGGCGGCGGGCGACTACGTCACCGACGCGCAGGGCACGGTCATTGTGGATGACATACCGGCGGGGCAGTGGGATGTCGCCGCCGTTCCGCCGAGCGGCACCGAGGTCACCTTCGACTCAGAAGGCACGCCTAACGACGGGCGCGCACAGGTTGACGTTCCTGCAGACTCAGCGGGCTTTGCGTGGGTCGGTCTCGTTCCCGCCGCAGCGGGTGCCGGAGGCGACGACGACGCCGAGCTCGCACGAACCGGAGCCTCCCCGGTGGTGCCCGCTTCGCTCGGCGCCGCCGCGATTCTCCTTCTCGTCGGAGCAGGGTTTCTGCGGCGTCGGCGCGGTGCGGGCACGCCCAGTAGCATGACCTCGTGATCCCCCTGCCGCAGCTATCCGATGAGGTGGCTGCGGCACTCGCCGCGCGCCGACCCGTCGTCGCCCTCGAGTCGACCATCATCAGCCACGGCCTGCCGCGGCCGCGCAACCACGAGGCGGCGCTCGAGTTCGAGAGCATCCTGCGTGATGCCGGTGTCACGCCCGCGACGATCGCGGTGCTCGACGGGGTGCCGCGCATCGGCCTCGATGCCGAGGGCGTACGGCGCATCGCCGACGACGACCTCGCGAAGGCGAGCGTGCGCGATCTGCCCATCCTCGCCGCGCGCGGGGCGAGTGGCGCGACGACGGTCGCCGCCACGGCGCACCTTGCGGCGATGGCGGGCATCCGCGTCTTCGCCACCGGTGGTCTCGGCGGCGTGCACCGCGGTGCGAGCGAGACCTTCGACGAATCGGCAGACCTCTCGACGCTCGCGGTGACGCCGATCACGGTCGTCTCGGCGGGTGTCAAGAGCGTGCTCGATATCGCGGCCACCCTCGAGCGCCTCGAGACCTACTCGGTGCCCGTCATCGGGCTCGGCACGACCGTGTTTCCGAGCTTCTGGTTGCGTGAGAGCGACTTCACCCTCGACTGGGCGGTCGATACTGCCGAGCAGGTCGCCGACGTCATGGCCGCGCACGACGCTCTGGGGCACCGACAGGGCATCGTGGTCGCGAACCCCATTCCCGCAGAGCAGGCCTGGGAGCGCGAGGAGCACGATCGTGTGCTCGCCGCTGCTGTCGCCGAAGCCGACGCCCAGGGAATCCGCGGCAAGGCCGTCACGCCCTTCCTGCTCGGCCGCATCGTCGAGCTCAGCGAGGGCCGCAGTCTCGAGGTCAACCTCGACCTCGCACGCAACAACGTGGCCGTCGCCGGCCGCATCGCCGCGGCCTGGGCCGCGCGAGGCTAGCGGGCAGCCGCATGACGGGTGCGCGCGCGGTCGTGATCGGCGACGTCATCGACGACATCATCGTGGTGCCGATCGGGCCCGTGCGGCCCGACACCGACACGACCGCGCGCATCTCGCGCCACGAGGGCGGTTCAGCGGCGAACACGGCGGCGTGGATGGCCAGCCGGGGTGCGCCGGTCGACTTCGTGGGCTGCGTCGGGGTCGGCGACCTCGAGCGCCACGGCGCGGTGCTGCGCGACCTCGGCGTCACGCCGCACCTGAGCGAGCATCCGTCGCTGGCGACCGGCACGATCGTGATCGTCGTCGACGGCGAGCAGCGCACGATGCTGACCGACCGGGGGGCCAACGCGGGGCTCAGCGCCGACGCGGTCACCGACGCGCTGCTCGCTGATGCCGCCGTGCTGCACCTCACCGGCTACAGTCTCGTCGACGCCTTCAGCGCCGCGGTGCTCGGCGCACTCATCGACCGGGCTCACGCGCACGGCGTGCTGGTGACGCTCGACCCCGGGTCGGCGGGCTTCATCGCCGACTACGGAGTCGCCGCGTTCCGCGCGGCGCTGCAGGGCATCGACCTGCTGCTGCCCAACCTCGCCGAGGGGCGACTGCTCGCGGGCACCGACGACCAGGCTGCGCTCATCGACTCGCTGCTCGAGATCGCTCCCGCGGTCGTTCTGACCGATGGTGCGGGCGTCGTCGTCGTGGCACGTCGGGGCGAGCCGATCATCGAAGTACCCGTCACGGCCGTCGAAGCCGTCGACCCGACAGGCGCGGGCGACGCGTTCACGGCAGGCCTTCTCACCGCCCTGCTCGCCGGCGACGATCTCGTCGACGCCGCTCGGGCGGGCGTGCTGGTCGCGAGCCAGGCGGTCACTCGTGCGGGAGCACGGCCTCCGCGCTGACGACGGGCGGTCGAGGCGAGGTCGCGACCGCTCCGGCACACGCGATGACGACGGCGGCGATGGCCGCGAGCTGCAGCAGACCGAGGGCCTGGCCGAGCACGAGCAGCCCCGCGAGCGCGGCGACGGCTGGGCCGAGGCTCGCCAGCACGCCGAACACGCGTGTCGGCATGCGCTTGAGGGCGATGAACTCGAGCGCGTAGGGCACGGCTGAGGTCAAGACGGCGATGCCGGCGAAGATGACCAGCAGCATCGGGTCGAGCACGACGGCCGCGCTGGCCGGTACCGCGCCGAGCGGCACCACGATGATCGCGGCCACGAGCATGGCCATCGCGAGCCCGTCGACGCCACGGGCACGAGGGCCAAGCCTCGCCGAGGCGACGATGTAGAGGGCCCAGAACGCGGCTGCGCCGAGTGCGGCGAGCACACCGACGAGGGCGAGCGCGCCGTCATCGCCGTTGCCGCTGAGCCACAAGCCGACGATTCCCAGCGCCGCGAGCGCGACCCAGCCGAGGTCGCGCCATCGGCGGGTGCCCGCGACCGCGACGGCGAGCGGACCGAGCAACTCGATCGTGACGGCGACGCCCAGCGGGATGCTCGCGATCGCTTGGTAGATGAGCACGTTCATGCCGGCCAGACCGAGACCGAGCATCCCGACCCCGACCCACGTCTGCCTGCTCCACCCCCGTACCTGCGGGCGCACCGCGACGATCAGGATCACCGCGGCGAAGCCGAGCCTCAACGCGGCAGCGCCGAGCGGACCGACCTCAGAGAAGTACGATCCGGCGATCGCATTGCCGAACTGCACCGAGAGGATCGCGAGCACGGCGAGCACGACCGGAGGAGGAACGACAGAGGTGCGCACCTGAGCGAGTATGCCGCAGGGCGCCGACGATGCGCGCACAGACGACGACACCCCGCGCGGTTCTGTCGCAGAACCGGGCGGGGCGTCGTCGATGCCAGAGATCGTCTGTCGACGTGTGGCGGATTAGTCGGACGAACCGACGCTTGCGGGGCTGTCGACCGATGCGGGCGATGCGGGGCTCGCGGGCGACGCGGGCGACGGCGGCGAATCGGGGCTCGCCGGCGACGGGGCCGAGACGCTCGCGGGCGAGACGGGCGATGCGGGGCTCACGCTCGACGTCGGGCTCGGGGTACTCGTCGGGCTCGGGGTCATGATGCTGTCGCTCGACACCGAGAACAGCAGAGCGTTGCCCTTCGAGTCGTCGGCGCTGTCGCCGGTGGAGATGCCCGGAACGGAGAGGTTCGTGGCACTGGCCACGAGGGGCAGGGCGTTCGCCGTCGTGACTGCGCCTGCGGCCATCACGCCGAGGCCGAGAGCCGAGGCGGCTCCGATGGCGATCCAGTTCTTGGCTTCCATGAGTGGTCCCTTTCGCGCTGCGGGGGAGTCGGGGCGATGCCGCCCGGTGCTCCGTCGATAGCTGAACTCTCTCGCGCCACCATGAGACCACCAGGAGGAGTGCATGAGAGCACTCTCATCTTCGCGTCATGCCTTCGCGGCCTTGACGGCGTCGTAGGCGGCGAGAGCCTCGGCGCGGGAGGCCTTGAGGTCGACGATCGGTGGGGGGTAGCCGGGCGTTCCTGCCTCGGGAACCCAGCGGTTGACATAGTCGCCTCGAGGGTCGAACTTCTCCGCCTGCAGCATCGGGTTGAAGATGCGAAAGTACGGTGCCGCGTCGGCGCCCGAGCCCGCGACCCACTGCCAGCTGGCGGCATTGCTCGCCTCGTCGGCATCGACAAGGGTGTCCCAGAACCACTCCTCGCCGGTGCGCCAATCGACGAGCAGGTTCTTCGTGAGAAACGACGCGACAATCATGCGCACGCGATTGTGCATGTAGCCGGTGGTCCACAGCTCGCGCATGCCCGCATCGACGATCGGGATGCCCGTCTGCCCGTGCTGCCACGCCTCCAGCTGCCCGGCATCGGGCTCGCCCCACGGAAACGCGTCGAACTCCGGACGGAAGTTCGCGCGACCCAGGTCGGGGCGCCCGAACAGGATCGTGTACGAGAACTCGCGCCAGCCGATCTCGCTGAGGAACTTGGCTCGGTTGCTCACGGCGTCGGGGGTCAGGGTCTGGTGCACGCGCGCCCAGACCTCGAAGGGGCTCAGCTCGCCGAACCGCAGATGCGGGCTGAGACGGCTCGTCGCCTCGACGCCCGGTTCGTCGCGGCGGTGGTAGAGCGCGAGCCCGTGCTCGACGAACCGCTCGAGGCGGTCGTGGGCACCCGCACTGCCCGGCGTCCACGCCTCCCGCAAGCCAGCGGCCCAGTCGGGGCGAGTCGGCAGCAGAGCCCAGTCGTCGAGCTCGTCGCCTTCGATGACGAGACCATCGATCGCGGTCGGCGCGGGCAGCGGTGGCCGAGGGTCGCCCGACGCGAGGCAGGCGCGCCAGAACGGTGTGAAGACGCGGTACGGGTCACCGGAACCCGAAGTGATGCGCCAGGGCTCGTAGAGCAGAGAGGCTGCGAAGCTCGTCACCAGCACGCCCTCGTCGGTCAGGCGCGACTTGAGCGCAGCATCCACTTCGCGCATCGCGCCGTAGCGGCGATTCCAGAAGACGGCGTCGGCACCGGTGTCGGCCACAAGCGCCGGGATGACGTCGGAGGCCGGCCCGCGACGCAGCGTGAGCGACGCTCCGAGCGCGGCGAGGTCGTCGGCGAGTGCCGTCAGGCTGCCGTGCAGCCACCACCGGCTCGCGCCGCCAAGCGGTCGCGCTGCCGGCGACTGCTCGTCGAGCAGATACACGACGACCACAGGGCCGCCGCGGTCGACGGCGGCCGACAGCGCGGGATTGTCGGCGACGCGCAGGTCGTCGCGCAGCCAGACGATGCTCGCACTCGTGCTCATGGGGCAACGATAGGCGGCGCGGATGTGGATTCAGTCGCGCAGTCGTCGGCAGAGTGCCGTGAGCTCGACGAGCTCGTCCGGCGTGAGCCGCGTGCCCACCCGTCGCGCGATCGTGTCGGCGTGGATGACCGCGACTCGCTTGAACAGCTCATAGCCCTCGGGCCGCAGTGCCACGATCGTGCCGCGGGCGTCAGTGGCATCGGGCAGCTTGTCGACGAGCTGACGAGCGGCGAGCCGGTCGATCAGGCGACTCACACTGGGCTGGCTCAGCAAGAGATGGGGGATCAGATCACGGATGCGCATCCGGCGCTCGGGCGCGCGCGAGAGGTTGAACAGCACGTCGTACTCGGTGAACGAGATCTCGCTGGTCGGAAACTCGGCGCTGAGCGTGCGCAGCACCGACACTTGAGCGCGGAAGAGCGCCTCCCAGGCATCGACAGCCAGAGCCTTCTCGGTCATGCGATTACTCTACGTGCGCGCGAGGGCATGTGTCGGCACCCGAGGTGCGACCCGCATCGGGCAAGTGAAGGGCCGGTCGCCGAGGCGAGCGACCGGCCCTCTTCCCTTGCACCAAGAGTGTCCTGCAATCACATTCCACGCCCCCCGCCACAGCAAACGGTTGACGCACTTGAAACATATAACGGAAAGGTAACGCTGTCTAGTTATCAGTTCGTTATTTTCGAAATCTTCGCGGGGTATCGCTCATGCCCGCGAGTCTCTACGGTGAGCGCATGACCCGCGCACTCTCGGCACTCGCTGTCGCAGCCCTGCTCACGCTCGTCGGCTGCGCCCCCGCAGCGCCCGCCGCCGAGCCCTCTGTTGCCCCGAGTGTCGCCGAGCCCTCGTCGACGCCCGCACCAGACCCCGTCGTCGACACGATCATCTTCCGCGCCGAGAGCATCGAACTCGTCGGAGACGGCCAGGTTCTCGCCGTACTCGAGATCGATGGCAGCACAGAGGCGGCGATCGAGTCGCTGACCGAGGTGATCGGAGCCCCCGAGTACTCGCTCGTTCCGCCCGGCGAATGCAACGACGAGTTCGATCAGTATCTGTGGCCCAACGTCATGGTGATCAACTCTCCCGGTCGCCCCTTGGGATCCTTCAACGTCAGGGTCTTCGCCGCTGACTCCCCTGGGGTCGAGGGCGAGTCGGTGCAGCTGCAGGGCCCGGCGGGCGAGCAGGTTGGCGATGATCTGTCGGCCTTCATAGCGGCGACCAATCCCGCTCTGGTCGAGACCTTCCTCACGAGCGACATCGTGCTGCTCGACGTCGGGTGGCTCAGTTCGGGCTTCACGGCGGGAGTCGCCGCCTTCGCCGATGGAGGCATCGTCGACAACATGGGCGTGCCCATCGCCGTCAACAGCGGTCTCGACTGCTGATCGGCCTCGTCAGAAGAAGTCAGGGCTCGGCGTCGACGCGTAGCGGATCGAGACGTCGGCGTGCCGGTCGAACCGGTACCCCGAGCCGCGCACGGTGCGCACGATGTCTTCATAGCCCCCGAGCTTCGACCGCAGTCGACGCACGTGCACATCGATCGTGCGCTCGTTGGGCACGTCGTCGTCGCCCTCAGCACCGTCGGCCCACAACGAGCCGATGAGTTCGGCTCGCTCGATCGTGCGGCCCTCGCGCAGCACGAGGTACTGCAGCAGCTCGAACTCTTTGTAGGTGAGGGCGGCGCTCTCGCCATCGAGCAGAACGCGTTTGCGCGAGATGTCGATGATGACTCCCAAAGCAGCAGTCTCGACGGGCGGCTCGCTCGGGCGGCGGTAGCGCGCGAGCGCAGCGGGGTCTTGCAGGGCGAGGCGCACGACGTCGACATCGCGACCGCCCGCACCCGTGGGCGCGAGTGCGACGGCGGCATGAGTCTCCGACCCCGGGGCGAGTTCGGCGGTCACCTTCTTCAGTTCGGTGACCAGGCGGCCGAGGTCGATGCCGGCGGCGGCAGCTTTGGCCTCGTCGAAGCCGACGTAAAGCACGAAGCCGCGCGCCTCCGTGCCCTCGGGTACGGCGCGCAGCCGAGGAGCGGCCGGTTCGGGCGCGGGGGTCGCAGGCGCGACGGGAGCGGGAGCGGGGCGGGAGGAGAGAGTGGCGAGAGACATCGTCGAGACGCTTTCTGCAGAATCGAACGGCTCGTCGCCCGTCGGGGCGTCGGCGGTTCGGGGTGTGGAGTCGAGGGTGCGCGCATCGAGAGCCGGAGCATCCGTCCCCGATGCGGGGAGTGCCGGCTCGTCGTTCTCGCTCATCGTGAGACGAGGGTACGGCGAGTCAGCGGCACTCGGGCGATCGGCCAGGTGATCAGGCGCACATTCGACAACACGCGTCAGCGCTCACCGGCATCATCATGCCGGCGGTCTCCACAGCCTCAGGGGCGGTCAGGAGCTTCGCGGTGACGGTCATGCCGCTCAGTATCGCCGAGCGCGGCGCAGACCGTCAAGTCGGTGCCGGGCTAGCCGACCGTGCCGTAGAGCCGGTCGCCGGCGTCACCGAGACCGGGAACGATGTAGCCCTTCTCGTTGAGCTTCTCGTCGAGCGCGCCCAGCACGATCGTCACGTCGCGCCCCTCGGTGGCCTTCTCGATCATCGCGAGGCCCTCGGGCGCACCGAGCAGGCACACAGCGGTCACATCGTCGGCGCCGCGCGCGAAGAGGAACTCGATCGCGGCCAGCAGCGAGCCGCCCGTCGCGAGCATGGGGTCGAGCACGAAGCACTGGCGGCCCTCGAGGTGATCGGGCAGCCGCTCGGCGTAGACGCTCGGCTCGAGCGTGTCGTGGTCGCGCACCATGCCGAGAAAGCCGACTTCGGCGCTCGGCACGAGCTTGACCATGCCCTCGAGCATGCCGAGACCCGCGCGCAGAATCGGCACGATGAGCGGTCGCGGCTCGCTGATGGCAAGCCCGACGGTCTCGGTGACCGGCGTCGTGATGGTGACCTCGTGCGTGCGCACATGCCGCGTCGCCTCATAGGCGAGCAGGGTCACGAGCTCTTCGGTGAGCGCTCGGAAGGTCGCCGAGGGGGTGCTCTGATCACGCAGCACCGTCAGTTTGTGGGTGATCAGGGGGTGGTCGGCAACGTGTACTCGCATAGGCTCAATCTAACGGAAGGGCGAGTCATGACCACGGTCTCAGCCGGCGATCGGAACGCCATGAGGGCCGCGCTCGATGAGGCTCGCACCGCGCTCGCATCGGGCGACGTGCCGGTTGGCGCGGTCGTGCTCGATGCCGCCGGAACCATCATCGGCCGGGGCCGCAACGAACGCGAGAAGCATCACGATCCGACCGCGCACGCCGAGGTGGTCGCGCTGCGCGAGGCGGCTGCGGCCACGGGCGACTGGCAGCTGACCGGATGCTCGCTCGTCGTCACCCTCGAACCGTGCGTGCTCTGCGCGGGTGCCATCCTCGCCGCGCGCATCGACCGCGTGGTGTTCGGGGCATGGGACGCGAAGGCCGGAGCCGCGGGCAGCGTCGTCGACCTGCTGCGCGAGCGCCGGCTGCCGCACCGTGTGGGCGAAGTCGTCGGCGGTGTCGACGAGCAAGAGTGCGCGGCGTTGCTACGCGAGTTCTTCGAGCAGCAGCGCCGCGACGGCTAGCTCACCAGAAGACGGCGAGCGCGGTGTTGACGAGTGCGAGACCGCCGGCGGTGTGGAAGAACGGCAGCAGCTCGCGGCCGCCGCCCCCTTCGCTCTTGCGCTGCTTGAGGAACCCGAGAAGTGCCACGACGACGATGATGATTCCGATCACCAGTTTGACGGCGACCTTCACGTGGTCCACCTCGAAGTCCAGCTGCGCCGCGCGCATCTCGGCGAGGCCCACGAGCACGAGTCCGGTCACGAGCTGGGTGATGGCACCGCCGAGCACCACGGGGAACGCGTATTGACCCTTCCAGCGCGCCTGCAGCAGGAACGGCCCGATGATGGCGGCCAGGCCGATGAAGTGGGCGACGAGAAAGAACGAGCGCAGAACATCCATGAATTCCATGGAATAACCCTCCCTGAGTGACCGAGTAGAGCGCGCGACAGTGCGCGTTCTGATCAGATTATCGGGAGCGGGTGATGCGCGATCTCAGTCGGCGCCGCGGATGACGAAGACGTCGGTCGGCGGGTTCGCGTCGTCGCGCGGCGCGGCGATCTCGGGCTCGAGCACGACGTCGACCACCTCGCGCGACTGCGTGCGGATCGCGGCCCGGGCCGCCGACGAGATCAGCACGACATCGGCGACGGTGGTGTTCGGGCCGAAGCCGAGTCGGGCGATCACGACGGGGGCGCCTCCGGCTGATTCGAGAACGTCGACGGTACCGACACTCTGCACTCCGGGCGTGGCCTCGAGCACTTCACGAATCGTCGTTGCGAGCATCCCTGCCTCCTCGGTCGTCAGTTCCCCGTTCTGCGACTGCCCTCCAACCTACACTCGTGGCATGAGCGAAACGTTGCCACCCATCGCCGTCCTCGGTTCGGGCTCGATGGGGGGCGCGATCTTGACCGGACTCCGTCAGCCCGGGGTTCGGGTCTCGGGGCTGCGCGCCACCACACGGTCGGACGCCTCTGCGGCAGCGCTGCGATCCGAAGGGATCGAAGCCCGCGGCGTCGAGCACGACTCTGAAGCGAACGCGTGGGCGGTGACGGATGCCCGCCTCGTGCTGCTCGGTGTGAAGCCCGCACAGATCACGGTCCTGCTGGCCGAGATCGCCCCGAGCCTGCACCCCGAGGCGCTCATCATCAGCGTCGCCGCGGGAGTCACGACCGACGCGATGCAGGCGGTCGTGCCGAACCCGGTCGTGCGGGCCATGCCGAACACTCCGGCGCTCATCGGCCGCGGAGTCACGGGCATCAGCGGGGGCTCTCGCGCGACGGCCGCGCACCTCGCGCTCGCCGACGACCTGTTCCGCACCGTCGGCACGGTCGTCGAGTTGCCCGAGTCGCAGATCGACGCGCTCTCGACGATCAGCGGCTCGGGGCCCGCCTACGTCTTCTTGCTCATCGAAGAGTTCACGCGCGCTGCCGTCGCGATGGGGTTCGAAGACGACGTCGCCGCTCTGCTCGTGCAGCAGACGGTGCTGGGTGCTGCGCTGCTGCAAGAGGCGACCGCTGAGGATCCCGCCGAGCTGCGCCGGCGCGTCACGAGCCCGAAGGGCACGACCGAGCAGGCGATCGCCGTGCTGCAGCAGGCCGACCTCGCCGGGTTGTTCGAGCGAGCGGCCGAGGCCGCTCTGCAACGGGCAAGGCAACTGGCCGCCGACGCATAGAGCTGGCATAGAAACCTCATAGAGAAGCACCTCACCGTGGGGTCATCGACTCGCGGTTCATCGCGGGTCACCGACCGCGAGGGAGCATCCCCATGACCGATCAGAACGACACGCCGCCACCCGCCGACGCGACCGCCCCGGCGGCCCCCGCCCCGCAACGGTCGGGTGCCCCGAGAGCGCTCGCCATCACGGGCATCGCGCTCGCTGGTGCGCTCGGCCTCGGCCTCGTCTTCGCCGCGGGCGTGGGTGTCGGCCGCGTGCTGCCCGACCACCGCGGCCCGATCACCGTCGAGGTGCGGGGCCCGGGCGGCGACCGCGGGGGCGAGGTGCAGCAGCGCATCGAGCAGCGCATGGGTGAGCGCATGGACGGGCGCGGCGAGCGGCGCGATGAGCGCTTCGATGAGCGCCGTGACCTGTTCGAGCAGTGGCTCGACGAGCAGAGCATCGACCCGGGGTCGCCCGCCGAGCCCACTGAGTAGCTCGCAGTACGGCGCCGCCGGCGTCGGCCGGTTCGACTCAGCTGTCGAGCGAGGCGAACCGGTCGATGTCGCTCTCGGTGCCCGAGACGATGATGAGGTCGTGGTTCGACACGACCGTCTGCTCGGTCGCGTAGGTGAAGGGCTTGCCAGGGCTCTTCACGCCGACCACGGTGATGTTGTACTTCGTGCGCACTTTCGAATCGGTGAGCGAGAGCCCCCGGATGGGCTTGGGCGGGTACATCTTGACGAGCACGAAGTCGTCGTCGAACTCGATGAAGTCGATCATGCGACCCGAGACCAGGTGTGCCACGCGTTCACCGGCTTCGGCCTCGGGGTAGATCACGTGATTCGCGCCGATGCGCGCAAGAATCTTGCCGTGCGACTGGCTGATGGCCTTCGCCCAGATCTGCGGAATCTTGAGGTCGACGAGGTTCGCCGTGATGAGCACGCTCGACTCGATCGATGAGCCCGTTGCGACGACGGCGATGCTGAACTCGTCGGCACCGATCTGGCGCAGAGCATCCAGCGACCGGGCGTCGGCCTGCACCGCGTGCGTGACGCGCTCAGCCCACTTCTGCACGAGATTGGCGTCTTCGTCGACGGCGAGCACCTCGCGACCGAGGCGCTGCAATTGCCCGGCCGTGGCGGCGCCGAACCGGCCCAGACCGATGACCAGCACGGGTGCGTCGTGGCGGATTCTCTCAACCAACGATGGGCCTCTCTTCTGCTCGGCGGAACAACTGCCGACGCTGACTGGCGGCGAGGGCCGCGGCCAGGGTCACTGTACCAACGCGACCCGCCCACATGGTCGCCGCGAGCACGTACTTCGCCGAGTCGGGCAGGTCGTTGCTCGTGAGACCGGTCGACAGACCGCAGGTCGCAAAGGCCGAGATGACGTCGAACAGCACGAAGTCGAGGGGCGCTTTGGTGATGTGCAGAATCGTCACGGTCGAGATCGCCACGATCGTGGCGCCCCACAGCACGATGCTGACCGCGAGACGCAGCACGTCGTTCGGAATACGGCGGTCGAAGGCCTCCATGTCGTCGACGCCTCGCGCTTCGGCGACCGCCGCGAAGAAGAGCACGGCGAGCGTCGTGACCTTGATGCCGCCGGCGGTCGAAGCCGAGCCGCCGCCGACGAACATGAGCATGTCGAGCACGAGCAGCGTCGAACCGTTCATGGCCCCGATGTCGACCGTGCTCAGGCCACCCGAGCGGGTCATGATCGACGTGAAGACGGCCGTCATGGGCCGCACAGCACCGTCTTGCCCGCCGAGCGTTGCCGAGTTGCTCCACTCGAGCAGCAGGATGGCGAGGGCGCCGATGACGATGAGAATCAGCGTGGTCACGAGCGTGATGCGGGCGTGGATGCTCAACCGTGCCCGCGACCGCGCCCAGCGTGCGAGCGCGAAGATGACCGGAAAGCCGATCGCGCCGAGGAAGACCGCGATCGAGAGCACCGACAGCATCCACGGGTCTGCCGCGAACGGCTCCATGCCGTCGGCGAAAGGCACGAAGCCGGTGTTCGTGAAGGCCGAAAGCGAGATGTAGAAGCCCTGCCAGATGGCCGTCCACACGTCGAAGCCTGCGATGAGCAATCGCGGTACGACGAGTGCGGTGATGACCAGTTCGATGATGATGGCGCTCGCTGCGACCGTGAACAGCAGCCCGCCGATCTCGCCGAGCCGCACGGCCTGAGATTCAGACACCGGCCCGGCATGCCCGCGCGCGGGGTTGGTGTCGCTCGCGGCGATGAGCTTCGCGCGCAGGCCGATGCGTCGAGCGACGATGAGTCCGAGAATGCTCGCCATCGTCAGCACGCCGATGCCGCCGATCTGCATCGCGAGAATGATGACGACATTTCCGAAGGGCGACCAGTGCGTCGCCATATCGACCGTGACGAGACCGGTCACACAGATCGCCGACACAGCGGTGAACACGGCGTCGGCCAGAGGGGTTGCGCCCGTGCCGCTGCCGGCTCTCGCGATCGGGAGCGTCAGCAGCAGGGTGGTGATGAGGATCAGCCCTGTGAAGACGACGATCGCGAAGCGCGCGGGCGACACCGTCGCGGCCGCGCCCACAGCCGACCAGGCTCGCACGATCGGATTCGTCGGCTCGTCGCGACGGTTGCCGCGAATGCGGTTGCTCGTGGCCATCGACGCTCCTCACCGGTCGGCAGACCGCGTGTCATGGTACTCCCGGCCCAGGCTGACTAGCCTGGTGTCATGGCCGACATCTTCGACGTGATCGCCGACGCTACGCGACGCGAACTGCTGCAGCACCTTCTCGACGCCTCGCTGAGAGACGATACCGGTGCGGGCGAGCTCAGCGTGGGTGAGCTCGTCGAGCGCATGGACGCGACCCAGCCCACGGTGTCGAAGCACCTCAAGGTGTTGCGCGATCACGGCCTGGTCACCGTGCGCGAAGAGGGCCAGCACCGCTACTACGCGGTCGACGCCGGTCCGCTCGAAGAAGTCGAAGACTGGGTGATCTCGTTCTTGAGCGCGGGGTTCGACCCGAACGACGACGCCCAGTCGCCCGTGTTCGCGGCCTGGGCCGGAGCCGATCTCGCCAACGCTGGCAGCTCGGTCGGTCGGGTCGCCGCTGATGCGTCGCACCGGGCGCAATCGGTGATCCACGGTGCGCAAGAGAAGCTGCACGACGTGGGCGAGGCCGTGACGAAGCGCCTTCCGTGGAAGCACGGCGACTGACCTCCCCCGTTCGCGCGTCTTTACACGAGTCACACCAGCCCCTACCCTGAACGGCAGGCACTCGCGCCACACCGGCGCGCCGCCCCTGATGCCCTAAGGACGACCTGACCATGACCCGCGACCTCTCTGATGTGCGGTTTCTCACGGTGGCCGAGGTGGCCGACATGATGCGCGTGTCGACCATGACGGTCTACCGCATGGTGCATGCGGGCGACCTTCCCGCCATCCGGTTCGGCCGCAGCTTCCGCATCCCCGAGTCGGCGGTCGCAGCGGCCATCGAGACGCCCATCGCCGACGTCGGCTAGACTCGGTCGGTACATGACACGGTCCTGAACGGGCCGTTGCTCCCGTTCAGTCGACGATCAGAGGATTTTCTATGGGTTCAGTCATCAAGAAGCGGCGCAAGCGCATGGCGAAGAAGAAGCACCGCAAGCTGCTGCGCAAGACGCGTCACCAGCGCCGCAACAAGAAGTAGGGCATCCGCCCCGAAAGCGCTCGGCCTCAGGGTCGGGCGCTTTTGTCATGCTGTGGATGCTCAGGGGCGGTCGCGCATGATCGGCCAGCCGCGCGCCGCCGCGTAGCGGGCCAGGGCGGCATCCGGGTTCACGACCTGCTGGTGCCCGACGAGCTCGAGCAGAGGAATATCGTTGCGCGAATCGCTGTACGCCCAGCAGTCGCCGAGTCGCACGCCCTTCTCACCGGCCAGGCGACCGGCTGCGTCGGCCTTGTGCCCCGCGTGCATCACGGGCCCGAGCAGGGCGCCCGTGAAGACTCCGTCGACGCTCTCGATCTTCGTGCCGATCGCGCCCGTCAGCCCGAGCCGCTCGGCGATCACGCGCGCGCAGGCGTCGGGCGTCGCGGTAATCAACCACACCTCGTGCCCCTGCGCCAGATGCTCGCGGGCGCGCGCGACCACGGCCGGGTGCAGCAGAGTGTGCAGGTGCCGGTCGTAGGTCTCGACGGCGATCGCCTCGAGCTCGAGCACCGAGTGCCCGGCCACGAGCTCGAGCGCGCGGTCGCGCACGGCCAGCTGGTGCCGGTAGTTCTCGCCTACCGACGTGAAGCGGGCCTGCTGCCAGGCGAACCGGGCGAGATCGCGCCAGCCGAGATGCCCACGCTTCCAGGCGACGCGGCCCAGGTGATAGACGCTCGCGCCCCGCATCAGCGTGTTGTCCACGTCGAAGAACGCGATCACGGGCCGATCGGCGCGCGAGCGCGCGGCAGGGCCGGCGTCATCGTCGGGGGCAGACATCCCGATAAGCATAGGCAGGTGTCTAGGGTGGTCGTGTGCCCGCCACGATCGTGACCCTGTTGAGCAAGCCCGGCTGCCACTTGTGCGACGACGCACGTCAGGTCGTGCACGACGTGCTCACCGAGTTCGAGACGGTCGACCTCGTCGAGCGCTCGATTCTCGACGACCCCGACCTGAACGCGCGGTACTGGGACGAGATTCCTGTGGTGCTCATCGACGATCAGGTGCACACGATCTACCGCGTCGACCCCGACCGACTGCGAGCGGCGCTCGCCGAGAGGAGCCCCTGATGTGCGGTCGCTACGCCAACACCAAGAGCGGTGACGAGCTGGGTGCCTATTTCGAGGCCGACGAGGTCGACGACGTGGCGATGCCGCCGAGCTGGAACATCGCCCCGACCCAGCAGGTTCCGATCGTCGTCGATCGAGTGCCGAAAGACGACCCCGAGGGGATGCCCTCCCGACTGGTGACGGCGGCCCGCTGGTCGCTCGTGCCGCGGTGGGCCACCGAGCTCACCTCGACGTATCCGACGTTCAACGCCCGCAGCGAGACGGTGACCGAGAAGAGCACCTTCAAGAACGCGGTCGTGCGCTCGCGGGCGATCCTGCCCGCCGACGGCTACTACGAGTGGCACACCGTGGGAACGACCAAGACCCCGCACTACATCACCGATCCCGAGGCTGGCGAGCTCGCCTTCGCGGGCCTCTATTCGTGGTGGCGAGCTCCGGTCGCCGACGGTGCCGAGCCGGGGCCCTGGGTGCTCACCGCGACTATGCTGACGCGCGCGGCGCACGGGCCGGCGGCGAGCATCCACGACCGCGCTCCGGTGATGCTGCCGCGCGAGGTGTGGGACGAGTGGCTCGACCCGACCGTCGAGGGCGACCAGTCGCTCGTCGACATGATCGTGGCCGAGAGCGAGGCCGTGCTCGAGCGGCTCGAGTTTCACGCAGTCGCGCCCCTGCGGGGCGACGGCCCGCAGTTGATCGAGCCGACCTAGCAGCTGCCCCACAGGCCGAGGCGAGCATCCTGCGCCGCTCTCTCGGCCCGCTGCAGCTCGTTCCAGTAGCGGTCGTTGGGCTCGAAGAGCACCGCCCGTGCGTAGCCCTGCTCGACGAGCTCGAGGTTGATCGAGGTGCCGTCGGCGGCGAAGAGGTAGAGCAGCTCGCGGTCGTATTGATCGCGAGGGTCGCGGTCGTAGGTGAAGCCGATGGTGCTGCCGGGCGGCGCCAGAGCGGCCAGGGCCGCCTCTGCCTCGAGGCCGAAGCACTCGACGTCGGGAAAGACTTCGGGCGTATCGATGCCGATGAGCCGCACGCGCAGCTCGCGACCGTCGACCTCGAGCCGCAGGGTGTCGCCGTCGATGACCGAGACGACCTCGCCCGTGCCGTCGGTCTGCGCCAGCGCGGGTGGAGCCGCCTGCTCGGCCTCGCCCTGCAGGCAGCCGTCGATCCCTCCGATGAGACCGATGATGAGTGCGGCCGCGCTGAGTCGACGCGGCCACCGGTTCATGCTGTGAGGCTACCGGGCGACCCCTGACACGCAGATCGCACCGGCTTACACTGGCGATGCGGCCGAGAAGCCCAGCGGCGAAGGAGCAGTCATGGCGACGAAGCAGTCAGACGGAATCGACCCGAGGTTCGATGCGGCCTTTCAGCGCGGTGGCGCAGGCGCGGCTCCCGCTCTCCGAGCCGATGCACCGCTGAAGGCCCCGCAGCTCGACGACGGTGTGGCCGTTGCGGGCGCGAGCACGGCGCGAGAGCGGATGCCCGCCGTGCGCCGCGATGCGCTCGCGTTCGACTCCGCCGCGCCTGACGAGCGGCACTTCGAGATCGTTGTCGCGGGCAACCCGTGGCTGCGTGCGCTCTGGGTCGTCGGCGGCATCACGACGCTGCTCGGCTTCGTGCTGACGTTCTACGCAGAGTTCGCCTTCAGCGTTCCGCCGCCCTCGGGCATCTACGACCCGAGCGTCTACATCGTGCCCCGGTTGGCAGAGGCGCTCGCGCTTCCGCTCATCATCGCCGGCGTCGTCGCGCTCGTCGCGGCCACCACCCTGCGACTCGTGGCCTGGCGGCCGAGCGGCGCCCGCGCGATCGCGGGCGAGTAGCCGCCGCTACCGCTGGCAGCTCGGACAGAACCAGGTGATGCGCTCGGTGAGCGCGTCATCGCCGAGCAGACCGCGACGGATGCGCGTGCCGCACCGTCGGCACGGCTTGCCGTCGCGGTGCGCGACCCACAGGCGCTCGCCGCGCCGCGTGTTGCCCGTGGTGGTGCGCTCGTCGCGATCTTTGTTCGCGCGGATCAGCCGCACGCCCAGATCGAGGGCCGCTTCGACGTCGACCGAGCCTGTGGGCGTCTCGGGCAGCACCCCGCGCAAGAAGAGCAGCTCGTTGCGGTAGTCGTTGCCGAAGCCGGCGACGTTGCGCTGGTCGAGCAGCGCGAGGCCGATCGGCCGCTCGGGGTCGGCGGTCAGTCGGTGCAGCGCTTTGGCGCGGTCGAAGTCGGGGCCGAGCGGGTCGGGGCCCAGGTGGCCGACCACCTCGTGCTCGGCGTCGCGGGCGACGAGGTCGAGCTCGCCGAGCGCGAAGCCCACGGCTTGCCACGGCGGCCCGTCGGCCGCGCTCGTCTCGAGAACCATGCGCGCCTCGAACGCGGGGCGGCGCCAGCGCTCGCCGAGCCGCATGACGTGCCAGGCACCCTCCATCTTGAGGTGCGAGTGCACCGTGACGTCGCCGATGCGCATGAGCAGGTGCTTGCCGCGTGCGACGACCTCATCGATGCGTCTTCCGCCCAGGTCGGCGGTCGCGAAGCGCGGCACGCGCACATCGCTGCGCAGCACCGTCTGCCCCGCGAGCGCGGCGTGCAGTCGCGCCGCCGCGCGGTGAACGGTGTCGCCCTCGGGCATCGCTCCTCCCTCAGACCCTGATGCGCAGGCCCTGCGGCGTGGCGACGAAGCCCGCGGCCTGCAGAGCGTCGGCGAGCGGGGTTCCGAACACGCTCGCCCCGTTGACGCGCTCGACGCGCAGCGACCGCAGGCGCGCGCGCACGACGGCGGCGAGTTCGACCGCAGCTGACTCGAGCTCCGCCGGCTCGTCGGTGAAGGTCAGCACGCTCTTGCCGCCGCGCTCGAGGTAGACGGCGAGGTGCCCGTCGACGAGCGCCACGAGAGCGCCGGCCTTGCGTCCGGGCCGGTGCGCAGTCGACCCTGAAGCCGCGTCGGGCAGGCTCGCGGGCCAGGGCAGCGCCGCGCCGTAGGGGTTGGCGGGGTCGGTCGCGGCGAGCACGAGGGGAGCGAGAGCGGGGGCCGCATCCGCATCGCGAGAGAAGGTGCGCAGCCGGTCGACCGTCGCGGGTGTCGCGAACTGGGCTGCTCCGAGGCCCTCGACGACGTAACCGCGCCGCACCGAGCCGGCCTCCTCCATGCGCGCGAGCACCGAGTAGGCGAGAGCGAAGCCGCCGCGCAACCCTTCGGCCTGCACGGCTCCCCGCGTGACGACACCGTGCCGCTCGAGCATGCGGTCGACCGCGAACGCGGTGCGGCGGGTCGCGTCGGCCTCGCGGTCGGGCAGCAGCGACCAGCGGCCGGCCACCGTGGGCGGCCCTGAAGAGGCGACGGATGCTGGCCGCGCGTAGCCCCGGTACCCGCGTGCGCGCGGCACCGGTCGGCGGGTCGTCGAGCCGCCGCCGAGCGTCGCCCGCAGCGGCGCGAGCGTGTCGTTCGTGAGGTGCCCCGCCCACACGAGCTGCCAGAGCTCGTCGACCAGGGTCGCATCGTCGCCTCCGCCCTCGTCGGCGACCGCCGTCGCGAGCTGCCGGAAGAAGAAGCCGCCGCCGCCCGCGAGCGCGTCGAGCACGCGCTGCTGGCGCGCGGTGAGCTCGAGGTCGTCGGGGTCGGCGAGGCTCAGCGGCGCGGCGCCCGCGAGGTGCAGGCTCACCCAGCCGTCGCTGCCGGGCAGGCTGCCGGCGCCGGCCCACACGACCTCGCCGCTCGCGCACAGCTCGTCGAGCCAGGCGGGGGAGTAGTCGTGCACACGGCTCGGCAGCACGAGGGTCTCCCAGGCGCTGGCCGGCAGGGCGACACCCTGCAGCTGCTCGATCGCCTGCAGCACGCCGTCGGGGCCGTGCAGGCCGGGGCGCGCGGCCGTACCGCGCGCGCCGGCCGAGCCGACGTGCTGCCACGCGGGCAGAAACCGCCCGAGCGTGCTGGGGGTGACGGGTTCGATCTCCTTGCGCAGTGCCGCGAGGCTGCGCGAGCGCAGTCGGCGCAGCACCTCGGCGTCGACCCACTCGGTGCCCGAGGCCCCCGGGCGAAACTCGCCCTCGATGATGCGTCGGTCGGCGGCGAGCCGGCGGAGGGCATCCGTCGCCACCGCGACACCGACGCCGTACCGGGTGGCGGCTTCGCTCGCCGCGAAGGGGGTGTGCGTGCGCGCGTAGCGCGCCATGAGGTCGCCGATCGGATCGGGCACGGGGTCGAGGAAGGCGCTTGGCACGCCGTGCGGAATCGGCGTTCCGAGAGCATCACGCAACCGTGCGGCGTCTTCGACCACGGCCCAGCGGGCGTCACCGGAGATCGTGGCGGTGAACACCCGGTTGGTGCGGGCGAGCTGTTCGAGCGCGGCCGTCACGTCGACCTCGTCGAGCGTGCGGTCGTCGACTTCGGCGATCGACAACGGACCGAGAATGCGCAACAGGTCGACGACGCCCTCGGCATCGCGCGCGCGTCGGTCGGGGGCGAGACGCTGCAGCTCGGCCTCGGTCTGCTCGATGACGGCGGGGTCGAGCACCTCGCGCAGCTCGGCGCGACCGAGAAGCTCGGCGAGCAGGGCAGGGTCGATGCTGAGCGCGGCGGCGCGGCGCTCGGCGAGCGGGCTGTCGCCCTCGTAGAGAAAGGCGGCGACGTAGCCGAACAGCAGACTGCGCGCGAAGGGCGACGGCAGCTCGGTCTCGACCTCGATGATGCGGATGCTGCGCTGGGCAATGCTCGCAGCGACCTCGACGAGCGACGGCAAGTCGTAGACGTCGCTCAGCACTTCGCGCACCGTCTCGAGAATGATCGGAAAGTCGGGAAACTCGCGCGCGACCTCGAGCAGTTGGCTCGCCCTCTGGCGCTGCTGCCAGAGCGGGCTGCGGCGCCCCGGGTCTCGGCGGGGCAGCAGCAGGGCCCGAGCGGCGCACTCGCGGAACCGCGAGGCGAAAACGGCCGACCCCCCGACCTCGGCCGTCACGAGATCGTGCAGCTCGTCGGCCTCGAAGAGGAACAGCTCGGCGCCCGGTGGCTGCGCCTCGGTGTCGGGCAACCGCACGACGATGCCGTCGTCGGCCGCGATCGCGGCGCCGTCGTAGCCGTGCCGCTCGCGGATGCGCGCCGAGATCGCGAGCGCCCACGGCGCGTGCACGGCGAGGCCGTAGGGCGAGTGCAGCACCACCCGCCAGTCGCCGAGCTCGTCGCGAAAGCGCTCGATGATGAGCGTCTGCTCGCTCGGCACCTGCCCGGTGGCCGCGGCCTGCTCGGTCAAGAGCGCCTCGAGGTTCGCGACCGCGCGGTCGTCGAGGCCCGCCGCGGCGAGGCGCTCGCGGCGGGCATCCGTCGACGCCGTGGCGAGCTCGCGCGTCGTGCGCCCGACCGCGCGGCCCAGTTCAGCGGGGCGGCCGAGCCCGTCGCCCTTCCAGAACGGCACTTTGCCGGGCTGGCCGTAGGCGGGGGTCACGATGACCTGGTCGTGAGTGATCTCCTGGATGCGCCAGCTCGTGGTGCCCAGGGCGAAAACATCGCCGACGCGCGACTCGTAGACCATCTCTTCATCGAGCTCGCCGACGCGACGGCCGACGCCCTCGCCCGCGATGAAGACGCCGAACAGGCCGCGATCGGGAATCGTGCCGCCGCTCGTCACCGCGAGCCGCTGCGCGCCGGGGCGTCCGGTGAGCGTGCCGGCGACGCGGTCCCACACGATGCGCGGCCGCAGCTCGCTGAACCGGTCGCTCGGGTAGCGGCCGCTCAGCAGATCGAGCACGGCGTCGAAGGCCGACCGAGGGAGCGCTGAGAACGGTGCGGCTCTGCGCACCTGGTCGAACCACTCCTCGACGTCGCAGGGTTCGAGCGCGACGTGCGCGACCGTCTGCTGGGCGAGCACGTCGAGCGGGTTGGCGAGCACGCGCAGCTCTTCGATGAGCCCCGCCGTCATGCGCTCGCTCGTGACCGTCGCGTGCAGCACGTCGAGGCGGTGCTTGGGCACGAGAACGCCGCGGCTGATCTCGCCGACCTGATGCCCGGCGCGACCGACGCGCTGCAGACCGCTCGCGACGCTCGGCGGCGCCTCGACCTGAATGACCAGGTCGACCGCGCCCATGTCGATGCCCAGCTCGAGGCTGCTCGTCGCGACGACGCAGCGCAGGCGCCCGGTCTTGAGAGCCTCTTCGATCTCGCCGCGCTGCTCTTTGCTCACCGAGCCGTGGTGTGCCCGGGCGAGAAGTGGTTCGGCGCCGCCGGTCGCGCCGGCCTGCGCCATCATCTGTGCCGGGATGCTCTGCTCGGGCAGGTCGATGCCGAGCCTCGCGGTGTAGATCTCATTGAGTCTGGCGGTGAGACGTTCGGCGAGCCGGCGCGAGTTGGCGAACACGATGGTCGACCGGTGCTCGAGCACGCGGTCGACGATGCTCTCTTCGACGTGCGGCCAGATCGACGGAGTCTGCGGCGCACCCGAGGCCTCGGTCGGGTCATCGCCGCCGATCACGGGCGGCTGGGTCATGTCGTCGACGGGCACGACGACGCTGAGGTCGAAGGTCTTCGCAGCCGGCGGCTGCACGATCGTCACGGGCCGACCGCCGCTGAGGTAGCGCGCGACCTCGTCGGGCGGCCGCACGGTCGCCGAGAGTCCGATGCGCTGGGCTGGGCGAGCCAGGCGCGCATCGAGCCGCTCGAGCGTGAGGGCGAGGTGCGCACCGCGCTTGGTGCCGGCGACGGCGTGTACTTCGTCGATGATGACGGTCGTCACGCCCTCGAGCGTCTCGCGGGCGCTCGCCGTGAGCATGAGGTAGAGGCTCTCGGGGGTCGTGATGAGAATGTCGGGCGGCGACTTCTGCAGCGCACGGCGGTCGGAGCTCGGGGTGTCGCCGCTGCGCACGCCGACCGTGATCGTCGGGGCCGTGCCACCGAGGCGCAGGGCGGTCTGCGTGATGCCGATGAGCGGCGAGCGCAGGTTGCGCTCCACGTCGACGCCGAGCGCCTTGAGCGGGCTGATGTAGAGCACGCGAGTGCGGCGGCGCGGGTCGTCGGGCGGCGGCTCGGTCGCGAGCCGGTCGATCGACCAGAGGAAAGCGGCGAGAGTCTTGCCCGAGCCGGTCGGAGCGATGACGAGGGCGTCGCCCCCGGTCGAGATGGCGTTCCAGGCCCCGAGCTGCGCGGGAGTCGGGGCGGCGAAAGCCCCGCCGAACCACTCGCGCGTGGCGGGCGCGAACCGGCCCAGCACGTCGTCGGCAGCGGGCTCGATCATCCGCCCATTCTGGCCCCGCCCGCTGACAGCCCGCCTGCCCTCAGGCGTACTGCGCGCGCAAGAACGTGAGCACGTCGGCGAGCTCGGGCTCGCTCACCGAGTGGCCCACGCCTTCATAGATGCGCTCGGTGAGGGTGACGTGGTGCGGCAGCCAGCGCTGGGTGGCCTCGACGAACGAGTCGGGGATCACCGTGTCGTGGGTGCCCCGGCCCCAGAACACCGGCGGGGCGAGCTCGGCGAGCCTCTCATCGGCGGGCGCCACGCCGGGCACGACGAAGCCCGCGAGCGAGACGGCGAACGTGAAGCGCTCGGGGGCGTGGCGCAGAAGATGGATGCCCATCGCCCCGCCCTGCGAGAACCCCAGCAACCCGACCGAGGTCGCGCTCACCCCGTCGAGCCAGTGCAGAATGCCGCGCGCCGCCGCGTCGGCGCCCTCGGATCTGCTCTCGTTGGTGGCGCCGTCGAGCTCGTACCAGGCGTAGCCCGGACCCGCGCGCAAGGGAGCGCGCAGCGAGGCGATGACGGGCTGCAGCGGCAGGTGCGGTGCGAGCCCGAACAGGTCGCCCTCGTGCGAGCCGTAGCCGTGCAGCAGCACAAGCAGGGGGCGCCCGGCTCGTTCGGTCTCGGGAGCCGACCACAGCACGGCGCTGTCGTCGATCAACTGCATGGCACTCATGGCGTCCATCGTGTCAGGTGCGCCCGAGATGCCGCCGCACGGGTGAGAATGGGGCATGGCCTCTGTGCGCACCCCCGACCCGAACCCGGGCTGGCTCTCTGACGAGGAGCTCGAGCAGATTCGGCAGCGACTGCCGCTCGTCTACGTCGAAGCGATTCCCGTGCGCGTCGACGGCATGGGTGCAGTCACCGAGGTCGGCGTGCTGCTGAGGGTCAACGACGCCGGCAGCATCACCCGCACGCTCGTGAGCGGCCGCGTCATGTACGGCGAGACGTTGCGCGACGCCCTGTTCCGCCACCTCGAGAAAGACCTCGGGCCGATGGCCTTCCCGCAGCTGCCCGCGTCGCCGACACCGTTCTCGGTGGCCGAATATTTTCCGTTTCCGAGCCCCACCCGATTCAGCGACGATCGGCAGCACGCCGTGGCGCTCGCGTACGTCGTGCCCGTGACGGGAACCTGCGAGCCGCGGCAGGATGCGCTCGAGCTGACGTGGATGACCCCCGACGAGGCGGCGTCGCAGCGCGTCGCCGACGAACTCGAGGGCGGGCGCGGCGCGCTGCTGCGCGCGGGCCTCGCATCGGTGGGCGTTCTGCCCTGAGGCGCGGTCGCGCCGCCGGCGTCAGCGCACCATGCGACGTTCGAGGTTGCCCTCGAAGTCGGCGAGCACCATGGTGGCGCCGTCGTCGATGAACCCGTTGCGTGCGTAGAAGGCCGTGGCGCGTGGGTTGCGGTCGAGCACCCAAAGAAAAGCCGGCTCGCGGCCGAGCACGCCGTCGAGCAGGGTTTGCGCGATTCCCGTGCCATGAGCCACCGTGCGGACGTAGATCGCGAACAGCTCGCGGTCTCGCGGCGGCTCATCCCCCCGAGCGGGGCCGCTCATCGCGAAACCCAGCAACTCGTTCCCCGCCTCGGCGACGAGCAGGCGGTGGTCGGGCGTCAGTGACGCGAGAGTGGAGGCCCACCGTGTCGCGCTCGACTCGGGCGTGGCGCGGGCCAGGAAGTCTGCGCTGAGGTGGTGCACGTACGCTTCGCGCCAGCACGCCATGTGCACCGCGCCCAGCGCCGGGGCGTCGTCGGCTGTCACGGGACGGATGAGAGCATCCATCAGGTCAGCGTAGGCGACGGGCGGCGGGGCGAGCATGGCAGAACCCCGGTCGGGTCGAAAGCCCGGCCGGGGTTCTTGAGCGTGACGAGCGGTTAGCGCCCGCGGCGCTGGCCGCCGGTCGAGTTCGATCGCACGACCTGGCCGACGCGGATTCCGCCGGTGCTCGCGCCACCGGCCGACGAGGCCCGACGCGAGGCCTGACGGGCGCGGGCAGGAGCCGCGGCTGCGGCGTCGGTGCTGCGAGCGGCCGGTGCTGCTCCGCTCGTCGCGGTGCGCGCGGGAGCCACGTCGGTGCGGTGCTGAGTCGAGCGCTGGCCGCCCTGCGAGGAGCGCTGACCGCTGCGCTGACCGCCCTGGCCGCCCTGGCCCGAGCGGTTCGAGCGCTTGCGCTGAGCGTTGGCGCCCTGCGAGCTGCCGCCGCCTTCGGGTTGGCGCTTGAGCACGGCCGGAAGCTCGTGCTCGGCCACGCGCGGCGCGACATCGCCGACGAGGCGAGTCACGGCCGGCGAGGTCGCGGTGACCTGTTGAGGCTGCACGCGAATGGCGGCCTTGCGCAGCAGGTCGGCGGTGTCACGGCGCTGCTCGGGCAGCACGAGCGTCACGACGTCGCCCGCGGCTCCGGCGCGGGCGGTGCGCCCTGAGCGGTGCAGATAGGCCTTGTGCTCGGTCGGCGGGTCGACGTGGATCACGAGTTCGATGTCATCGACGTGCACACCGCGTGCCGCGACATCCGTCGCCACGAGCACGCGCACGCTGCCGTCGCCGAACGCGGCGAGGTTGCGGTCGCGGGCCGGCTGCGAGAGGTTGCCGTGCAGGTCGACGGCGGGAATGCCGTCGGCGGTGAGCTGCTTCGCGAGCTTCTTGGCCGTGTGCTTGGTGCGCATGAAGAGGATGCGGCGGCCGCTGCCTGAGGCGAGGGCGGTGATCATGCGCTTCTTCTCGTCGGTGCCCGAGAGCTCGAAGACGTGGTGCGTCATGTCGGCGACGGGCGAGTTGGCCTCGTCGACCGAGTGCGTGATCGGGTCGCTCAAGAAGCGCTTGACGAGCTTGTCGACCCCGTTGTCGAGGGTCGCGCTGAAGAGCATGCGCTGCCCGCGCGCGGGCGTCGCCGTGAGGATGCGCGTGACGCCGGGCAAGAAGCCCAGGTCGGCCATGTGGTCGGCTTCGTCGAGCACGGTGATCTCGACCGAGTCGAGCGAGACGAAGCCCTGCTTCATGAGGTCTTCGAGGCGGCCGGGCGCTGCGACGACGATGTCGACGCCACGCTGCAGCTGCTGAACCTGCTTGCCCTGCGAGACGCCGCCGAAGATCGTCATGGCGCGCATGCCGTACGCCTCGGCCATGGGCTCGATGACGGCGAGAATCTGCGTGGCGAGTTCGCGCGTGGGGGCGAGGATGAGGCCGAGCGGCTTCATCGGGCGACGGGCCGGGCCCGTGCGCATGCCGAGGCGCGCGACCATCGGGATCGCGAAGGCGAGGGTCTTGCCCGAGCCGGTCTTGCCGCGGCCGAGCACGTCTCGCCCGGCCAGGGTGTCGGCGAGGGTGTCGACCTGAATCGGAAACGCCTCGGTCTTGCCCTGAGCTTCGAGAACCTCGACGAGCGGGTAGGGCACGCCGAGCGCGCTGAATGTGGTGGAGCTGGGGGTGGTGAGTGCAGTGCTGGTCATTCTGGTGGTGCCTTTCGTGGTTCTCCGTCCACGCACGCTTGCTCACAGGCGGTGTCGTCAGTTGTTGTCGGTATTCCGCGGAAATGCGACGCACAGTGACGACAGCGCAGGGCTGCGCAGTATGGAAGGTGTGGCGACGGCGGCAATGGCCGACATCGTTCGCCGTGAGAAAGTATCGAACCGTCTGGATGCGCGAGTCGGTGCGCGTGCAGCGGGAAGAGGAAGCGTTCTACGACGCAGGAGAGCTGAGAACAGTTCTGCCTATGCCTCCACCGTAGCAGGTGCGCCTGCGCGGCCTGGTTCAGGGCCGTGGCGCGCGGCAGAATGTGCCTATGACCGACGACGCGCGTGCACGGTGGAACGAGCGATATCTGGCACGCCCGCGAGTGTGGAGCGGGGCGCCGAACCCGGTGCTCGTCGCCGAGACGGTCGCCCTCGCGCCCGGCCGCGCCCTCGACATCGGCTGCGGCGAAGGGGCGGATGCTCTCTGGCTGGCCGAGCGCGGCTGGCAGGTGCTCGGCATCGACGTCTCTGACGTGGCCATCGATCGGGCTCGCGACGAGGCTCGATCGCGCACGGAGCCCGGGGGGCCAGGGCTCACCGGCAGCGCGGAGTTCCGCCGGGCCGATCTGCGCGACTGGCTGCCCGAGAGTCGGACGTTCGATCTCGTCATCGCCTTCTTCGTGCATCTGCCCGTCGATGAGCGCGACCTCGTCTTCACACGCTTGGCGGCAGCGGTCGCGCCGGCCGGCACTCTGCTGCTCGTGGGCCACGCCGTGAGCGACGCCACCTCGGGAGTGGGACGCCCCTCGGCGCACCTGCTCGTCGACGAATCCGACCTGTTGCCCTACGCGGCGGGGTTCTCGAGCGTGCACTCGAGCACGCGTGCTCGCGAGGTCGACGGGCCCAGCGAGACGGAACCGCTCACGGTGCACGACGTCGTGCTGGTCGCGCGCCGCTGAGCGGGTGCGGCGCAGAGGGCCTCAGAGCACAAGACGACCGTCGCCGTAGCGCTCGCCGACGGGGATCTCGACGTCGACGACGTTGCCGGGCGGCGCGAGCGGGCAGGCCCAGGCCTCGTCGTAGGCGCACGAGGGGTTGTAGGCGAAGTTGAGGTCGAGCACGAGCGACCACGGCGCGCGGCCCCCGCCGAGGTCGGCGCCCTTGACGGTGTCGAGCAGGTAGCGGCCGCCGCCGTAGGTGCCGCCCGCAACCGTCGACAGCGCGTCGCGCACGGGCACGAAGATGCCGCCGCCGTACGAGGCGAGCCGCCAGACGTCGAGCGAGCCGACGCCAGGTACCTCGACGAGCCCGAGCCGCTCGAACGGCACGACCCCGTCGGTGCCGGTCTCGACCTCGATGCGCGCGGGCTCAGCATCCTGCAACACGCACTCGAACCGCCACGCCGGATCGTAGGGCTTCACGCGCAGCCCCGTGAACGACTCGCGGTCGGCGGGCAGCAGCGGCGAGGCGGGGTGGTGGGCGAAGAGCTCGTCGCGCGTGCGGCGCCAGTGGTCGTGCGCCGCGGGCAGGTCGGTCGCGGCGCGCAGCTCTGCGTAGAGCGCCGCCGTGCGCCGCCGCCAATCGGCGACCGCGAGCGCGCTGACAGCCCGGTCGGGGGTACCCATCGACGATGCCGCGGATGCTGCGCTCACGCCGCGCCGCCTCGCGCGCTCCTCGATCCGAACTGCGCCGCCCAGCCCGGCGCGAGCCGACGCAGCTTCTGCGCGCGCAGCTGCCAGAAGACCCAGAACCCGAGCCACGCAAGGGGCGTCAGCACGCCGGCGCCGACATCGAGGGCATCACGAAACCGAGTGCGAGCATCCGGTGCGGAGGGGTCGGGGCTGGTCGCCATGCGGTGGTGCCAGCTCGTGACGACGCTCATCGCCCCGCCCAGAGGGCCGCCTTCGTCGTGCACGATGCGGGTGCCGTCGGAGCGCACCTCATCGCGCAGCTGGATGAGCTGCGTGCCCATCGGCAGCAGGCCGAGCAAGCGCAGCCGAACGCGGTGCTCGGTGTCGGCCCAGCGCTCGGGGAATCCGCCTGGCTCGAGCGACTCAGCTTTCGTGAACGGCCCCGACACGGCACGGAACACGGCGGGGGAGTGCACGGCCTCCCAGGCTGCATCGGGCGGGCAGTCGAGCAGCAGATCGAGTCTCACGCGCATGCCCCCAGTCTGCGCCACGTCGATACGATCGACCTGTGACCGCGCCCCACGATGACGATCGCCCCGACGCCCAGCTCCGGTATCAGGTGCGGTTCGACGTCGGCCTCGACGGCGCTCGCCGCATCGGCGGCTCGGCCCACCTGCTGGTATGGTGCGACGGCCTCGCGACCGAGCCTGTGCCGGTGGATGCACTGCCGCCGCACGTGGAAGTCATCGACGCGCGCTGCGGAGCCGCCGCGTCGATCGCCGAGCGCCTGCTGACGCTGCAGGCCGCCCGAGGGGAGCGCACGATGGTCGCGGTCGTCGCGGCGGGGTCGCCCGTCGAGGCTCCCGAGGGCGTCCCGGTCGAAGACCATTTGCTCGCGGGCGCCGTGATCGACGCCCTGGGCGCGGTCGGCATCGACGCTACGAGCCCCGAGGCCGCGGTCGCGGCGGCGGGCTACCAGGGCCTGCGCGGCGCGGTCGCGCACATGCTGAGCGCCTCGGTCGGGGGGCGGATGCTCGCCGCGAGTGAAGGACCCGATGCGGTGAGAGCCGCGCGCGAGCGCTGGGAATCGGCCGAACTCGTCGTGCTGCGGGAATTCGACCTGCCAGCCTGAGGTTGCGCACTACGCAGTGATTCGTCTCGACCACCGTTCGTCTCGATCGTAGGAGGACCCATGAAGGCTCACATCAACGGCACCGTCATCGCCGAGGCCGCAGAAGACGACCTCATCAAGATCGAGGGCAACTGGTACTTTCCGCCGTCGAGCATCGTCGAGGGCTTTCTCTCCGAGAGCCCCACGCCCTACACCTGCCCGTGGAAGGGCGCGTGCCAGTACTTCACCGTGACGGTCGATGGCCAGGCTCTGCAGGACCGTGCCTGGAGCTACCCGACTCCGTACCCGAGCGGCATCGAGCGCGTGGGCAAAGACTTCAGCAACTATGTGGCGTTCTGGAAAGAGGTCACCGTCTCGGAGTGAGACGAAGCCTGCGTCAGGCCGCCGGGGGTGCGACGCGCGTCACATCGCGCCACGAGATGATCGCCGCCCGGCTGAAGCCTCTCGAGCATCGCCCGCACGACACCTCGCGGCTCGGGCGGCGGAACCGCACGAACTCGTGACCGCTCGGGCACGACCCGCGCCAGCGAGCCCGATCGTCGGCGATCGGGCCGTCGTGCGTCGTGCCGCCGACGTAGCCCAGGTCGCGCGCGATGCGGCGCCAGGCGGGCCCGTGGCCGGTGCCCGGGCCGGCGAGCGCGTGCGCGACCTCGTGCAGCAGCGTCTGGTGGATCGCGTCGTCGTCGAACCGCTCGGCCAGGTGCCGCGAGACCGAGATGCGCTTGCGGGCGAAGTCGCACAGCCCCGCTCTGCGGGTCGCGCGGTCGAAGGTGAAGCTCCACGAGTCGTCGAGATGCAGCGCGATGAGCGCCTCGGCCCAGTGCCGCACCCGGTTTAACTCGCTCACCCCGTCGATGGTAGAGGTCACCCCCGACACACGACCTGAGGGCGGCGGCGCGGCGGTCGTGCGGCGGAGTCAGTCGCGGCGATCGAGTGGCACGGCGATGAGCCGGTCGTCATCGGCGCCCGGGCTGCCGTTCGCGTCGGTGTTGCTCGTGACGATGAGCAGACCACCGTCGCGCGACGCGACCGCGTCGCGCAGGCGACCGAGCTCTCTCACGAAGAAGGCCGTGCTCGTTCCGGGGTCGTCGATGTCGATCGCCCACAGTCGCTGCCCGCGCAGCGACGCGAGAAAGAGGGTGTCGCCCACGATGCCGAGCCCGCTCGGGCTCGCTTCGCTCGTGGCCCACTGCTGCACCGGGTCGACGTAGCCCGCGCGACCGCCGATGCCTTCGACGACCGGCCAGCCGTAGTTCGACCCTGCCTCGATGCGGTTCAGCTCGTCCCAGGTGTTCTGGCCGAACTCGGCGGCCCAGAGCTGGCCCGTGCGATCGAACACGAGCCCCTGGGGGTTCCGATGCCCGAACGAATAGGTGTACGACCCCTCGATGGGGTTGTCGAAGGGAACATCGCCCTCTGGCGTCAGCCGCAAGATCTTGCCGGCGAGCGAGCGCGGGTCTTGCGAGAGGCCGGTCTGCTGGGCATCGCCGGTGGTCGCGTAGAGCATCCCGTCCGGTCCGAAGGCGAGCCGGCCGCCGTTGTGGTTCCGCGCTTTCGGGATGCCCGCGAGCAGCACCTCGACGCTGCCCAGGTCATACGACCCCGGTGCGCCGGTGAGCGCCATGCGCACGATGCGGTTGTCGCTCTGCGCGGTCAAGAAGGCGTAGAGGTACGGCGTGCCCGTGTCGCGAGCGGCGATGCCGAGGAGCCCGCCCTCGCCACCCGGCACGACCCCCGGCACCGTGGCGACGACCCGCACGTCGCCGTCGGGCATGAG
>DIUS01000147.1:0-13812 GCA_002423075.1 Microbacteriaceae bacterium UBA6152
GGGGGGGGGGGGGGGGGGGGGGGGGGGGGGCGGTGCGGGAGCGAGGGCGAGGGCGAGGGCGGGAGCGCGGGCGCGGCGGGTGGGCGGGCGGTGCGGGAGCGCGGGCGGGGCGGGAGCGGGCGCACGAGCGGACGGGCTGCCGGGCGGCCAGGCAGTGCGGGAGCGGTCGAGAGCGCTGTGTCAGCGGGTGACCTAGCGTGCAGACCGCGANNTCGAGCGGACGCCGCACCGTGGCGATCGACGTCGTGCTGGCCTCGAGCAGATCGGTGAGCGCTTCGGCGACGAGGTCGGCCCGCGGCAGATCACGCAGCACGATCGGCCGGTCGAGCCCCGTGTTGATGAGCACATCGCCNNACGTCGTGCCCGCGGCTCAGCAGCACCTCTTGCCGGGTGCGCACGAAGAGTCCACGGCGCAGCACGATGCGGCGCGTCGTGATCAGGTACTGCGTGCTGAGCCAGCTCAGCAGCGGCAGCAGCCAGAGCAGCACGATGACGACGAGCCCGACGACGAGCGCGGCCAGCTGTAGCCAGAGCTCATCGAGCGCGAACGCGCCATACGACGCCGCGCCGGCGACCACGACCAGCACGATCGACGGCAGCACGAGAGCACGAGCGTGCGGGCGCAGCCGCGACACGGCCCGCTCGGGCTGGCGGCTCTCCCCCGTCATGCCCTATTCATACCGCAGATGCGTCACGTCTCCGGCTGCCACGGCGATGAGAGTCGAACCCTGCGCCGACGGCTGCACGATGAGTCGACCGTCGTCGTCGAGCCGCACCGCAGTGCCGAGTGTCGCCGGCAAGCCGGGGCGCTCGACCCGCACCGCGCGACCGATGGTCTGTAGATGCGGCACCACGATCGACGGCAGCAGCTCGAGCTCTGCCGCTCGCCACCGTGCGACGAGCGGCAGCAGCTCGCTGAGGTATGCGGCAAGGGCACGGTCGGTCAGCGACTCACCCACCTGCACTCCTTCCATGGCGAGGGATGTCGCGGTCGGCACGGGCAGGTCGGCGTGCGTCATCGAGAGGTTGAGCCCCGCGCCGATCACGACGCCGACGCTCGTGAGCTCGGTCAGGATGCCGCTGAGCTTGCGGTCGTCGACGAGCACGTCGTTCGGCCACTTCAGCCCGGCCCGCTCGACCCCCAGCGACTGCACGGCGCGTGTCATGGCGACGCCGGCGATGAGCGGCAGCCAGCCGAGCCGTCGCGGGTCGGGGATCGAGGTCGGGTCAAGGGTCGGGGCAAGAGCCGAGGTCGGGGTCGGGGCAAGAGCCGAGGTCGGGTCGAGAGCCGGCGTCGGAACCAGGGCAGAGGTAGCGTGACCGCCATCGTGCCTCACGAGCACCGACACGGCGAGCGCGGTGCCGCTGGGTGCCGACCACACCCGGCCGAGCCGCCCGCGGCCGGCGGTCTGGACATCGGTCGCGATGACGGCAAGGTCGCTGCTCGAGCCCGCGCGCGCGACGAGCTCAGTGTTGGTCGACGCGCAGCTCTCGCGCCAGTCAAGGTCGGGCACGATCGCGCGGCTCAGCGGCAGCAGCATCCCCTCAGCCTAGAAGCGCTCGCCGGAGGACACGCGCGCCGTTCTCNNCGTTCTCTGGACACGCGCGCCAGCGCGGCGATATGGTATCCCGCACCGGGCTGAGCCCGATTCGCAGAGCCGATGAAACGGAGCCCTTGTCTTGACTGGATAGGTCGACCCCCGCCTTGCGCCACGGTCGACCACGCCCTCCTGACCACTTGGTCCCTGCTCCCTTGCCATGACGCAACGGAGCGCTGCGAGAGAAGGTTCCATGTCTGACGACACCCGCACCACCCCCCTCATCCTCGACGTTGACACTGGCATCGACGACTCACTGGCGCTGCTCTACCTGCTCGCCTCACCAGAGGCGAACATTCTCGGTATCACCTGCACGGCGGGCAACGTTCCGGCCCGCCAAGTGGCGATCAACAACCTGGCGTGGCTCGAGCTGTGCGGGGTCGAGGGCATCGAGGTGGCCGTCGGTAGCGAGGTGCCCGTGCTCGCTCCGCTCATGACCACCGAAGAGACGCACGGCCCCCAGGGCATCGGCTACGCCGAGCTTCCTGCGCCCCGCACCGCCATCAGCGACCGCCATGCCACCCAGGTGTGGATCGACGCCGCGCGCCGCGCGCCCGGCGAGGTCATCGGACTCGTCACGGGCCCCCTGACGAACCTCGCGCTCGCGCTGCGCATCGATCCCGAGCTGCCGCGTCTGCTCCAGCGGCTCGTCATCATGGGCGGTAGCTTTCACCACTCGGGCAACACGACGCCGGTGAGCGAGTGGAATATCGCCGTCGACCCCGAGAGCGCCAAGATCGTGTTCGACGCGTTCAGCGACCTGCCGCCCGAGCGCGCTCCGATCGTCTGCGCGCTCGACGTGACCGAGCGCATCGAGATGAAGCCCGAGCATCTGCAGCGCATCGCCGCCGCGATCGGCGATGCGGATGCCGCTCTGACGCCCGACAGCCCCTTCGGTTCGCGATCGCAGGCGCAGAACCCCGTGCTGCGGCACCTCACTGACGCCGTGCGGTTCTACTTCGAGTTCCACGTGACGCACGACCAGGGGTGGCTCGCTCACATGCACGATCCCTTTGCGGCTGCCGTCGCCCTGCACCCCGAGATCGCGACACTTCGGCCAGCGACCGTCGACGTCGAGCTCGGCGGCACGCTAAGCCGCGGCCAGACGATTGCCGACTACGCGGGGCTCTGGGGCCGCAAGCCCAACGCCGCGATCGTCGTCGACACCGACCCGGCCGCGTTTTTCGACCACCTCATTGACCGCGTCTCCGCCCTGGCGTCGCGCGTCGGAGAGGCCCCGGGAGGTGCAGCTCGCTGACGCGAGCGACCTTCCGGACACCCCCGCGGCACCGTGCCGCACACACAAACGAGTGCAAGGAGGCATTCATGAGTGGTTCCACCCCTGTGGTTGACGCGAATCGAACGCGCAACCGAATCTTCGTCGCTGCCGGCACGATCGTCATCGTCGCGACGTACCTGTACCTGATCCTGGCCCAACCGGCTGAGCTGGCCGAGGGCGGGCTCGGAACGTCAGCCCTGATCGCTCTCGCCGGCTACCTCATCGGCGCGGGACTCATCGCGGCCGGTGCGATCCACCGACTGCCGACGGCGACCCTCAGCCTCATTCCGATCGCCATAGTGCTCAACATCGCGGTCGGTCAGTTGACGGCCGTGCTTGGCCTGCCGCTCTACCTCGACTCGATCGGCACGGTGCTGGTCGGTGTTCTGGCGGGTCCGGCAGCGGGTGCCGTTACGGGTGCGCTGACGAACGTGATCTGGGGCCTCACCATCGGCCCGATCGCCCTGCCGTTCGCGGTGACCGCGGTCGTCATCGGTGTGCTGGCGGGCTATGCAGCGCGATGGGGCATGTTCCGGCGCTTCTACCTCGCGCCGGTGGCGGGCTTCGTCACCGGTATCGTCGCGGCCCTCGTCTCCGCCCCCATCGCCGCCTTCATCTTCGGCGGCGCGACGGGCGCGGGCACCGGCGCGATCGTCGCGGCCTTCCAGGCCTGGGGCAACTCGCTCCTCGCCTCGACGACGCTTCAGGGTCTGCTGAGCGACCCGCTCGACAAGGCAATCACCTTCACGATCGTGGTGATCATCCTGTTCGCCCTGCCGAGTCGACTGCGCGGGCGGTTCCCGTTCGTGCGCCAGTACAACGTGTTCGGCAAGGTGGCGCCCGTGGCTCCGGCCGAGCCGGCCGCTCCGGCCGAACCCGAGGCGCCAAAGGCGTAACGGCGAAAGACGAGAACCATGACGACCCTCTATCTCGAGCGCGCCTCTGCCGTGCACCGCCTCAACCCGGTGACGAAGCTGGTGGCACTGCTCGCCATCATCGCCATCGTGTTCGCGGTGCCCCAGTGGTGGGTTCCGCTCGGCATAGTGGTGTTCGTCGTGGTGCCTGCCGCCGTACTCGCTCGAGTCGGCGGCAGGCTGCTTCGCCTCTTCCTGATCTTGCTGCTGCCCTTGCTCGTCGTGCTGTTCATCGTGCAAGGCTTCTTCTTTCCCGACGGAACGACGGTGCTGTGGCAATGGGGCCCCGCGCGACTCACGGTCGAGGGCCTCGTGTTCTCGCTCACCATCGGCTCCCGCTTGAGCGCGCTCGTGCTCGGCTCGCTCGTCTTCGTGCTGACGACACACCCGGCACGGCTCATGACCTCGCTCACGCAGGCGGGCATGAGTGCGAAGATCGCCTACGTCATCAGCGCGAGCCTGCAGATCATTCCGGCCTTTCAAGAGCGCGCGCGCAGCATCCTGCTCGCCCAGCAGGCTCGGGGTCTCGAGATCGCGGGTGGCCCGCTGCGCAGGGCGCGAGCGTTGCTGCCGCTCATCGCCCCGCTCGTGCTGGGCATGATCACCGATGTCGACGAGCGGTCGACCGCCATGGAGGCGCGGGCATTCGGAGCCACGCCGCGGCCGACGAGCCTCACCGTGGTCGATGACCCGCTGAGCGAGCGCATCGGGCGCTGGCTGCTGGCCGCCACGGCCGCGGCGGTCATCGTTCTCGTGGTCGTCGGGGTGATCGCGTGATCGAGCTGCGCGACGTCGCCTTCGCCTACGAAGACGCTCCGGCCTTCACACTGGCCCACCTCGATCTCGACGTGGCCGCCGGCACAATCATGGGAATCGTCGGGGCTTCGGGCAGCGGCAAGACGACGCTGGCGAAGATCATCGCCGGCTTTATCCCGTCGACCGAGGGCGGCACCTACCGCGGAACGGCGAGCGTCGCCGGTGCTGTGCTGAGCGAGGGCACTCTCACCGAGGCTGTCGACGTCGTCGGGCTCGTGACGCAGAACCCGTTCAACCAGATCTCCGGCGCACGGTTCACGGTGCGCGAAGAGCTCGCTTTCGGTCTCGAGAACCGTTCGGTCGAGCGCTCGCAGATGATCGAGCGAGTGAATACCGTGGCCGCGACCCTCGGACTCACCCCGCTGCTCGACCGCTCGCCCTACGCCCTCTCGGGCGGTCAGATGCAGCTCGTGGCGATCGCGTCAATGGTGGTCATGGCACCGCCCGTGCTCGTGCTCGACGAACCGACCTCGCAGCTCGACCCCGCCGGAACCCGGCTGGTCTACGACGTGCTCGGGCGCTTGAGCGAGGGCGGCACGACCATCGTGATCATCGAGCACAAGACCGAGTTGCTGCACGAGCACTGCGACGCGATCGCCGTGCTCGCCGGGGGGCGCATCGTGTCGACCGGCACGCCCGCGTCGGTCTTCGCCGATGACCGGTTGAGCACCTGGGGGGTCGGCCAGACGCGCATCACGCAAGCCGCGCGCGAGGCGCGCACGCGGGGGCTGCTACCGGCGACCGAGCCGCTGCCCGTGGGTGTCAGCGATGGCGCCGCCGTCTTTGGCACGAACGGGGAGACTCGATGAACGATCTCACCATCCGCATCGAAGCACTGCGCCACACGTACGAGAGCGGCGTTGAAGCCGTGGCGGGCGTCGACCTGACGATCGCACCGGGAGAGCGCGTGGCGATCGTCGGCCAGAACGGCGCAGGCAAGACGACTCTCGTGCGGCACCTCAACGGCATGGTGCGCCCGACCGAGGGCACCGTGCACATCGGCGACTGGAGCACGAGCGACAAGTCGATCGCCGAGCTCTCGCATCGCGTGGGCTATGTCTTCCAGAACCCCGACGAGCAGATCTTCGCGCGCACCGTCGAGAGTGACGTCGCGTTCGGCCCGAAAAACCTCGGTTTCGAGCCCGAACAGATCACCGAGAGCGTGACGAGTGCGCTCGAAGCAGTTGGCCTCGCGCATGAGGCTCAGGTGCACCCGCATCACCTCTCGCTGAGCGAGCGCAAGCGCGTCGCGATCGCAGCCGTGCTCGCGATGCGCACGCCCATCGTCGTGCTCGACGAGCCGACGACCGGGCAAGACGAAGGCGGAGTGCGGCTGATCGCGAGCATCATCGACGATCTGACGGCTCGCGGAATCACTGTCGTCGCGATCACCCACGACATGGACTTCTGCGTCGAGAACTTCGAGCGCGTCGTCGTCATGGCCCGCGGCACCGTGCGGGCCGACGGCTCCACAGAGCAGGTCTTTGCCGACCAGCCCGCACTCGAGGCTGCAGCAGTCGAACCTCCGCAGCTCGCCCGTCTCGCCCGCGTGCTCGGCTGGAGCGAGACAGCCGTCGACCCGAGCAGCTTCGTCGACGCCTTCGAACGTCGGCGACGCGGCTGATGCCCGGACTCACCTGGCTCGCGCTCGTCGCGAGCGGACTGCTCGGTATCACCGACTTTCTGGGCGGCGTGTTGTCACGACGGCTTCCGCTCATCATCGTGCTGCTCGGCTCGCAGCTGGTCGCCGCTCTCGCCGTGACCACGAGACTGCTCGTCGAGCCGCTCGCTCTCGACGATGGCAACGCCGTGCAGTGGGGGGTCATCGGCGGGCTTGGAACGGCCGTGGGGGTCTCGGCACTCTTCCGCGCTCTGGCGATCGGCACGATGGGCGTGGTGGCGCCCATCACCTCGCTCGCCGTCATCGTGCCGGTCATGGTGGGGGTCGCCTCGGGCGACCCGGTCACAGGCATCCTGGCCCTCGGGCTCGGTGTCGCCATCATCGGGACCGTGCTTGCCAGCGGACCGGAAGCGCGCTCGCGGGTCGGCGGCGACGAGGCTCACCGCCATCGCGTGCAGTCGATCGCGCTGGCTTTCGTCGCCGCCGCGGGCTTCGGCCTCGCCAACGTCTCCGTCGCGCTCGGTAGCGCGACGAGCATCACGACGACCCTCATCGTCAACACGGCGGTCGTGCTCGCGCTTTACGTCGTGGCGTTCTCGATCTGGGTGCACGTGCGCTTGCGCTCAGCGGCAGCGCGACTGCACGCCGACCGGGTGGCCAGCCCCGCGCTGCTGCCGCACGCGCTTCGCGGCCGAGACCTCGTGGGCATCGCCGCGATCGGGCTGCTCGGCTACCTCGCCAACGTGTGCTTCGCCCTCGCGAGCCAGGCCGGCGCCCTCAGCGTCGTCGGGGTGCTCGCCTCGTTGTATCCGGTCGTCACGGCGCTGCTCGGTTGGAGGATGCTCGGTGAACGACTGCTGCGCGTGCAAGTGGTCGGCGTTATCGCGGTCTTCATCGGCGTCGCAACCATCGCCGCCTCGGCTTGAGCGTGCGGTGGGCCGCGAGATGCACACACCCTCGTGGCCAGTTTTGTGGATGATCGCCAACGGTGCCCGGTCGTGACCGGTAGATAGGCTGACACTGTGACCGACGACGCCAACGCGCCCGCCCCCGCCGCCCCCGACCTCTCGACGACCGCTGGCAAGATCGCCGACCTCAAGGTGCGGTACCACGAGGCCGTCACCGCGAGCGGCGAGGCCGCCATCGAGAAGCAGCACGCCAAGGGCAAGATGACGGCTCGCGAGCGCATCGACACGCTGCTCGACCACGGCAGCTTCGTCGAGATCGACGAGTTCGTGCGGCACCGCACGCACGCCTTCGGCATGGACGCCAAGCGGCCCTACGGCGACGCCGTCGTCACCGGGACCGGCACCGTGCACGGTCGGCAGGTTGCCGTGTACAGCCAAGATTTCACGATCTTCGGTGGCTCGCTCGGCGAGGTCGCGGGCGAGAAGATCATCAAGGTCATGGAGCTCGCGCTCAAGACGGGCGTGCCGATCATCGGCATTCTCGACTCGGGCGGCGCGCGCATTCAAGAGGGTGTCGTGGCCCTCGGCAAGTACGGCGAGATCTTCCGGCGTAACACGGCTGCGAGCGGCGTCATACCCCAGATCTCGATCATCTGCGGCCCGGCGGCCGGTGGCGCGGTCTACTCTCCCGCTCTCACCGACTTCGTCATCATGGTCGACAAGACCAGCCAGATGTTCGTCACCGGCCCCGATGTCATCAAGACGGTCACGGGTGAAGACGTGGGCATGGAGGAACTCGGCGGCGCCCTCACGCACAACCGCACGTCGGGCGTCTCGCACTACTTGGCGAGCGACGAGAACGACGCCTTCGACTATGCCCGCTCACTGCTGAGCTACCTGCCCGACAACAACCTCGCCGAGCTGCCGCAGTACGCCGCCGAGGTCGAGCTAGAGATCACCGACAGCGACCGCAAGCTCAACGCGATAATCCCTGACAGCCCGAACCAGCCTTACGACGTCATCGACATCATCGACCACGTCATCGACGAGGGCTCGTTCCTCGAAGTGCAGCCGCTGTTCGCGCCCAACATCGTCATCGGGTTCGCGCGCGTCGAAGGCCGCAGCGTCGGGGTCATCGCGAACCAGCCAAATGCCATGGCCGGCACGCTCAACATCGATGCGGGCGAGAAGGCCAGTCGTTTCGTGCGGTTCTGCGACGCGTTCTCCATTCCCGTGCTGACTCTCGTCGACGTGCCCGGTTACCTTCCCGGTACCGACCAGGAATGGCAGGGCGTCATCCGCCGCGGCGCCAAACTGCTGTACGCGTATGCCGAAGCGACTGTTCCCCTCGTAACGATCATCACGCGCAAGGCGTACGGCGGCGCATATATCGTCATGGGCTCCAAGCAGCTCGGCGCCGACATGAACCTCGCCTGGCCGACGGCCGAGATCGCCGTGATGGGCGGACAGGGTGCGGTGAACATCCTGTATCGCGACCAGATCAAGGCTGCCGAGGCCGCCGGCGAAGACGTTGCCGCGGTGCGAACGCGACTCGCCAACGAGTACACCTACGACGTCGCGAGCCCGTTCCTTGCTGCCGAGCGCGGCGAGCTCGACGGCATCATCGAGCCGGCGGCCACGCGTGTCGCCGTCATCAAGGCACTGCGCGCGCTCAGGGGCAAGCGAGCGAGTCTGCCCCCGAAGAAGCACGGGAACATCCCCCTGTGAGTGTGCACTCGTCGGGCGAGCAGCCAGCCATCGCCGAGGCGCCCGTGGTGCGCATCGTCAACGGGAGCCCCACCGACGCCGAGCTCGCGGCCGTGCACGCCGTGATCGCCGCCGCGCTCGCCGACAAGGCTGCTGCTGGGGTTCCTCTGCTCGAGCCACGCATCGACCGATGGAGTCAGAGCGGGCGCCAGATGCGCGGACCTCTGTCACCCGGGCCAGGCGCCTGGAGCGCAAGCCGAGGCATGCGCACCGGCTGAGCATCGCTCGACTACTGCGCAATGCGCAGAAATTCACGACTACGGCGACGACATCAGTAGCACATTCGCTTCTGCTGCACTGAGACAGCCACAAAAGTGAAAAACTGGCCCCAGTTCGGGGGATATGTACCCCGCGACGTGCCCCAGAACGGCCTCACAACCGCGGAATTCCGGGGTTTTGCGACGAGGACGCCCCGAATCCGTCCCCCGCGTGTCCCCCAAAATGATGACTGTGCTCGGGCGTCTTGTCCGACACCATAGAACCTGTCAGGTGACGCTCTCAGAGCTCACCACCGATCACCACAGCCGCACGGGTAGCGGTTCGTGATTGGGGGGCGAGGTAGGGCCGCATTCGGGTTGCTGCTCTACCTCGATACGTTGAGAAGGGCCGGAGCTGGGTACTCCGGCCCTTCCAGCGTTAAGGCCTTGCTCGGCGCCCAGGTGGGCACGTGAAGAGTTGGTGTCACGCGACATGCGCGCCGGCGAATCGCTCCGCGATTCTCTCTCAGGCGCTGGTCCGTGGTATCTCGAGCCAGAGGTCGACGGCATCGTCGTCGTCATGGCTCTGGCCAAGATCGCGCGCGTGCCCGTCACTCGCCGGGGTCAGCCCCACGACGGTGACCGCGACATCCGAATCAATCGGAGCGGTGCGGGCGATGACCCGCATCGCGGCTGTCGTGCGGATCGCATCGGCCAGCTGGTTGAGCACCCGCTCACGGCTCGCCTCATCGAGATCGTCGAGCCCGCCTTCGTCGAGCAGGTTCACCGACGCACCTCGGCGCCGAGCCGACATCACCTCGCGACGCACCGCATCATTGAGCAGCCGGCGTCCGCGGATCTCGTCGCGGATCGCGCCCTCGAGGTGCAGGCACTCGTTGCGCTGCTCAGCCGTCAGATTTCCGCCCGAGGCCTCGATGATCTGCAGCATGGGCACAGCCGTGGTGCCCGTCTGACCCAGGCGGACCTGGCGCTCGTAGAGGTGCGCCTCTTGCGCCGCCTGCCAGTCGGTCGCCTCGCGCTCGGCCTGCGCGAATCGGGCAGCGTCTGCCGATGCGTTCAAGAGCGCCCGCGAGAGAATGTGCGAGACCGCGACCCACGAAGCGCTGCCGATCACACCGATGTCGAGCAGGAGGGGGGCCCCGCCCCAGACGATCGTCTGCACGACGAGTGCAGCAATCCCGATCCACGCGTAGAGGTGGCGCCGGCGGGTCGAGGTGATCGTCATGAGAGTGCCGATCGCGGCGACGTACCACGTGGCATACCCCAGACCGCCTTCACGCGCGGGGTCGAGTTCGGGAGTGATGAGCAGCGTCATGACGACGCAGATGATGACGTTGAGGCCTGCCATCCAGGTCGGCATGCGTTCGGGCTGCCCCGGCATAAGACTGAGGGCCGTGGCCGAGGCGTAAAGCGCCATCGCGGCCAAAATCGGCAGCGGGTTGGCTGGCACGTCGATCGTGTAAAGCCCGAGCACGATGTGGTAAGCCGAGAAGATCGCCGCCATCGACACGATGAGCGACCGAGGAACTCCGATTCTCACGAGCGGCCCTCCCCATCGGGAGCCGTGTCGTCACCGTCGAGCGCATCGAGCGTGAAGACCGGCCAGGCGAGCGTGACGACCGTGCCCTTGCTGGGGGCCGAGACCACCGTGGCCTGGCCACCGGCGCTCGCGGTGCGCTCGATGATCGAGCGCCGCACGCCGAGACGCGCCTCGGGCACGTGGGCCAGATCAAACCCCTGCCCCGAGTCGCCCACCTCGATCTCGACGGAGCCGCCGTGCACGCCTGAGACGCGTAGCCAGCGACGGACATCGGGGCCGCCCGCATGCTGCACGCTGTTGACCATGGCCTGCACCGCTGCCGAGTAGAGCGCTTCGGCCTGCGCCGACGGGATCACTCGGGTGTCGAGCGAGCGCACGCGCACCACGAACGGAGCGTGCATCTCGCGCGCCGCCGACACGATACGGTCGGCGAGCTGCCGCAGTCGCACGGTTGAGCCGTCGTCGGGCGAGACGAGAGCGGCCTCGCGCAGGTGCTGCATGGCACTCGACGCCATCTGTGCGGCGAACGCCTGCTGCTCGGGCGACTCGGCGCGCGCCGCCGTCAAGAGCGTCGTTAGCACGCTGTCATGCACGATCGAGTCGACGTGCACGCGCTCGACCTCGGTCGCGTGCTGGCGCACGGCCCGCGCGTAGCGGTCGAGCGCTGCGCCCTGCGCCTCGTCGACCGAGGTGGCCGCGACTCGCGTCATGGTCACGATCACGAGCACCGCACCGCCGAGGATGATCGCGTAGACGGCGTCGAATACCCCCAGTTCCCACGGCGCACCGCCTCCGGCCGGTGTGACGCGAATGATGCCGTAGATGATCGGCACGACGATGAGATACGCGAGCGCCCGTCGCACCGGGAACCCGATCGCCGCTGTCGCCGTCGCGACCGTCGTGAGCTGGTAGAGCCAGTGGTTCCCCACCTGGGTGACCCCGGGGTCGGCCAAGAAGAACGGCCACGTCAGCAGAGCCGCAACATAGACGAACGAGACGAGCAGGTGCGAACCGATCACCCAGCGCTTGATCGACGAGCAGACTAGAGCGACGACGAGCGAGCCGAACATGGCGCCGACGGTGATCGCCGACCAGACCGGCTGCCCGAGGTGGTACTGCGTGATGAGCAACGGAACCGCCTGGAGGCCGAACACGATGCCGAACCAGGCGACCGAGCGCGAGATGACCGTGTCGACGCGCTTGCGGCTCAGCGGGCTGCGGGCCGGCTTGTTCGTGCTCGCCGCGACCGCGACCGCCTCAGTCGGAGTCATCACCGTCGGGTTCGAGCCCGGGCAGGATTCCGTCTTCGACGGCCCGGCGCAGAAGGTCGACCTTCGTCGGCGCCGGGCGACCAACCTCGACGTACTTGGCACGAATGCGGTCGAGGTATTCGCGAGCGGTCGAGTAGCCGATGCCGAGCTGCTGTGCGGCGAGTCTGAGGGGCAAACCGCTCGCGTACAAGTGCAAGATCTCGCGCTCGCGCCGGCCGAGTTGTGCCTTCGCAAAGTCACGGTCGGCGTCGATCGCACTCGCCCACTCGAGGTTGTTGAGCACCTCGCCGCGCGCGACAGTCTCAGCGGCGGCGATCACGGTGCTCGTGGCCGACGATTTCGGAATCACGCCGGCGGCACCAGCAGCCAGAGCCTCGCGCACGCTCGCGACCCGGTCGGCGATCGAGTGAATGAGCACCGCGCTACCGGTGGCCTGCACGGCCTTGACGTTCTCGGTAACACTCGAGCCGTCGCCGAGCGAGAGGTCGAGCACCACGACATCGATCTCGCGGCCGTCGAGGCCTTCGACGAGCTCGGGTACGCTCGCCGCGGTGTCGATCACGTCGAAACCGGCGTTCGTGAAGGCAGCCTGCAGACCAAGGCGCACCGACTCGTGATCGTCGACGATCGCGACGCGCACCTGCTTGCTGGTCGAAGCCACCACGATCAGGAATCCTGCCCTTTGCCGATGAGGGTGCCGTGGCCGATCAATTCGGATGCACCGGGGCTTCCATGCTATCCGGGGCATCCACTGCACGGGGTCATTCGAGCGGCGGCGAGTCCCCCGCGCGCCAGCGCGGTCAGTCACGCACGAGCGCGGCGACCGCCTCGACGTGGTGGGTGTGCGGGAAGAGATCGAAGGCCCGGATGCGCGCGAGCCGGTACCCCGACTGCGCCGCGAGAGCGACATCGCGAGCCAGCGCGACCGGGTCGCAGGCGACATAGACCAGTTGAGCCGGAGCCAGAGCGCCGAGCAGCGCCATGACCTCGGTACCGGCGCCCGACCTCGGCGGATCGAGCACGATTGTCGCCGCTCGCAGCCGCTCACGGTCGGCCGCGGAGGCGCTCGACTCGAGCGCGCGCAGCCACCGATCGACGCGACCGCTCTCGGCCGAGGCGCCGAGCCACTCGGCGAGATTCTCTGAGGCGTGGTCGGTCGCGCGCTCGTCGGACTCGACGCTCGTGATGCGCGTGTCAGCGCCGAAGCGGTCGGCGACCGCGGCAGCCAGCAACCCGACGCCGCCGTAGAGGTCGAGGTTCTCGGCGCGCGGGTCGAACAGCGACTCGTCGATCGCTTCCTGCACAGCGCGGGTCAGGGCGACGGCCGCTGACCGGTGCACCTGCCAGAATCCGGTGTCGTCGAGCTGGAATCTGCGGCCGCCCACGATCTCACTGATCACGGTCGGCTTCTGCTCGCCAATCACGAGCCGCGGCTCTCCGCCGCTCGGCGCGAGCACGTCGACGGTGCCGAGGCCGACGAACCGCTCGGCGAACGGAGTGATCGACTGCACCTCGGGCGTCGCGAGAGGAGCATCCGTCACCGGAATCACCGTGTGCGAGCGCGACGCCATGGGGCCCAGTCGACCCTGATCGTCGACGTGTAGCCGGATACGGGTGCGCCAGCCGAGCCCGTTCGCGGCGTCATCGCCCGGCAGCGCCTCAACTTGCACGTCGCTCTCGAGGCCGGCCATGCGCTGCAGCGACTCGGCAAGTACCTGCCGCTTGAGCTCGCGCTGGTGGGCGAGGTCGATGTGACCGAACTCGGCGCCGCCAGCGCGGCCGCGGGGATCTCGCTCGAGGCTCGCGGCCTGCCAGATGTGCGGGCGGCGGTGCTCACTCGCCTCGAGCACCTCGACCGTGTCGGCCCGCCAGAAGCTCTT
>DIUS01000147.1:13876-18273 GCA_002423075.1 Microbacteriaceae bacterium UBA6152
CCAGCCTATGGTTCGCAACTCAGGCTGAGTGGACGACGGCGCCGCCGTAACCGCGCACATCGGGCCGCTCAGCCTGAGTTGCGAACACGGCCGTAGCATCGAGGCGTGCGCCTCTACCTCGCCTCGACGTCTCCGGCCCGGCTCGCGACCCTGCGAGCGGTCGGCATCGAGCCGATCGCGTTTGCGCCGGGTGTCGATGAAGAACGGGCAGTGGATGGGGCCTCCGCCGCGCATCCTGACGGTCGACTGCCGGCCGACGAGCTCGTGCAGCTGCTCGCCCGCCTCAAAGCGGAGGCGGGCCTTGACCCGACTGTGCTCGCAGGCGCGGGGCTCGCGGTGGCCGACGTCGACGGATTCATCCTCGGCGGCGACTCGGCCTTCGAACTCGACGGCGCCGTCTACGGCAAGCCGCACAAGCCCGAGGTGGCCCGCGAGCGCTGGCTCGCGCAGCGCGGACGCAGCGGGGTGCTCCACTCGGGCCACTGGCTCATCGATCACCGGGGAGGTGCCCACCGCGGCGCCGTCGGGCGAGCATCCCGCGCCACGGTGCACTTTGCCGACGACATCGAGACCGGCGAGATCGACACGTACATCGCCACGGGCGAGCCGCTGAAGGTCGCAGGGGCCTTCACGATCGACTCGAAGGGCGCCGGCTTCATCGACCGCATCGAGGGCGACCCGCACACAGTCGTCGGCCTCTCGGTGCCACTGTTGCGCAAACTGGTGCACGAGCTCGGCGGTCGCTGGACCGATCTCTGGAACCGCTAAGCGATGAGCCCGCCTTTTGTGGGGCACCGCCAAACCGCGCGGTCGATCACCCCCCTAGGCTGGGGAACCATGGCCCGCATCAGCAAGGTTCTCATCGCCAATCGAGGCGAGATCGCCGTACGCGTCATCCGCGCCGCCCGTGACGCCCGCCTCGGCACCGTCGCGGTCTACGCCGATCAAGATAGGGATGCCCGCCACGTGCGCCTCGCCGACGAGGCCTATGCCCTGCACGGCACGACGAGCGCCGAGACGTACCTCGTCATCGACAAGCTGCTCAGCATCGCCCGCCGGTCGGGAGCGGACGCAGTGCACCCGGGCTACGGCTTCCTCGCCGAAAACGCCGACTTCGCCCGCGCCGTCATCGATGCAGGGCTCATCTGGATCGGGCCTTCGCCTGACGCGATCGAGAAGCTCGGCGACAAGGTGAGCGCCCGGCACATCGCCGAGAGGGTGGGTGCTCCGCTCGCCCCCGGCACCTTGAACCCCGTCAGCGGCGCCGACGAGGTGCTCGCCTTCGTCGACGAGCACGGCCTGCCGGTCGCCATCAAGGCCGCATTCGGCGGTGGCGGCCGCGGGCTCAAGGTCGCCCGCACGCGCGAGGAGATTCCCGAGCTGTTCGACTCGGCCACGCGCGAAGCCATTGCGGCCTTCGGGCGCGGTGAGTGCTTCGTCGAGAAGTACCTCGACAAGCCGCGCCACGTCGAGACTCAGTGCCTCGCCGACGCCCACGGCAACGTCGTCGTCATCTCGACGCGCGACTGCTCGCTGCAGCGCCGTCACCAGAAGCTTGTCGAAGAGGCGCCGGCGCCGTTCTTGACCGCCGAGCAGACCGAGCTGCTCTACAGCTCGTCGAAGGCCATCTTGAAAGAGGTCGGCTATCTCGGCGCCGGCACGTGCGAGTTTCTCATCGGCGCCGACGGCACGGTCTCGTTTCTCGAGGTCAACACGCGCCTGCAGGTCGAGCACCCGGTCTCAGAGGAGGTCACAGGCATCGACCTCGTGCGCGAGCAGTTCCGCCTCGCCGAGGGCGAAGAGATTGGCTACGACGACCCGGTCGCGCACGGCCACTCGTTCGAGTTTCGCATCAACGGCGAAGACCCCGGGCTGAACTTCATGCCGATGCCCGGCCCCGTGCACGCGCTGCGGTTTCCCGGTGGGCCCGGCGTACGCGTCGACTCGGGGGTCACCACGGGCGACGTCATCTCGGGTGCCTTCGATTCGTTGCTCGCCAAGCTCATCGTCACGGGGTCGAGCCGCGACGATGCGCTCGAGCGCTCGCGCCGCGCGCTCGCCGAGTTCGAGGTCACGGGCCTGCCGACCGTGCTGCCATTCCACCGCGCAATCGTCGACGACCCCGCGTTCGCCCCCGCCAACGGTGCGCCGTTCACCGTGTTCACGCGGTGGATCGAGACCGAGTTCGACAACCAGCTCGAGCCGTGGAGCGGCTCGCTCGCCGAGCCGCTCGCCGAGCCGGGCCCGCGCCACACCGTGGTCGTCGAAGTCGCCGGCAAGCGGCTCGAGGTCTCTCTTCCCGAGACGCTCATGCCGAGCGGAGCATCCCGCACCGCGACGACGCTCGCCGCCCCGCCAAAGCGACGCACCGGGTCGGCTGTCGCCTCGGGTGCTTCCGGCGACGCCGTCAAGAGCCCCATGCAGGCGACCGTCGTCAAGCTCGCCGTGGCCGAGGGCGACTCGGTGGTCGCGGGCGACCTCGTCGTCGTGCTCGAGGCCATGAAGATGGAGCAGCCCCTCACGGCCCACAAAGACGGCACCGTGACCGGCATCGACGCGGCCGTGGGCGAGACGGTCTCGTCGGGCCACGTGCTGCTCAGCATCACGAGCTGAGCGGTACGGCGCACGCCCCGCGAGGCGCACCTCGCTGGACCGGCACGCCGTGACGCCGCTCGTTCGCGATGACCGGGAACGTTCGCCGTCATCGCTGACGCCCGGCATCATCGGCCCCCGACGGCATCGGAGCGGGTCAGGTCGCACGCCGCAACAACGGCGTCACCAGCGAAGACCGATGCGCCGCAGCCGCTCCTCCAACAAGCGTGGCGAGCGGGCGACGCCCCAGTCCCATCGGCCGAAGCCGTCGAGCTCGAGGCGCAGTTCGTCTTCTCGCACCTTTTCGTCGTAGACGACCTGCTCGGGCGTACGCCCGTTCCGGTAGCGCGGGTCGAGGTACTTGGCCTTGCCGTCAAACTCGCCTCCGATGTTCTGCCCCGGCCAGTAGAAGTCGAGGTCGTAGTTCAGGCCGGATGCCCCGACGATGCGGTGCTGCAACACAGGCGCCGGAACCCCGAGTCGCAGCATCGTGAGTCGACTGAGAGTCTCGCCCGGCAACTGCGCGCGTCCATCAGCGAGCGCGATCACGCGCTCGGCACGCCGCTCACCATGAAACCGCGGCACGCGCGCGAGCTCCCGCTCGAGGTCGGCGCGCGTGGGTGCCAGGTGCGGTAGCCCCGCGACGGGATGCTCCCGCCGACGCAGCGCGGCATCCGCCACGACGAGCGCGGTGTCGAGCGACTCCGTCCGGCTAATGTCGACGACGGTGCGCGCAAGCGAGGTCACCGGCACCCCCTCGATGGCCTCTGCCTGAGCGTCGGGCACGCCGGTGCGTCGCACGCGCTCGGTCGAGCCGCGACCACCACCAACTGCGGGGCCCAGTGTCTGCACTCGATCAGGCCATGGCTCGACGGCGGGAAGCCTCCACAATGCTGCGGCCGACAGGTGGGCGACGACCTCGTCGCCGGGCATGCGCTCGGCGATGGCGACGACGAACAAGCGATGACGGGCATCCGCGTCGAGCTGCGCCCAATGGGATTCGGGGACAAGCACGCCGCGCGCGATGCGCCGATAGTTTCCCGCCGCGAGCTCGCGATAGAGGCGGCTTCGATCGCCGAGGTCGTCAACCTGAGCGATGCGGATGAGGCCGGCGGGTGAGCGGTAGTCGTCGAGGGTGCGCATGCGCAGAGAGTGCACCCCCGGAGGTCGGCGCGCGACCGCACACCGTGCACCGTGCACCGCCCGCGAGATGGCTCGACCCGGGGAGGAGCCGTGGGTTCTCACTCCGCGATGACGCTGCTCGTGGCCGCAGACACAGAACGTTCGCCGGCATCACCGACGAGTACCGTCATCGCTCGCGCCAGGGCTCGAGCCGCCACAGGCGGCAGGACCCGAGCGCGGGTGCGGCGAGGTCTGCGCGCGCGAGACGTGCGGCGCTAGTCGCGCAGGGCGTGCATGGCGCGCGCAGCGTCGGTGATGCCGCCCGACAAGGAGGGGTACACCGAGTAGGCGCGGGCGAGCTGGTCGACCGTGAGCCGGTGCTCGATCGCGAGGGCGATCGGCAGAATCAGTTCGGATGCTCGCGGCGCCACGACGACGCCCCCGATGACCGTGCCCGACGTCTTGGCCGCGAAGAGCTTGATGAAGCCATCGGAGACGTTCTGCATCTTGGCCCGCGGGTTGGTCTCGAGCATGAGCTTGTGCACGATGCCGCGCGTCTCGCCGTCTTCGATCTGCTTCTGCGAAAAACCGACCGTCGCGATCTCGGGCGCCGTGAAGATGTTCGAGGTCACGTTGCGCAGCTTGATGGGCGTCACGGCGTCGCCCATGGCGTGATAGACCGC
>DIUS01000124.1:0-274 GCA_002423075.1 Microbacteriaceae bacterium UBA6152
AGCGCGCTCAGCATGCCGAAGACCGTGTAGACGCCCATGAGCAGCGTGCGCTTCGAGAAGCGGTCGGCAATAACGCCGCCGTAGGCTCCGAGCAGCAGCATCGGCCCCCACTGCAACAAGGCCGTCAGACCCACGGCGGCGATATTGCCGGTGATCTCGAGCACGAGCCAGTCGGTCGCGATGCGCTGCATCCAGCCGGCGGTGTGCGCGAGCAATTGCGAGGCCTGGAAGCGCCGGTAGTTGCGCACCTGCAGCGACGAGAACGAGTCGCGCA
>DIUS01000124.1:308-11368 GCA_002423075.1 Microbacteriaceae bacterium UBA6152
TACGCCGGTCGACGTGGTCGCCGAGCTTCAGTCGAGCGTCGCGAACGCCTCGGCGATCATCGCCTCGAGCTCGGCGAGATCGACCGAGGCGAGATCAGTCATCGTTACCGCCGCGGCGCCCACCTTGGCCGTGCCGAGCCGGCCGTCGTACTTCTTCGTGAGGTAGGCGCCGTCGACCGCGGCATTGACGTAGAGGCTCACGTGCTTCTGCTGCAGGGCGAGCCCGATGAGAAACCACTCGACCGCCGGACCCTTCGGCCTCGGCTGCTCGATGCGCGCGTAGCCGATGATCTGCTGCTCGGTGCCGCCCCAGAACACTCCTTCCCACAGCTCGCGCTCGCGCGAGCCCAGGTGCCTGCGGATGAGTGCGTCGAGGGCGACCATGTCGTCGCGGCGAGCATCCGTCAGCCCTGCGAGAAAGGCGTCGACGTCGGCACCGGTGCGTTTCATGGAGGCGAGTGTAGGAAGGCCCCGCCACCGAGGGCAACAGGGCAATCGTGACCACGCTTAGAACAGGGTGGGCGACGGTTGGGGAGCTCTGTCGGTTCTGGTGAGTACCGAGAAGAACCTGGTGTTGACGTAGAGCAGGTGCTTGCCCGCCCGAATCGCCACCAGAACGTCGTTGTCAGCGAGCATCTTCAACCACTTGGTGGCTGTCGGGCGGGAAACCCCGCACCGCGTCATGACCGTGCTGATTCGACAGTACGGCTGCTCGAAGAGTACATCGAGCAAGTCGGCGTTGGCGCCGCCTGGAAGTATTGATCGGAGTTCGATCTGCATGTCGTCATGGACGACGTGGATCTCGTCGATCTTCTCCATGGTCGAGAGGGCTGTTTCGCGAATGCCCTCGAGCATGAATGACGTCCACTCTTCCCATGCTCCGTCGGCAGTGACTGCCAAGAGCAGACGGTAGTACTCTGCCTTGTTCTGAATGATGTATCGAGAAAGGTAGAGAATCGGCTCGCTCAGCAGCCCCCTCTCGATGAGAACGAGGATGTTGACGATGCGCCCCGTTCGTCCGTTTCCGTCGGAGAACGGGTGTATCGCCTCGAACTGGTAGTGAGTGAGCGCCATCACAACGAGCGGATCGAACTCACGGGTGGTGTGAAGGAACCGGGTCCAAGCATCGAGTCGTTCCGCGATGAGCACACGACCTTCCGGCGGCGTGTAGACCGGTTGCCGGCTCACTGGATTGCCGACGAACGTTCCGGGAAGGTCACGAACGCGCATGTCTCGCGCTTGAAGTGTCGAGCAAATCTCGATGAGGAGACGCGTCGACAGCGGTCGTTGTTTGACGCTAGCGACACCGTCGAAGAGCGCGCGTCGATATCGGAGCGCCTCTTTCGCTTCGGGTCGCGTTGCGTCGGCGTTGAGTTGATCTGCCGTGAAGAGTTCGTCGGCGGTCGTCACAATGTTCTCAATCTCCGAGCTCGCCTGCGCTTCAAGGAGAGGAATAGCGTTAAGAAGGACCGTGGGATTCGGGATCCGACGCGCCGCCTGGTCGAGGCCCGCGAGGGCGGCTCGTGCTTCCGCGACGTGCTTGAGCACTCGCTTTGATTCGACGTCCACACGAGGAGGAAGATCCGGGAGTTCGTTGTAGGGAAGCTCAGGGCGCCACATGCGCAAAGTTTATGCGCACGTCGACAATATATGTAAAGTTACGACGCAAAAATTTACATGAGGACCCCGCCCCGTGGATGGCGCTTAGCCGCGCGGCACCAGCCTCTGCAACTGCGTCACATGGAGGTGCACTTCGGTGTCTTTGCCGACCTCGCGCACGACCTGTGGCAGCAGATGGAAGAGGATCGGTGCGCGATCGACCGTCTGCACGCCCTTCACAACGAGCTCGCCCGGCCACTGCTCCTTGATTCAGCGCAGGTCGTCGTAGGTCACCGTGGGGTCGAACATAGCGTCGAGCAGTTCTCCGACGGTTCTGTTCCAGCTCGAGAAGCTCGCGAAGGCGAGGGGCTTCTGCGCACCACCTCCCGCTCGCCGCGATTCTCGATGTGCTGCTCGGCTACTGGCCCGTCATCGGCTCGACCCGGGCCGATTCGGCGCGCGAAGCGATCGCCGCGATGGCCGAGCCGGTCGACGACGAGCTGCGGCAGGCGCTGCTTGGCGACCTCGCCTCGCGCGGGGTGCCGGTCTGGGCAGTGCCGGTCTAGCCTGAGGGCATGGCGCACCGCTCTGCATCATCGCCCGGCGCATCAGCCGCCCACCCGGCACCCATCGTCACTCTCACAGTCAACCCCGCGCTCGACGTCAGCACGACCACCGAGACGGTTATGCCCGAGCACAAGATGCGCTGCGGCCCCAGCAGGATTGACCCGGGCGGCGGGGGAGTCAACGTCAGTCGGGTGATCCAGCGGCTCGGCGGCCATTCGACGGCGATTTACGCTGTCGGCGGCCCGACCGGTCAGGCCTACCGCCAGCTGCTCGAGGCCGAGGGCATCACGGGCAAGGCCATCGCGATCGCCGGTTCGACCCGCGAGAACGTGACGATCGACGAGACGTCGACCGGGCAGCAGTTTCGTTTCGTGTTGCAGGGCCCCGAACTGACCGAGGCCGAGTGGCAGCGGTGCCTTGACGACACCGATGCTGCAATGCACTGGGGCGGCTACGTCGTGGCGAGCGGCTCGCTCGCGCCCGGAGTGCCCGACGACTTCTACGCCCGAGTTGCGCATCGGGCGCGCGAGCTAGGGGTTCGCTGCATCGTCGACGCGTCGGGGCCAGCGCTCGCCGCCGCGCTCGACGAAGGGGTCTACCTTGTGAAGCCTTCGGGCCGAGAACTGGGCGAACTCGTCGGCGCCGAGCTCGGGTCGATCGCCGACAAGACGGCAGCCGCCCAGCAGCTTGTCGCTGAGGGCAAGGTCGAGGTCGTGGCGCTCACTCTTGGCGGCGACGGCGCTGTGCTCGTCACCGCTGACGGCGCCGTGCACCTGCCTACCGTGCCCATCACCGTTCGCTCGACGGTCGGCGCGGGCGACAGCTTCCTCGGCGCGATGGTGCTGCGGCTCGCGCAGGGCCACGACCTCGCGGCGGCGTTCCGCGGAGGCGTCGCGGCAGGCGCGGCAACCTCGACGACTGAGGCAACCGAGCTGTGCCACCGCGACGATGTCGAGCGGTTCGAAGCGAAGCTCGCGAGCACCGCGGCCTGATGATTCGGAAGGCGCTCGGCGAGCATCCACCGAAACATCGCCGCAACACGCCGCGACTAGGCTCACGTCATGGCCGACCTCTTCGACGGTTACGCGGCGGCCGCCGCCCGTTCGGGTTCGGCCGTCGCCTTCGACGAGATGTTCGCAGCCGACAGCGAGGTGCGACTGCCCTACCGCGAAATTCACGCGGCGCTCGCCCAGATGAGCACCGACGAGCTGCGCGGGCGCACCGAGGCCCTCGCGTCGAGCTACCTCGCGCAAGGTGTCACGTTCGACTTCGCGGGCGACGAACGTCCCTTTCCGTTGGATGCTGTTCCGCGCGTCATCGACCGCGCCGAGTGGAGCCACCTCGAGGCCGGAGTCTCGCAGCGCGTGCGAGCGCTCGAAGCTTTCCTCGCCGACATCTACGGCCCGCAGCGCTGCATCGCCGACGGGGTGATCCCGGCCCGGCTCATCTCGAGCTCGGTGCACTTCCACCGCGAGGCCGCCGGAATCGAGAGCGCCAACGGTGTGCGCATCCAGGTGTCAGGCATCGACCTCATCCGTGACGAGAACGGCGTCTGGCGGGTGCTCGAAGACAACGTGCGTGTGCCGAGCGGTGTGAGCTACGTCATCTCGAACCGGCGCGTCATGGCGCAGACGTTGCCCGAACTGTTCGTGTCGATGCGGGTGCGCCCGGTGGGCGACTACCCGAACCAGCTGCTCAACGCTCTGCGGGCATCCGCCCCCACCGGCGTCGACGAGCCCAACGTCGTCGTGCTCACGCCCGGTGTGTACAACTCGGCCTACTTCGAGCACACGCTGCTCGCCCGGCTTATGGGCGTCGAGCTCGTTGAGGGCCGCGATCTTTACTGCTCGGGCGGGCGCGTGTTCATGCGCACCACGGCCGGACCGCAGCGTGTCGACGTCATTTACCGCCGCGTCGACGACGAGTTTCTCGACCCGCTGACCTTCCGTGCCGACTCGATGCTCGGAACACCGGGGCTCATGCTCGCCGCGCGCCTCGGCAATGTGACGATCACCAACGCGGTCGGCAACGGCGTCGCCGACGACAAGCTCGTCTACACCTACCTGCCCGACCTCATGCGGTACTTCCTCGACGAAGAGCCGATCATCCCCAACGTCGACACCTGGCGGCTCGAAGACCCCGGCGCGCTCGAAGAGGTGCTCGACCGCGTGCACGAACTCGTGGTCAAACCCGTCGACGGCTCGGGCGGCAAGGGGCTCGTCGTGGGGCCGGCGGCGAGTCGCGACGAGCTCGACGACCTGCGCGAGCGACTGCTCGCTGACCCGCGCGGGTGGATCGCCCAGCCCGTCGTGCAGCTCTCGACCATTCCGACCCTCGTCGACGAGGGAGTCCGGCCCCGTCACGCCGACCTGCGGCCCTTCGCGGTCAACGATGGTCGCGAGGTCTGGGTGCTGCCCGGCGGCCTCACGCGCGTCGCGCTGCCCGAGGGGCAGCTCGTCGTGAACTCGAGCCAGGGCGGCGGGTCGAAAGACACCTGGGTCGTCGGCCAGCTGCCCATGGTCGCCGACAGCCACGACGTGCAGGGCATCGTCGCCGAGCAAGCCACGGTGACGCAGTCGATTCCCATCATCTTTGATGCCTCGGCGCACGTGCCCGACCACAACCCCGCGGACGATCCCCATCGTGCGCAAGAACAACAGCAGCAGCAGCGCGCTGGAGCTAAGGCGAACGCATCGCGTTCGCGCGACGCCAGCGCCGACGAATCTACGATTCGTCGGTCGTCACGTGGGGTGGAGGTCTCGTCATGCTGAGCCGGATTGCCGAGAGTCTGTTCTGGATCGGTCGCTACGTCGAGCGCAGTGACGGCACCGCGCGCATCCTCGACGTGCATCTGCAGCTGCTGCTCGAAGACCCGTGGATCGACGAAGACACCGCGTGCCGTTCGCTGCTCAGCGTCATGGGCAGCGATGCGAAGCCCGACCACGCGCTGTCGCGGGCCGACGTGCTCGCGATTCTCGCGATCGACCGTTCGCATCCCGCCTCGATCGCCTACTCGCTCGGCGCCGCACGCGAGAACGCCCGCCGCGCCCGCGAGGTCGTGAGCACCGAGTTGTGGGAGGTGCTCAATACCACCCGCGCGCGCATGCCCCGCAAGGTCGCCCCCGAGAAGGTGCACGAGTTCTTCGGCTGGGTGCGCGAGCGTTCGGCGCTCGCCGTGGGCATCGTCGAATCATCGACGAGCCGCGACGAGGCCTACGCCTTCTTCACCCTCGGGCGATCGCTCGAGCGTGCCGACATGACCGCGCGCCTGCTCGCGACCCGGTCGCTCACCGAAGCGAGCGGCCCGTCGTGGACGACCATTCTGCGCAGCGTCGGTGCCTATGAGGCCTACCTGCGCACCTACCGCGGCGTGCCGAGCGCGAAGAACGCCGCCGAGTTCCTACTGCTCGACCGGCTCTTTCCGCGCTCGATCCTGTTCGCCGTCACGCGCGCCGAGAAGAGCCTGCGCGACATCGAGCCGCGAGCTGACCGCGCCGGCATCGGCGACCAGGCGCTGCGCCAGCTCGGCCAGATTCGCAGCGAGCTCGAGTACCGGCCCATCGCCGACATTCTTGACGACCTGCAGCGCCACATGGACGCCGTGCAGACGGCGACGAGTGCGACGAGCGAAGCCGTGCGCCAGCGCTACTTTCCGACGAACGCCGCTCCGAGCTGGGTGGCCGAGAAACTATGAACCGTCTGCGCGTGCGGCACATCACTGGCTTCCACTACGAGGGCGAGGTGACAGCGTCGTACAACGAGGCCCGCATGCTGCCGGCGAGCGGCGACGGCCAGCTCGTGCTGTTCTCGCGCCTCGACATCACGCCGACGTCGTCGCAGCACCACTATGTCGACTACTACGGCACGCGCGTCACCGCGTTCGAACAGTTGGCCCACCACCGCGAGCTGTCGCTCACCTCCGATTGCCTGATCGAGCTGCGCACGCGCCCCTCGACCGAGGGAACGGTGAGTTGGGATGCTCTCGCCGACCTCGTCGAGCGCACTGTGCAGAACGTCGAATGCACGGTGCAAACCCGGCTCACGACCCCGCCCGACGAAGTGGCCGAGCGCGCTCGCGAGCTCGCGAGCGCGGCCCCCGACCCCGAGTCGGCGGCTCGCGCCATCTGCGACTTCATCCACGACGAGGTCGAGTACATGTCGGGTGTGACGGGTGTGCACACCACGGCCGTCGAGGCCTGGCAGCAGAAGCGCGGCGTCTGCCAAGACATCACCCACCTCGCGCTCGGAGCCTTGCGCACCGTGGGTATTCCCGCCCGCTACGTGAGCGGCTATCTGCACCCCGTGCCCGACGCCGAGATCGGCCAGACTGTCGCGGGCGAGTCGCACGCCTGGGTCGAGTGGTTCGACGGAGCCTGGCAGGGCTACGACCCCACCAACGCTCTCGAGATTCACGACCGCCACGTCATCGTCGGCCGCGGCCGCGACTACCGAGACGTGCCTCCTCTGCGCGGTGTCTACGCCGGGCCGTCGAGCTCGAAGCTCTTCGTCACGGTCGAGATCACGCGCGAGGGCTAGCCCTAGGTCTTGCGCATCTCCGCCTCGATGATTGCGAGCTCTTGCGTCGCGGTGTCGAGGTCGCGCATACGCGTTTCGTAGTCGGCACGCTCCGTGTCGTCATCGTCATAGCGCACGCGCAGACGCCACCACGGGTCGTCGGCCGGGTTGCGTCTAATGCGCAGATTGCGCGTGCTGCGCATCCACGAGATGGCGACGATCGCTGCGATGATTCCCGCGAGCGCACCCACCCCCATCGCCCAGCGCGGGCCGAGCTCGTTGGCGACGAGCCCGAGCACGGGGGCGCCGATGGGGGTGCCGCCCATGAAGATGGTCAGATACAGCGCCATGACCCGCCCTCGGATGTTCGCTCGCGTGGTCGTCTGCACATAGGCATTGGCGCTCGTGATCATGGTCAGCGCGAAGAAGCCGATCGGAACTAGCGCAAGCGCGAACAGCTCGAACGTGGGCATGAGCGCGGCGATCGCCATGAAGCCCGCGAAGCCCAGGGCGGCAAGCGTGATGACCCGCAGCCGCGGGCGTCCGCGCCGAGCTGTCATGAGGGCTCCGGTGACAGAGCCGATCGCGATGACCGACGACAGCAACCCGAAGGCGGCGGCTCCACGATCGAACTCGATGCGCACCATTGTGGCGGTGAAGATGGCGAAGTTGAACCCGAAGGTACCGACGAGGAAGACCATCGCGAATACGACGACCAGGTCGGCGCGCTTCGCCACATATTGGATGCCCGCTCGTAGCTGCCCGCGCCCCCGACCCTGTTTGCGCACCGGGTGCAGCTGGTCGGCCCTCAACAGCCCGAGCGCCACGAGCATCACGGCGTAGGTGACGACGTTGATGAGAATCACCCAGCCCGCACCGACAAGCACGGTCAGCAGACCGGCGACGGCGGGACCGATCAGGCGTGCCGTGTTGAACGATGCCGAGTTGAGGGCCACGGCATTGGGCAGCTCTTCCGTGCCGACGAGCTCGCCGACGAAGGTCTGGCGGGCCGGGGCGTCGAACGCCGTGGCGAGGCCGAGGCCGAGGGCGAGCAGGTAGACCATCCATAGTTCGGCAACGCCGAGCACGATGATGAGCCCGAGCGCGAGGGCCAGCAGCGCTTGCGCAATCTGGGTCATGGCGAGCAGGCGTCGCCCTGGAATGCGGTCGGCGATGACACCCGCGAAGGGGCCGATCACGAGGGCGGGCCCGAACTGAAACGCCATGGTCAGGCCGACGGCAGCAGCGTCGTTGTCGGTGAGCTCGGTGAGCACGTACCATTCCTGGGCCGTCCGCTGCATCCAGATGCCGATGCTCGAGATCAGTGCTCCGGCGAACCAGATGCGGTAGTTCACACCCGCGAGCGAGCGGAACATCGCCCTCACGCGTCGGCCAAGCGGTCGAGCACCGGTCGCGCGGCCTCGAGCGCCGCGCGCTCCGGGGCATTCAGCTCTTCGAGTCGCGATTGGAACCACTGCCGCCGCAGTCGGCGAGTCTCGGTAATGACGTGCTCGCCGGCGGCCGTGAGGGTCACGCGCACCTTGCGCGCGTCGTCGTCGCTCGGCTCGCGGCGCACGAAGCCGCTCGCCTCGAGGGCGTTGAGGGTGCGGTTCATCGAGGGGGAGCTCACGCGCTCGGCGGTGGCGAGCGCGCCGGGCGTCGTGGGTCCATCGGAGCGCAAGCGCCACAGCACACCCAGTTGCGTGTCACTGATGCTCTCACCGGCGCGTTCCGCGCGAATACGGCGGGCGAGACGCTGGATGACCATGCGCAGCTGCTCGTCGGCGGCGGTTTCATCATTCGTTTTGTTCACGGTCGTTAGCATAGCTCATGAGCTTGGCGAACGACCTGGGTGCGCGGGGCGCCCGCGCCTAGGATCGAGCGCAGGAGGCCACCCACATGCCGAAGATCATGGCCGAGCGCCAGCACCGCACCTTCACCGACGGGCACGGTGTCGTCGTGCACTACTACGTGTGGGCACCGGGCAAGCCGAAAGGCATTGTGCAGCTCGCGCACGGCGTCGGCGAGCACGCCCTGCGCTACGAGCGGCTCGCGCAAGACCTCGTCAACGCCGGTTATGCCGTGTACGCCGACGACCACCGCGGCCACGGCGCCACGGGTGTCGAATACTGGAAAGGCGACCTCAGCAGGATCGGCAAGCTCGGCGTCGGCGGCCTGCGCGCCACCCAGCAGAACCTGCTCGAGATCACCGCGCTGGCGAAGGCTGAGCATCCGAGCGTTCCCTTCACGATGCTCGGCCACTCGTGGGGCTCGCTCATGGTGCAGAACCTGCTCAATCAAGGCGAGCACGCGTACGACGCCGTCGTGCTCACGGGCACGGCCCTGCGCACCCCCTTCGACATGAACGGCGGCGACCTCAACGCGCGTCACAAGCACCTGGGCACCACCGGAGCGGAGTGGCTGAGCCGCGACCCCGCCGTCGCCGCGGCCTTCGTCGCCGACCCGCTCACGACCGACGCGAAGGTGCTGCAGCTGTTCGGCGTGCTCGACGGGCTGCGCCTGTTCGGAACGCCCAAGCGCGTGCAGCCCCCCGTGCCGCTGCTCATTATGGTCGGCGACGACGACCCGCTCGGCGGCGAGAAGAGCGCCAAGAAGCTCGCCGACGCCTACCTGCGCAAGGGCGAGCTGACTGACGTCGAGCTCATCGTCTACCCCGGCGCCCGCCACGAGGTCTTCAACGAGACCAACCAGCAAGAGGTGCGCGACGACCTCATCGCCTGGCTCGACAGCCGCCTCTTTCCGACCACCTAGCGAGCGGCAGGCAGCGCTATGGCCGTCAGCACGATGACGCTCGGCTCGATCGCCGTGACGCTGTGCACGCCGTCCGGGATGCGCGCGACCGTACCCTCGGCGACCTCGATCGAGCGGGTCGCGTCAGTGAGGCGGATGCGCCCGCGCACGACCTGTAGCACGGCCTCGCCCGGATTCTTGTGCTCGGGCAGCTCGCCGCCCTCGGCGAAACCGATCGCGGTCATGCGCAGTTGCTGATGATCAAGGTCGATCTTCTGTGCCGCGCGCCCCTGTGGGCTCTCGGCGGCTTTCGAGAGCAGGTAGTCGACGAGGGTCGGCAGGTGCAACGCGATAGGGTCCATGTCAGCACCCTACGCTGGTGGCCATGAGGCCTGCACTCGCCCCGTTCATCGATGCTGCCGAGCTCGACCGACTGCTCGCCGCCGACTCGGGCACGGTGGTCATTGACAGCCGCTGGTACCTCGACGGCCGCTCCGGTACCGATGCTCACGCCGCCGGTCATGTGCCGGGTGCCGTGTTCATCGACCTCGACCAGTCGCTCGCTGGTGCGCCGTCTCCCGCCGCCGGGCGGCACCCACTGCCCCAGCCGGCCGACTTCGCTCGCGCCATGAGTGACGCCGGCATCGGTGACGACTCGACGGTCGTGGTCTACGACGACGCCGGGGGAGTGATCGCCGCGCGGCTCGTCTGGATGCTCCGGGCTCTCGGGCTCGCGGCCGCCGTGCTCGACGGAGGGCTCGACGCCTGGCAGCGGTCGCACCCGGATGAGGCACTGGAGTCGGGCGCAGTCGACCCGGTGCCAGCATCCTTCACCGCGCGCTCCTGGCCGGCCGCCCTGCTCGCGACCATCGACGAGACGCAGGCGGCGGCGGCGGACGGCACCGCGCTCGTGCTCGATGCACGACCCCTCGACCGTTATCGCGGCGAGACCGAGCCGGTGGATGCTCGCCCCGGGCACATTCCGGGCGCGACAAGCTTTTCGTGCCGCGACAACGTGGCCGCCGACGGCACGCTGCTCGACGTCGACACCCTTCGTGAGCGACTGACGGCGCTCGGGGCAGACGAGCGCCCGGTGATCAGCTACTGCGGGTCGGGAGTCACGGCGTGCCACACCCTGCTGGTGGTCGAGCATGTCGGTCTCGCGCCCGGCCGGCTCTACCCCGGGTCGTGGTCGCAGTTCGCCGCCGACCCGGCTCGGCCCGTAGCCACCGGCGAATAGGCTGACTGCATGTACGCTGAATTCAAGGTGCCGGGCGGCAAGCTCGTCGCCGCCGACCTCGAAGCGGTCGACGGTTGCATCAGCGGCTTCCGACTCGCGGGCGACTTCTTCGTCGAGCCCGACGAAGCAATCGCGGCCATCGAGTCGGCCGTCAACGGGCTGCCCGTTGACACCGACGCCGCGACGATCGCACGCGCGGTGCGCGATGCTCTGCCCGACGGTGCTGTGCTGCTTGGGTTCAGCCCTGAAGCGGTCGCGACCACGGTGCGCCGCGCGCTCGCGAGCGCGACGAGTTTCGCGGACTACGATTGGCAGCTGCTGCGCGGCCCGACACTTGCCCCGCTGCAGCAGATGGCCGTCGACCAGGTGCTCTCAGAAGAGGTCGGCG
>DIUS01000124.1:11503-36171 GCA_002423075.1 Microbacteriaceae bacterium UBA6152
ACGAGTGGGTCATTCAGGGGCTGCAGGGCCTCGGCATCGATGCGAGCTACCAGCCGCTCAACGACATCACGAGCCCGCTCGGCAAGATCGGCGGCGCCGCGCAGAAGCGCCTCGGTGCGGGCGCTGTTCTGCACCACGTGACCATGGCCTACGACATGGACGGCGCGCGCATGGCCGAGGTGCTGCGCATCGGCCGCGAGAAGCTGAGCGACAAGGGCATCGCGAGCGCCGCGAAGCGCGTCGACCCGCTCAAGTCGCAGACGGGCCTGCCGCGCGACGAGGTCATCGAGCGGCTCATCGCGACCTTCCGAGGGCAGTACGGGCTCACCGACTCCGCCCTCACCGACGACGAGCTCGCGCGGGCGCAGGCGCTCGTGGAGTCGAAATTCTCGACCCCTGAGTGGCTTAACCGGGTGCCGTGAGCGGTCGATCCCGGGCCCTCGCGCTCATCCTGCTGCTCGCCGGCGTGCTCGTCGGCGGCATCGTGCTGTCGGCGATCACGGGTCAGCTGGCCATCACGCCGACCGAGGTCGCTGGTTCGCTCTTGCGCGCGATTGGCATCGACACCGCGTGGGCGCCGACCGACCCGATCATCGAGAGCACGCTGTGGGTCGTGCGTTTCCCGCGCATCGTCATGGCGCTCGTCGTCGGGGCGGCGCTCGCCGTGGCCGGTGCCGTCATGCAGGCGATCTTCGGCAATCCGCTCGCCGAGCCGGGCGTCGTGGGCGTCTCGTCGGGAGCCGCTCTCGGGGCGGCGACGGCGATCGTGCTCGGCGCATCCGTTCTCGGCGGAGCCGGCGTCGCGCTCTTCGCCTTCCTCGGCGGACTCGTTGCGACTCTGCTGGTCTACGCGGTCTCGCGGGCGGGTGGGCGCACCGAAGTCGTCACGCTGTTGCTCACCGGCATCGCGGTCAACGCGATCGCTCAGGCCGGCATCGCCTTTGTGCTCTTTGTCGCCGACACCGCGAGCCGCGAGCAGATCGTGTTCTGGCAGCTCGGCTCGCTCGGCGGCTCGCTATGGTCGCAGGTCGTGATCGTCGCGAGCGTCACGGTCATCGGCGTGCTGTTGTCGTTCGCGCTCGCCCGGCGCTACGACCTGCTCTCGCTCGGCGAGCGCAACGCGCGGCACCTCGGTGTCAACGTCGAGCAGCTGCGGCTCGTCTCGATCGTGCTCGTCGCGCTGCTCACGGGAGTCGCTGTGGCGTTCACGGGCATCATCGCCTTCGTCGGGCTCGTCGTGCCGCACATCATCCGCATGATCATCGGGCCAGCGCACCGCGGGCTTATTCTCGCGAGTGCGGTCGGGGGCGGGGTGCTGCTCGTGCTCGCCGACCTCATGACCCGCACGCTCGTGTCGGGGGCCGAGCTGCCGATCGGCATGCTGACCTCGCTCGTCGGCGGGCCGTTCTTCTTCTGGCTGCTGTACCGTCAGCGCCGCCGCAGCGGGGGGTGGGCATGAGCGCCGAACCAGGCACGGCCGTCGTCATCGCCCGCGGTCTGCGGGTGCGCCGCGACGAGCGCGATATTCTCGCCGACATCGACCTCGAAGTGCGCGCGGGCGAGGTGCTCGCGCTCGTCGGGCCGAACGGCGCTGGCAAGTCGACCCTGCTCTCGGTGCTGAGCGGCGACTTGCAGTCGAGCGTCGGCACGGTCGAGCTCGACGGTCGCGCGATCGGCTCGTTCCGACCGCTCGAGCTCGCTCGGCGTCGCGCCGTGCTCTCGCAGGCGAACGTCGTGAGCTTCCCGTTCCGCGTCATCGAGATCGTGCAGATGGGGCGCAGCCCGTGGATTCGCACCGCCGAGCTCGCCGACGATCAGCAGGCTGTACTCGAGGCGATTCGGGCGACCGACATCGAGCATCTGCTCGGCCGCCGATTCACGACCTTGAGCGGCGGCGAGCAGGCGCGCGTGTCGCTCGCGCGGGTGCTCGCGCAGCGCACTCCGGTCGTCTTCCTCGACGAGCCGACCGCAGCGCTCGACCTTCGGCATCAAGAAGACGTCATGCGTCTCACGCGCAAGCTCGCCGCACAGGGCCGCGCAGTCGTCGTCGTCGTGCACGACCTCTCGCTCGCGGGTGCCTACGCCGACCGCATCGCCCTGCTCGACAGCGGCCGGCTCGATGCCCTCGGCACGCCGACCGAGGTCATGACGGCCGATCGGGTCGGGCGCGTCTACGGGCTCGACGTGCAGATTCACCGTCTGGGAGCATCCGATCGCCCGATCGTGCTGCCGCTGCGCGACTGACCGCTTCGTCGCAGCCCGCGCGCCGCTCTGGCGCCGGGTGTGCCCGTGGCGCGCGATTGTGCCTGGCCCGAGCAGGCACACTCGAGCGCCACAGGCACACTCGATAGGCTCGACAGATGATCGAGTGGTGGGGGTGGGTGCTCATCGTGCTCGGTGTCGGCGGCCTCGGCGCTCTCGCCCAGAGTCGCGGCTGGATCGACCTGCGGGGTGACGCGTCCCGGCGCGGAGGCTCGGGCGGCGGGCTCGTCGGCATCGGCGACGAGGTCTTCAACCCCACGCGGCACGAGGCCTCGATCGAGCTCGACCGGCAGACGACGCTGCCGGCGCCCGCTCCGATTGCGGGCGACGGCGATCTCGGCGTGATCCAGACCGAGGGCGATCCGGATGCTGGAGACGGCTACGAGGGAACAATTCGCCTGTAGCGCCGCGGCCGGTGATCGCGGCGAGCGTCGCGCGCGGTCAGCGGGTCGTGAGCTCGGCGTAGTCAGGGTGGCGCCGCATCCACGACACGACGAAGCCGCAGACCGGCTGCACGCGGTCGGTGGTCGACTCGCGCAGGTGGTCGAGAACCGCTCGCACGACCTCGCCACCCACGCCCTTGTTGCGCATCAGGGGTGGCACTTCGGCGTGCAGCAGCCGCAGCGTCGTGCCAGCGTGCTCGTAGATGATGAAACCCTGCAACTCATCGCCCTCATAGACGGCGTAGCGGTCGGCGTCGGGTTCGTGCATCACGGTGAGACTCATACGGGCACCCTACTCGGTCGACTTTTGCTCCCACCGAGGCTGCTCGGCCGCGGGCGGCGCCGGGGGAGCGGTGGGCGGCGCGGTCTTACGGCCCGACAGCAGCTTCCAGATCGCAAGCCCTGCGCCGACGATGACGGCTGCGTCGTCCGCGAGTCCCAGTGGGCCGAGCACGAGTTCGGGAAGAATATCGATCGGAGAAGCGCCGTAGGCGATCGCCCCCAGGGCGACCAGCACGGCAGCGAGCATCGCGCGGCCTCGGGTCATGCCACCACGGTACCCGTCAGGCGCTCTCGCGCACGACCACCTCAGTCGGCATGATGTGCCGGCGTGGCATCGTCTCGCCGTTGAGCAGGCCCAGCAGAATGCGCGCCATGCGTTCACCCTGCTCTACCGAGGGTTGCCGCACCGTCGTGAGCGGAATCTCGCTCGCGAGGGCGGCAGGCGAGTCGTCGAAGCCCATGACAGCGACCTGGTCGGGCACCGAGAGGCCGCGCTCGCGCAACACGGTGACCGTGCCCATCGCCATGAGGTCGCTCGCGACGAAGATCGCGTCGAGGCCGGGGTGAGCGTCGAGCAACTCGCGGGTCGCCCGAACTCCACCGGCCAGAGTGAAGTCGCCGCGCACGACGGCGGTCGACTCGAGCCCAGCATCCGTCAGCGCTGATCGCCACCCTGCCAGCCGGTCGATACCGGCGGGCATGTCGGCCGGTCCGGCGACGGTGCCGATGCGACGCCGCCCGTGCTCGATCAGATAGCGGGTGCCGTCAGCCGCAGCGATTGCGTTGTCAACGTCGACGTAGTAGCTGTCGGTCGCCTGGGGGTCGAGAGGGCGACCGCCGAAGACGACCGGGATGCTCGAGCCGAGCTCGGCGAGCAAGTGGTCGTCGGTGTGGTGCGAGACGACGAGAGCGCCGTCGACGTTGCCCCCGAGCAGGTAGCCCACCGTCTTGTCGAACTGGGCACCCGAGCTCGCGAGATGCAGGTTGAGTACGAAGTCGGTCTCATCGAGCACCTTCGAGATGCCGTGCACGATTGCGGCGAAGTAGGGGTCGCCGAAGAAGCGGGTCGTATCTTCAGGAATCACGAGGGCGATCGCCATCGACCGTCGGTTCGCCAGTGAGCGTGCAGCCCGGTTCGGGGTGTAGTTCAGCTCGGCGATCGCGGCATTGACAGCGGCGAGCGTCTCTTCGGTGACGCGCGGCGAACCGTTCACGACGCGGGAGACCGTGGCGCGTGAGACGCCAGCCCGCTCGGCAACCATCTCGAGGGTGGGAGCACTGCGAGCGGTCACACTGCACCGCCAGTAGCCATGGCCTGAATCCTAGTCAGCGGTCGCCGAGAGGTCGCGCGCGGCAATGATGGCGCGGTACGTCGTGCCGCTCGTCTTCACTGTGCGCTGCTGGGTCTCATAGTCGACCCGTACGAGACCGAACCGCTTGTCGTAGCCCCAGGCCCATTCGAAGTTGTCCATGAGCGACCAGTAGAAGTAGCCCTTGACGTTCACCCCGGCGTCGATCGCGTCGGCGACCGCATGGAGGTGCGCGGCCACGAATTCGGCACGCTCGACATCGTCGACCGAGCCGTCGTCGGCGACGACATCGGTGTAGGCGGCGCCGTTTTCGGTGACGTAGAGCGTCACGCCGGCGGGCTTCGCATACTCAGTGTCGATGCGGGCAAGTAGGCGGGTGAGGCCTTCGGGCTGCACCTCCCAGCCCATCGCCGTCGTGGGCAGTCCGCGAGGGTGCGTGAAGATGCCGTCGCCGACCGGGAACGGCGAGAGCTTCTTCCGTTCAGAGGGGGCGGCGGTCGAGAGCGGCACGTGGGCCGGGGGCCGAGCGCTGACGGCGTCGCCGTGGTAGTAGTTGATGCCCAGCGCATTGATGGGGGTCGAGATCGCCGCAAGGTCGCCCTCGAGCACCGGCAGGCTCAGGCCCCGCTCATCGAAGTCGACCAGCAGGTCGGAGGGGTACTCGCCGCGGAAGATCGGGTCAAGAAACAGCCTGTTGTGCTGCGCATCGATGCGCCGTGCCGCGTCAAGGTCGGCGGGGTCACTCGGGTCGACGGGGTCAGGCACGGTCATATTGAGCGTGATGCCGAGGCTCAGCGACGGGTCGAGCTCGCGCAGGCGCTGCATCGCGAGCCCGTGACCGAGCAGCAGGTGGTGCGCCGCGTCGAGCGAGTCTTGCGGGTCTTGCCGACCCGGTGCGTGCTCGCCGCTCAAGTAGCCCAAGAAGGCCGAGCACCAGGGCTCGTTGAGCGAGGTCCAGTTAACGACGCGGTCGCCCAGCACCGAGTGTACGTCGGCCGCGTAGTCGGCGAACCGCAGGGCCGTGTCGCGCGCGGGCCAGCCGCCTCGTTCTTCGAGGGCCTGCGGAAGATCCCAATGGTAGAGCGTCAGCCACGGCGTGATGCCGGCCGCCAGCAACTCGTCGACGAGGCGGCTGTAGAAGTCGAGCCCCGCGGCGTTGGCCGTGTGACCGTCGGGCTGCACGCGCGCCCACGAGGTGCTGAAGCGATAGACCTGCACGCCAAGATCGCGCATGAGGGCGACGTCATCGCGATAGCGGTCGTAGTGCTCGCAGGCTCGCTCGCCGCTCTCGCCGCCGACGACGGCGCCGGGCACGCGGCTGAACTCATCCCAGATCGAGTCGGCTCGGCCGTCGCGGTGTGTCGCACCCTCGATCTGGTACGCGGCGGTGGCGACGCCGAACAGAAAGTCGGCCGGAACCGGGCGTGCGGATGCTGCCGTCGTTGCCGACGGAGAGGTGTGGATGGTCATCCCTTGATGGCTCCCTGCATGATGCCGCTCACGAGGTGGCGACCGGCGAAGACGAACAAGATCAACAGCGGAATCGTGCTCAGGATAACCCCGGCCATGACCACCGAGTAATCGACGAAGTAGTTGCTCTGCAGCAGCGAGAGCGCCACGGGCAGCGTGGGGTTCTGCCGGTCGAGCACGATAAACGGCCAGAAGAAGTTGGTCCAGGTGGCGATGAAGATGAACAGGGCGAGCATCGCGGCAGCAGGTCGTGCCGCCGGCAGCGCGACTGACCAGAAGGTGCGGATCATGCTCGCACCGTCGACGCGCGCGGCCTCGATGAGCTCGTAGGGCAACGCTTGTGCGAGATACTGAGTCATCCAGAAGACGCCGAACGCACTCACCACCGCGGGCAGAATGACGGCCCACAGGGTGCCGGCGAGCTGCAGCTGGCTCATCGCGATGAAGAGCGGCACGACACCGAGCTGGGTCGGCACGGCCATGGTGGCGATGACGAAGACGAGCAGGCCGTTGCGGCCGCGGAACCGCAGCTTCGCGAAGGCGAAGCCAGCGAGCGTCGAGAACAGCACGACGGATGCTGAGACCACGGTCGAGACGATGATCGAGTTGCCGATCGCACGCCAGAAGTTGACGCTGTCGTCTTCGAGTACGGCGATCGCGTTGTCGATAAAGTTGCCGCCCGGCCACCACACGATGTCTTGCTGCGTGATGGTGGTCGAGTCGCCCGACCCGATGAGGAACGACCAGTAGATCGGAAACATCGAGCCGAGCATGACGGCGGTGAGGAAGCCGTAGGCCTTCCAGCCGGGGCGCTGGCCGTTGACGAGTCCGCGGCGGCGGCGTCGTCCGGCGGGGCGGCGTTCCAGCAATCCCGTGCCGGTCATGATGCCTTCGCAATCGATCGGGTGATGGCCACGTTGAGCAGCCCCACGATGATGATGATGAGGAAGAGCAGCCAGGCGACAGCGGCGGCGCGACCGAAGTTCAGCTGCCCCCAGCCGAGGTTGTAGAGGTAGATGGTGATGGTCATCCACTGGCTGCTGGCGCCGCCTTGGCCGGTCTGGTCGTAGAGGCGCGGCTCGTCGAAGATCTGCAGGCCGCCGATGGTCGAGGTGACGATGACGAAGATGAGCGTCGGGCGCAGCTGCGGAATCGTGATCGAGAAGAACTGCCGCACCATGCCGGCACCGTCGATCATCGCGGCCTCGTAGTAGTCGCGCGGAATCGCCTGCATGGCCGCGAGCAGGATGAGGGCGGTGTAGCCCGTCCAGCGAAAGTTGACCATGGTCGCGATGGCGAAGTGGCTTGCGAGAGCATCCGAGTGCCAGCCGACCGGCGCGATGCCGATCTGACCGAGCAGGTTGTTGATGAGCCCGTATTGGTCGCCGAACATGTTGCTGAAGATGAGGGTCACCGCGACGGGTGCGACGACGTAGGGCAGCAGCACGCCCATGCGCCAGAACGTCTTGGCGCGAATGTTGCGGTCGAGTACGGCGGCGATGAAAAGGGCGAGAGCGATCTGCGGCACTGCAGAGATGAGGAAGATCGAGAACGTGTTGCGCAGTGCGATCCAGAAGGGCGGGTTCGAGAGCACGAAGGCGAAGTTGTCGAAGCCGACAAAGTCGCCCTGGCCGCCGATGAGGTTCCATTCGTGCACCGAGACCCACGCCGTGTAGAGCAGCGGAAAGAGGCCGGTAATGGCGAAGAGGATGAAGAACGGCGAGATATAGAGGTACGGCGAGACCTCGACGTCCCAGCGAGAGAGCTTCTGGGAGATTGCGATGCGGCGAACCGAACGCTCTTTCTTCGTGATCGGGGCGGAGAGGCCCGTGTCAGGTGCCGAATCGGTGGCGGGCGCAGAGGGCCCGGTCTCGGGTCGGGGGGCTGATCGCCCGGTGTCGGTCGTGGTCATGAGCGCTCCCGGCGGTGAGTAGAGCTGGACGAAGAGGGTGAGACGGAGACGGGGGTCGTGCGCGTTCGAGCGCGCGGCCCCCGTTCCTGTCAGGTGGTGGCTAGAGCGCGTTCACGTCAGCGACGAACAGCTCCCACGACTCTTCGATGCTCATCGAGGCATCGACGTCGACGCGGGTCAGCGCGCGCTGCAGCGCGTCGTTGATCGGGAAGTACTTCACGCTCTTGAAGGGCGCGACCTCGATCGCCTGCGAGCGGTCGATTAGGATCTGGCCGACCGGCGCGTTGTTGAAGTACTCGTTGGACGCCTCCTGCAGCTCGGTCGACTCATACGCCTCGACCTGGCTCGGGAACGTGCCGGCCGCTGCGAACGCGGTCATCTGCTGCTCAGGAGCGGTCAACCAGGCAGCGAGCTTCTTCGCGGCCTCGATGTTCGCGCCCTGGGCGGGAACGGTCAGGTACGAGCCGCCCCAGTTGCCGCCGCCGCCGGGGAAGACGTTGGCGACGTCCCAGCCGGTGACGTCAGGAGCGTTGCCCGAGATGACGCCGAGCATCCAGCCGGGGCAGAGCATCGTGGCAAAGGCGCCGTTGGCGAGACCCGCGAACCAGTCGTCGCTCCACTGGCCGAGGTGCGCCGAGAGGGTCGAGCTGGCGTTCAGAACATCCGTGTAGATCGCCTCGACCTCGGGGTTCTCGGTAGCGATGACGGTGCCGTCAGCCTCTTCGTAGGCGAACTCGACCTGGTTGATCATGCCCTGGTAGGTGGCTCCGGCCGAGTCGAACCAGGCAGCGCCCGATGCGTCAACGTACTCTTGGCCGATCTCGAAGTAGCGGTCCCAGTCGCCTTCCAGCAGCGACGCAACCTCCTCGCGGTCGGTCGGCAGACCGGCGGCGGCGAACAGATCGGAGCGGTAGCAGACGGCCTCCGGGCCGATGTCGGTGCCGTACGCGACCAGGCGGCCGTCGGCATCCGTGGCGGCGTCGGTCTTCCACTGCACCCAGCGGTCGGCGAGCTCGGGGTCGGAGAGATCGGCGAGCTTGTCGCTGTACTGCAGCATCTCGGCGAACCAGTCAATCTCTACTGCTTCGACGTCGGCGAGGCCCGAGCCGGCGCCGAGCTTAGTGAAGAAGTTGTCGCGCGCGTCGTTCGAGGTCGCCGCGCGGTTGTGCACGATCGTGACGCCGGGGTTTTCGGCCTCGTACTGCGCGAGCATCTCGTCGGTGTAGCCGAAGTCATTGAACGTGGCGACCGTGAGGGTGATGTCACCCCCTGCTTCAGGGGTCTCAGTCGAGCTGCTGCAGCCCGAGGCGATGAGGGCGAAGGCGGCGGCGCCGGCGAGTGCGGCGGCCGCTGTGCTGCGTCGTGAAAGATTCACGGTCACTCCTTTGTGTGCGTGGTGGGTTGATGTGAGAGCGCTCTCATGTGGTGGTCGTGAGAGCGCTCTCACGTTGAGGGAACATTACGCAGGAGTGGTCTGGAATGTCAAAGACATTTCCAGATTGATGTGAAATGGCTGATCAGCGATGTATGGCGGGCGGCCGTCTCGGAGTGGATCGGGGTCTATGCCCCGCCGAACGAGTCCGTCATCCGGGCTAGGCTCGTGCGGTGACTCGAAGAAACCGTCTGCGCGTCGTAGCCGCGATCGCGACGGTCATGGTGCTCGGCGGGTGCGCCTCCGAACGCGAACCGATCCCGTTGCCGAGGACGCCGACCCCCACGCCGACGGTCACCCCGACACCTACCCCTACACCGACGCCGACCCCGACGTTCGACGCGACGCGCTACTCGATCGATGACCCCGCGTCGTTGTGGGTGGTCGTCAACAAACTGCGGCCGCTGAACCCGGAATCGTACGCGCCGGGCGACATCGTGCGCGTGCCCGTGCCCTATGCGAACGAGCCGTTCTTGCGCCAGGAAGCGGCTGACGCGGTCGTCGCCCTGTTCGCGGCTGCGGAAGCTGAGGCCGGACTGCGCCTGCAGGCGCAGAGCGCCTACCGCAGCTACAACGTTCAAGTGCGGGTCTACAACGGCATCGTGGCCTCGCGCGGGCAGGACTACGCGGACGTACGCAGCGCGCAGCCGGGCCACAGCGAGCACCAGACCGGTCTCGCGATCGACATCAGCTCGCTTCCGGCGGTGTGCGCACTCGACCCGTGCTTCGGCGACACCGACCACGGTCGATGGCTCGCTGCCAACGCTCACCGCTTCGGGTTCCACTTGCGCTACCAGCCCGACATGACGCCCATAACGGGCTACAGCTACGAGCCGTGGCACTTTCGCTACGTCGGCGTCGAACTCGCGACCGAGCTGCACGCGAACGGCGTACGAACGCTCGAAGAGTTCTTCGGACTGCCGCCCGCCCCTACCTACGCGGGCTGAGCCGCCCTTGCGACAACTTGCTCGGCAGGGCTAACTTTCGCGCATGGACTACACGTGCAGCACCACTGTCACCGGAGAACGCGATGCGGTCGCAGCGCTCTTCGTCGACTATGCGACCTGGGTCGAGTGGCAACCCAGCCTGCTGTCGATCGAGGTGCTCGAGGGCGCACCGCCCGCACAGGGCGCCCGCTCGCAGCTCACCTTTCGTCGCGGCAAGAACGGCACGATGGTCATGACCGAGACTGTCGAGGTCAGTGCCCTGCCCGAGAGGTGGAATGTCGTCTACGAGGTCGCGGGCGTGCACAACGTCTGCGAGACCCGATTCGAGCAAATGGATGCTCACACGACGCTCGTCGAGCAACGCAACCTCTTCCGCTTCACCGGATTCATGCGCGTGGTGGGCGTGCTCTTCGCGCGCAGCTTTCCGGCGGAAACTCAGAAGTCGCTCGAGGCCTTCCGGCACTTTGCCGAGGCGCGCGCCAGCGCTTAGCGCTTGACGCTTGCCGACGCCGCGGCGGGCCGCAGGGGCGAGAGATACGACGTTATACTTCAGTCACCCCCAGCGATCAAGAGCACGACAGGAGCACCCGTGGTCACGACTCCCGAGGGCTTTCTGGCTCAGCCGATTCTGACGTCGCCCGGCCAGCCGCTCAGAGTAGCCGTTTATTCGCGACTCTCCCTCGGCATTAGATCGGGTATTCTGCCGGCCGGCAGCATCCTGCCTCGTGAGACCGAGCTGGCAATCGTGCTCGGCGTGAGCCGCACCGTCGTGCGCGAGGCACTCATGCTTCTCGAGGAAGACGGTCACATCGTTACTCGACGCGGAATCGGGCGCTTCGTCGCCGATGCGCTGCCTCGCCCCGGGCTTGAGCGTCTGCAGTCAGTTGAAGCGCTACTGGGCGACCAGGACCTCGAGGTGCAGGTGATTGCTTTCAACGTTCAAAAGCCCACCGACTTCGTCACCGACTATGTCGCCATCGAGCCTGGCGGCCAATCATGGTTCCGGGAATCGGTGTTGTTGCGGAAAGGTCGGCCGCTTGCGCTCGTGCAGGAATACACGGCCGATGAGCCGCAACTGGCCGGGATCAGCGCGGCTCTCGCCACGGCGTTCCGTCGGGCACAGCCCGAGGGACCGACGCTCATTCGGTCGCTGATCGAGAGCCTCGGCCCAGATCTGGTGCCCGGTCTGTGTGTGCTGACTGCGAGCATCGCCGGACCTACGAGAGCTTCGCACCTCGGCATCAAGGCCAGTGACCCTGTGCTGCTGCTGACCCAGACCGCGCTCGTCGGCGGCACTCCCGTTATTGTGGCGAAGTCTGCCTTCACGCCTGAGGCAGGCCACCTCTCCGTCGCGCAGAGCGGCACGAGCCGCTAGAGAGACGTACTGAGCGAGGCGGTCGACCTCAACGCCGTAGGCGCCACATCCGCATTGAATGCGTCAATGCAAGCACGGTCAGAGCGAGCGCAAGCGTTCCGCCGAGAGTGAAGGCGACCTGCGGGCTCGCTGCGTCCACGAGGGCACCGCTCGCCGCTGTCACGAGAGCCTGTCCGACGACGAGGCTGCTCTGCAAGGTCACGAGAACCGTGTTTGTGCGGTCAGCGGGCGCCGCGATGGCTCCGAGGCTGAAGAGCGCGACCAGTGATGCGCCAACGCCGCACCCTGAGACAAAGAGGGCGATGACGGTGATCACCAGTCCGTCGCTCAGCAACAGCAGCGCGAGCCCGACGACCGAGAGCACCGCTGCTGCAACCCATCGACGCTCAAGAGTCATGCTGGCGGGAAGGGCGATCATGGCCAGAGCAGTGGCGATGGCGCCGATGCTCATGGCGCCGTACAGAAGTCCCGTCTGCTCGACGGCACCGAGCTGTTCGAGAAGACCGGTGAGGCCTGTGAGCGTGGCACCGAAGATGCCTCCCACTGCGAGCATTGCGAGCACCAGCGTCACGAGCTCGGCAGTCACGAGCGCTGAGATCGGCGTGGCCGGAGAGTGCAGACCTTTCGCAGCAGCGGTGGTGTCGAGGTCTGATGCTGGCTCCGTGCGGGTGCGGCGCGCGGGCACAAGTCTCGCCGTCGGATGCACGGCGAAGAGGGGGATCACGGTCGCCGTCAGCACCACCGAGAGCACGAGCGGGGCCCACGGGGCGATCGCGGCGCTTGCCAGACCGACGATCACGGGGCCGAGCACGAACGAGGCCTCGTCGGCCATCGATTCATAACTCATCACGACAGTGCGAGCGCGTTCGCTCATCGCGACCGGCGCATCGCCGGCGGCGCCGAGCAGCCGCGCCCGCGAGAACGGAGCTACCTGCGGCGTGGTTGCCCCGAGCAGTGCCGCGCCGGCGATCAGCACGAATACAGAGACGGTGCTCTGCACCAGGACCAGAAAGGTCAGAGCAATGACGACGCTGCAGGCCGCGAGTGTCAGCAGTACAACGCGCTGGCCCAGTCGATCGGAGAGGGCGCCTGACAGCGGGCCGACGACGGCCGTGCCGAGTCCGGCGCTCGCCGCGAGCACTCCGGCGAGCGCGAGCGAACCCTGCTCGACAGCGGTGATCGTGAGTACTCCGACGATCATCATCGCGAATGGCAGCCGGCCGACGAAGGCGAGCGGAAAGTAGGGGCGACCTACTGCTCGGTCCAGCATCCGGAACACGCGGGGGCTGGTTGACGGCAAGGTCATGACTGTGCTCCGGTCACGATGGAGGGATGGAGGGATGGAGGGATGGAGGGATGGAGGGATGGAGGGATGGAGGGATGGAGGGATGGAGGCGAGGTGGAAGGGAAACGCACGAGAGCGCCCGGTCGTGGAGGACGACCGGGCGCTCTCTGGACGCATCAGCGTCAGGGCGACGAGGGAGACTCCACGACGAACTCTCCGGTGATGATGGCCTGCTGGAGGGCCTCGACTTCGGCAATCAGGGCCGGGTCAAGCTTCGACTCCCAATCGTGGAACGGGGCGATGCCGACACCACCGTTCTCGAGCGTGCCCACATAGGGGTCGGAGGAGAAGCCTCCCTCGAATGCTGCGAGGGTGACCTCGCGCGTCGCGGTGGTGAGGTTCTTCATGACCGAGGTCAGTATGTAGGCGCTGTACTCGGGCGCGGTCACCACGGCGTCAGAGTTGACTCCGATGATGGCCGCGTTCGTGCCCTGCTCGTCGACCGCGTCGATCGAGGCGATGAAGAGCGTGCCGGCGACGGGCATGATGACGTCTGCCCCCTGGTCGAGCAGGCCGAGCGTGATGTTCTTGGCCTGCAGCTGGTCGTCGAAGCTGCCAACGAAGAGACCGTTCTGCGCCGCGCGGTCCCAGCCCAGCAACTGCACGTCAGTGCCGTGAACATCGTTGTAGTGCTCGATGCCAATCTGGAAACCGTCCATGAAGACGGTGACCGACGGGAACGGCATCCCACCGTAGGTTCCCACCACGCCGGTAGTCGACGCTCCCGCGGCGACGTAGCCCGCGAGTGTAGCTGCCTGCGCCGTGTCGAACAGAACAGGCTTGACGTTGTCGAGCACGAGCGGGCTGAAGTCGTCGTTCGAGACGGCGCTGTCGATGAGGGCGAAGTTGACGTCTTCGTTGACAAGTGCGCTGTCGCGTGTCGCGTTCGCCAGGGCGAAGCCCACCGTCACGATGAGGTCGCAGCCCTCGTCGACGAGCGTGCCGATGTTTCCTGAATACTGATCTTCAGATGACGACTCGGCACCGCGGGCCTCGACGCCGATCTCGGCAGCAGCTTCTTGCAGGCCCGCGAAGGTCAGCTCGTTGAAGTCGTTGTCGTCGAAGCCGGTGAGGTCGCTCACTGCGCAGGGCAGGAAGTCAGGCGCTTCAGCCTCGTCGGTGGTGCCGGGCTCAGGAGCCGCGGCGCACGCGCTGAGGGCGAGTGCGATGAGAGCGGTGCCGCCGATGATGGCGAACCGAGTGCTGTGCGGGGTGCGTCGGTACATAGTGTGGTGCCTCCTCTGGTGCAGGCGTCGTTGGTGCGGGGAGGGACGGGAAAGTGAATGCTCTCCCGGTTGTATGAAGTTATACCTCATACCCTATTGGCTGACAACTGGGTATGAGGGCCCAACAGCGCTCATTCGAGCCGAGCCCGAAGTCGCGCGCGATCAGCGTCGTCGACGAAGGCGGCCTCGACGCTCGTTCGGTCGAGAGCTCGCAGCTCATCGCCCGACCAGCCGAACTGGCGCTGCAGCAGCGCTCGTTCGTAGGCCAGGTCGGTGCCCGTTTGCATGGGATTGTCATCGCCGAGAACGAGGGGGAGCCCCGCTTTGCGGAAGGCAGCCTCGGGGTGTTCGTCGAGGCTCGAGATGGCGCCTGTGTAGACGTTCGAGGTCGGGCAGATCTCGACGACAACGCCGTGATCCGCGCACCAGGCGAGCATGTCAGGGTCATCGACAATGTGTGCTCCATGGCCGATGCGCGTAGCCCCGAGCAGTTCGACTGCCTGACGCGCTGCCGAAGCAGGGCCGGCTTCTGCCGCGTGGCACGTAATGCCGAGCCCGGCTGCGCGAGCGATTGAAAACGCTTCCTCGAAGGGTTCGAGTGCGGGGTAGAGCAGTTCGTCACCAGCGAGATCGAAGCCGACGACCCCCGCCCCCGCGGCTCTCGCCGCGGCCCGGGCGACGAGTGTGTTCGTTTCCGAGTCGTGATGTCTCAGCGCGGCCAGCACGAGACCAACGCTGATGCCTGTTGACTCAGCCCCCTCACGCAAGCCCTCACAGGCCGCACGCACGATCTCATCGAGTCCGCGTTCGTTGTCGGCGTGCGTCGCCGGCCCGAATCGCAGTTCGAGGTGGTCGTGCCCGGTGCTAGCAGCATCGAAAACGGCCTCGCGGGCGATGCGTCGCACTGACTCTGTCGACCGGAAGAACGGATACGTCGCGGCGACGCGCTCGAGGTACTGCGTGAGGGTGCCCGGTGCATCGAGCGCAATCGCGCGCTCCCAGCCGAACGTGGGCTCAGGCAGGTCCACGGTCAGCGCCAGCTCAGTGGCGGTGCTCGGCCGCACGCGGCCCTCGAGATGGCTGTGCAGATTGATGAGCACGATCAGAGTTCCAGCCGCACCGCTGTCTCGAGCGCGGCCTCGATGCTGCGCATCCAACCCTCCTTGAGGGCCTCTTTGACCCCTGAGTAAAGGCTCGTGCCGTCGATGAGGTTGCTCGAGGTCGAGCAGATCATGCCCGAGCGAACACCGCGAAGTCGCGCGACGACATAGAGTGCAGCGCTCTCCATTTCGACGTTGAGTACGCCGAGCCGGTTCAGCTCGGCGATCCACTCCGGGGTCTCGGCGTAGAAGGCGTCATCGCTCGCGTTGATGCCGGTGTGCACTGCGGCAGACGTGCCCGCCGTGAGTTCGCGGGCGACCTCGGCCAGGGTGAGTGCAATCTGCAGATCGGGCACGGCGGGAAAGCCGTGGTGGGCGTAGGCGGCGGTGGTGCCGTCGTTGCGCAGAGCACCTTCGCTCACGAGAAGATCGCCCGGCTTGACCCCGGGTTGCAGGCCCGCCGACGAACCGACTCGAATGAACGACGTGACGCCGACGCGAATCAGCTCTTCGACCGCGATCGCCGTCGACGGGCAACCCATGCCGGTGGAGGTTGCCGTGATGTGACGACCCTTGTACCAGCCGGTCATCGTCATGTGCTCGCGGTTGTGGGCCACGGTCTTCACATCGGTGAGAAACTCTGCGACGAGCGGAACGCGAAAGGGATCGCCGGGCAGCAGAGCGACGCTCGACACTTCTCCCGGGGCGATAGCGATGTGATACTGGCGCTCACCGACGCCGGCGGCGTCCTTGTCGACGACTGAGGACTGCGACATGGGGTTCTCCTGACTGGGCGCACCGTCGCGCCAAGTAGGATGTTATACCTCTTACCTCAACTCCGACAAGCGGTCGACGATCTGCTCGACGATCGGGCGCGGGGTGGCAAGGATGAGACGCACGTGGCCTGCCCCCGCGGCGCCGCACGCGCGCCCGTCGGTCACGGCGAGACCGGCCCGCTCGCGGATCGTCGTAGCCGGGTCGTCTCCGAGGCCCAGCCGCGACACGTCGAGCCAGGCGATGTAGGTGCCCTCGGGCATCCGATAGCCCACCTCGGGAAGTCGCTCGGTCAGAAGCGCGCCCAGCAGACGGCGGTTCGCGTCGTAGTAGGCAACCGTCGCGTCGAGCCAATCGCGACCCTCTCGATAGGCGGCCGTGTTGGCGATAACGCCGAGCGTGCTCGCCCCGTGGCCGGCCATCGGACCGAGCGACTGCCAGGTCTGCTCGTCGGCGTCGTTCGAGGTGATGAGCTGGGCCGCCTTCGTGCCGGGCAGGTTCCAGGCCTTCGAGGCGCTCGTGGTCGTGATGCTGTGTGCCGCGGCCGCGGCGCTCACACTCGCGTACGGCACGTGCCGTGCGTCGCCGAACACGATCGGCGCGTGCACCTCGTCGGCGAACACCCGTGCCCCGTGGGCTTCCACAACGCTGGAGAGGGACACGAGCTCAGAGCGCTCGAAGACCCGGCCGCCCGGGTTGAGCGGGTTGCACAGCACGACGAGTCCTGCGCCGGCCGCTAGTTCGCGGTCGATCGCCTCGAGGTCGAGCACCTCTCGAGCGCCCTCGACGGCGAGGGGAACCTCGACGACGGCGCGACCGTGCATGCCCGGCACGGTGAGAAAAGGCATATACGCCGGTGTCGGCACGATGACGGCCGAGCCCGGTCGCGAGTAGTGCGCGATCGCGGCGTCGAGCCCCGCGATGACGTCGCCGACGGCGTGCACGCGGCTGTGGGGCACGTGCCAGTCGAAGCGGTCGCGCATCCAGTCGGCGGTGGCGCGCCCGAGCTCGGCACCCACAGCGCGGGGTACATAGCCCAGCACTCCCGCGTCGACGGCCTCGTGCAGCGCACGGGTCACGGCGGGCGCCGTGCCCAGATCGCTCTCGGCCACCCAGGCGCCGATCGTGCCCGGAAACAGGCTCCACTTCATGCTGCCGCGGGCGCGCAACTGCTCGACAGTGAGGGAGTCCCACTTGCCGAACAGCGCGGCGCGGTCGACGGCGCTAGTCAAGGGCGCCGTCCACGATGAGCTTGGCCTCCTGCTGCACGAGCCGCAGGTGGTCCTCGCCCGCGAACGACTCGGCGTAGATCTTGTAGACGTCTTCGGTGCCGCTCGGGCGGGCAGCGAACCACGCGCGCTCGGTGACGACCTTGACGCCGCCCACGGCTGCCCCATTGCCGGGCGCCTCGCTGAGCTTCGCCGTGATGGGGTCGCCCGCGAGCGTGTCGGCCGTGATGGCCGCGCCGTCGAGCCTGCCGAGCGCAGCCTTCTGCGCCGGCGTGGCCGGAGCATCCACCCGCTCGTACACCGGTGAGCCGTAGCGCTCGGTGAGGCCCGCGTAGAGCTTCGACGGAGTCGACCCGGTGACGGCGGTGATCTCGGCGGCGAGCAGGGCGAGCAGAATGCCGTCTTTGTCGGTCGTCCAGACGGTGCCGTCGCGCCGCACGAAGCTCGCGCCCGCGCTCTCCTCGCCGCCGAACGCAACCGAGCCGTCGATGAGGCCGGGCACGAACCACTTGAAGCCGACCGGCACCTCCCACAGCGTGCGCCCGAGGCCGGCGACGACGTGGTCGATCATGGTCGACGAGACGAGGGTCTTGCCGACCGCTGCATCGGGGCGCCAGTCGGGGCGGTGCGTATAGAGGTACTCGATCGCGACGGCGAGGTAGTGGTTGGGGTTCATGAGCCCGCCGTCGGGCGTGACGATGCCGTGCCGGTCGGCGTCGGCGTCGTTGCCCGTGAGCAGGTCGAAGTCGTGTCGTCGGGCGAGCACGCTCGCCATGGCGCTCGAACTCGACGGGTCCATGCGAATCTTCTCGTCCCAGTCGAGCGTCATGAAGCCCCACTGCGGGTCGACGGTCGGGTTGACGACCGTGAGGTCGAGCCCGTAGCGCTCGGCGATGAGCGCCCAATAGTCGACGGAAGCGCCGCCGAGCGGGTCGGCTCCGATGCGCAGGCCGCTCGCGCGTACGGCATCGAGATCGAGGATGCTCGCCAGATCGGCCACGTAGTGCTCGCGGTAGTCGTACCGCTCGGCCGTGAGCTGAGCCTGCCGACGCACCTCGCGGTTGCCTCCGGCGATGAGCTCGTTGGCGCGCGCGGCGATCCAGCCCGTGGCGTCGCTGTCGGCAGGGCCGCCGTGCGGCGGGTTGTACTTGAAGCCGCCGTCGCGCGGCGGGTTGTGGCTCGGGGTGATGACGATGCCGTCGCTCTGCGCCGACGCATCGCGATTGAACCGAATAACCGCGTGGCTCAGCGCGGGCGTCGGCACAAACCCGTCGTGGGTGTCGATGAGAGCTGTCACGTGGTTGGCGGCGAGCACTTCGAGCGCCGTCTGCATCGCGGGGGCGCTCAGCGCGTGCGTGTCGGCGCCCACGAAGACCGGCCCCGTCGTGCCCTGCGTCGCGCGGTACTCAACGATGGCCTGGGTGATCGCGGCGATGTGGGTGTCGGTGAATGCGCCGTCGAGGCTCGACCCGCGGTGGCCGCTCGTGCCGAAGACCACGCGCTGAGCGGGGTCGTCGAGGTCGGGCACTCGGTCGGCGTACGCCGCGAGCAGCGCCGTGAGGTCGACGAGATCGGCGGGCTGGGCGGGGTTTCCGGCGCGGCTCATGAACCCATCCAACCACCGTGGGGTCAGAGCGGGCGGGGCGGGGGCGCGGCAATAGACTGCCCAGCATGAGCGCGCACCCCGACCCGACCCCGGCGTACAGCTACCTGGGCCCGGCCGGAACCTTCACCTGGCACGCTCTCGCCCAAGTGCCAGAGGCGCAGGGGGCCGAGTGGCGCAGCGTCAGCAACGTGGGCGAAGCCCTCGACGACGTCATCGCCGGCCGCAGCATCGGCGCCATGATCGCCGTCGAGAACTCAGTCGAGGGCGGGGTGAGTGCCACCCAGGATGCGCTGGCGACGATCCCGGGCCTGCGCATCATCGGCGAGTACCTGGTGCCCGTGAACTTCGTGCTGGTCGCCCGTCCTGGGGTGACTCTCGACGACGTTCGCGTGGTCGCCGCGCATCCGGTCGCCTATGCGCAGTGCCGCCGCTACCTCGAGAGCGCGCTGCCGACGCACGGCCACATTCCGGCCGCGTCGAACGTCGCCGCTCCTCAGGGTCTGCTCGATGCCGACTCGCCCGCGCAGGCCGCCATTGCCCCGCCCGGCATCACCGACCTTCTTGACTTGACTGAACTGGCGAGCGGCATCGGTGACAACCCGAACGCCGTCACGCGCTTCGTGCTCGTGAGCCGCAGCCTCGAGCTGCCTGCGCGCACCGGAGCCGACAAGACCAGCGTCATCGCCGAACTGCCCGACGACGCGCCCGGTCGCCTGCTCGAGATGCTCGAGCAGTTCGCCACCCGCGGCGTCAACATGAGCCTCATCGAGTCGCGACCCATCGGCGACTCGCTCGGTCGCTATCGCTTCGTCATCGACCTCGACGGTCACGTGCATGATGAGCGCGTCGCCGACGCCCTGCTCGGCCTGCGGCGGTTCAGCCCCAACGTCATCTTCTTGGGTTCGTACCCTCGCGCCGACCAGCGTCCCGTCGAGTTCGTTCCGCAGTACGGCGACGACGTCTTCACGGATGCCCGCGACTGGCTACGCGGAATCCTCAGCGGCGAGCCCGACGTCGCCTAGTCGCGCGGCACGCGCACGACGAGCGACGCGGGTGCCACGCGCACGGCGATCGCCGTGACCTGACCCATCTCTTCGCCGTCGATCTCGAACTCCTCCGGGCGGTCGAAGGCGAGCGTCATGCGCCTTCCCTGAAAGTAGCGCAGGGCGCGAACGCGCTTGTCGGCCGCCATGATGCGCCGGCCGACCTTGCTTCGCTGCAGCACCCCGTTCTCCCAGACCACGGCGTAGCTGACGCGCATCCAGCCCCAGAGATTGCGCGGGCGCATGGCGACGACGTCGAGCAGACCGTCGTCGATCTGCGCGTCCGGAAGAATCAGCACGCCGCCGGGCAGCGTGCCGCAGTTGCCGATCAGCAGAGTGTGAACCGTGGTCGTGCGTTCAGGGCTGCCATCGAGCGTGTAGTGCAGTCGCACGGCGTCGACGTCGCGCGCGATGCGGGCGATCGCTTCGACGTAGGCCAGCCAGCCGACCCTCTTCTTCAGATCGGGGTTCGTGGCGCTGATCATTTTGGCGTCAAGACCGATGCCGATCATGACGACGAAAGCGTGGGTCTCGGTGGTGCCGTCTTCACGCGTGATCTCGGCGATGCCGACATCCACTGCTTGGTCGATGCCCCTCACGGCGACGCGCACGGCCTCGGTCAGCCTGCCGATGGGCACCTCGAGATTGCGCGCGAGCAGGTTTCCGGTGCCTGCGGGCAGCAGCACCATCGGAATGCCCGACTCCAGCATGCCTTCGGCGACCGCCCGCACCGTGCCGTCGCCTCCGGCAGCGAGCACTGCGCTGACCCCGGCCTCGATCGCCTCTCGTGCTCGCCCCTGGCCCGGGTCGTCGACCGAGGTCTCGAGCCACATCGAGGGTCGCCATCCCCCCTCGGCCTCGGCGTCGGCTACGGCCGACCTGAGGGCAGCCATGTCGACTTTGGTCGGGTTCACGATGACCGCGACGCGGTCACGAGCTGCAGCGTCGCGGTCGTCTTTCGCCGCCGCAGCAGGGGTGCTCATGCGGTCAGAGTAGAGCATCGCGCCCAGAGAGCAGGGGGCGTGCGTCAACCCGCGCGTGCCAGACTAGAGCCGTGATCGACCCCCAGCTGCTGCGTGATAACCCCGACCTCGTCCGACGTTCTCAGCAGGCACGGCAGGCGAGCGTCGACCTGGTCGACGACGCGATTACCGCCGATTCCGAGCGACGTGCAGCGATCGCGGCATTCGAGGCCCTGCGGGCCGAGCAGAACGCGTTCGGCAAGACCGTGGCAGCGGCGCCGAAAGACGAGAAGGCCGCTCTCGTCGCCCAGGCCCAGCAGCTCGCCGCCGGCGTCAAGACCGCGCAGGCTGCCGCCGCCGAGGCGGAGGCTCGATTCGAGCAGGTCGCGGGGAGCATCCAGAACGTCATCATCGACGGTGTGCCCGCTGGCGGCGAAGACGACTTCGTCACCCTGCGCGAGGTCGGCGAGAAGCCGGTGTTCGACTTCACGCCGCGCGACCACGTCGAGCTCGGCGAATTGCTCAAGGCCATCGATATCTCGCGAGGAGTGAAGGTCTCGGGCTCTCGCTTCTACTTCTTGACGGGCATCGGCGCGCGCCTCGAGCTCGCGCTCATGAACTACGCTCTCGACACCGCTCTCGACGCCGGGTTCACCCCCCTCATCACCCCGACTCTCGTGAAGCCTGAGATCATGCGCGGCACGGGCTTTCTCGGCGCGCACGCCGACGAGATCTACTACCTCTCTGACGACGAGCTCTACCTGACCGGCACGAGCGAGGTGGCACTCGCGGGCTACCACGCCGACGAGATCATCGACGTCTCGGCGGGCCCTCTGCGCTACGCCGGGTGGTCGACCTGCTACCGGCGTGAGGCCGGCAGCTACGGCAAAGACACNNGTGCACCAGTTTCAGAAGCTCGAGATGTTCAGCTACATCGACCCTGCCGACGCCGAGGCCGAGCATGAGCGATTGCTGGCCCTGCAGGAGGGAATGCTGAGCTCGCTCGGTCTCGCCTATCGCGTCATCGATACGGCGGCCGGCGATCTCGGCTCGAGCGCCGCGCGCAAGTTCGACGTCGAGGCCTGGGTGCCGACGCAGGGCGCGTATCGCGAGCTGACGAGCACGAGCAACTGCACGACCTTCCAGGCGCGCCGGCTCGAGACGCGCCACCGCGGCGAGAGCGGCAAGACAGCCCCGGTCGCGACACTCAACGGCACGCTCGCCACGACCCGCTGGCTCGTCGCCCTGCTCGAGACGCATCAGCAGGCGGATGGTTCGGTGACGGTGCCCGACGCCCTGCGGCCCTACCTGCGCGGGCTCGAGACCATCGAGGTGCCCTCGTGAGCGAGTCGAGACTGCTCGTCGCCCTCGATATCGACGGCACCGTGCTGCACGAAGACGGCACGCTGCCCGACGAGGTCGTCGCCGAGGTGCACCGAGTGCGCGACGCCGGTCATGAGGTCATGCTCTCGACGGGCCGCTCGGTCGCGATGACGCTGCCCGTGCTCGATCGGCTCGACATCACTCCGGCCTACGTCGTCGCCTCCAACGGAGCCATCCTGCTCAAGCGCGACCCCGATGCGCCTATGGGCTACCGGCGTCACCATGTCGAGACGTTCGATCCGACCGACGTGCTCACGCGCATCCGCCCGCATTTGCGCCACGCGAACTACGCCGTCGAAGACGAGACCGGCCTCTACCGCTACACCGGCTGGTTTCCCGACGGCGCGCTCGGGGCGGTGAGCGAAGAGGTGCCGTTCGAGCAGCTCTGCGCAGAGCCCGCCACTCGAGTCGTCGTGATCTCGCCTAGCCATGCGATGGAAGAGTTCATCGCTGTCGTCGAGCTCATGGGCCTGCATCAGGTGAGCTACAACGTGGGCTGGACAGCCTGGCTCGACATCGCCCCCGACGGCGTCAACAAGTCGACGGCGCTCGAGCGAGTGCGGCAGGCCCTCGAGATCGCCGGCGAAAACGTCATCTGCATCGGCGACGGTCGCAACGACATCGAGATGCTGAGCTGGGCCGTGCAGCACGGCGGCCGCGGCATCGCGATGGGGCAGGCCCCCGACGATGTCGTCGCCGTGGCATCAGAAGTGACCGGTCGCGACACCGACAACGGGCTCGCGCAGGCGCTCGCCACCATCTGAGACGGATGCTCGCTCTCGTTGTGGGCAGATGCATAGCCGCTCGGGCCGGGGGATTCGAGTCTGCGTCGGTTACGATGGAAGACTGATATCCGAGGAGGGCTGTCCGAGCGGCCGATGGAGCCAGTCTTGAAAACTGGTGGGCAGAAATGTCTCGTGGGTTCGAATCCCACGCCCTCCGCTCGAGATGGCCTTCACGCATGTTTTTGGGAGACACGATGAGCGAACCGATCCGAGACCGGACGACCCGTTCTCTGCCGACCGCTCCGGTGCGTCACGGACGACTCAGGCGTTCGCGCGCGTGGTCGACGATCCTCGCCATTGTCGGCGGCGCCATGGCCGTCGTGCTCGTGAGCGGTGCCTCCGTCGCCGCCATCACCGTCGCCCAGTTCAATGCGAACATCGACGTCGTCGACCTCGTCGCCGCTGAGGGTGAAGAACCCCGTGTCATCCCCACGATCGGCGAGTGGGAGGGTGGCTTCAATGTTCTGCTCGTCGGCATCGACAACGATGGCAAACAGGGCGACGCGAGGGCACGAGACGGTGCGGTGCTCAACGACGTCAACATCCTCGTGCACGTCGCCGAAGACCAGCAGTCGGCTGTCGCGGTCAGCTTTCCGCGCGACATGGTGGTTCCCATCCCGTCGTGCCCCGACCCTGATGGCGAGGGCGCGTCGTTCGCCATGTCGGCGCAGCCCATCAACGTCGCGTACTCCTACGGCGAACTCAACTGCGTGGTGCTGACCGTCGAGGCGCTGACCGGTCTCGACATCCCCTACGCCGGCACCATCTCGTTCAACGGGGTCGCCCGCATGTCGACGGCAGTGGGCGGCGTCGAGGTGTGCGTCGACGGGCCGATCAATGATCGCTACACCGGGCTGAAGCTGCCCGAAGCCGGAAACTACACTCTCGAGGGGCGCGAAGCCCTCGCCTTCTTGCGCACTCGCTACGGCGTCGGCGACGGCAGCGACCTCGGTCGCATCAGCTCGCAGCAGGTCTATCTCTCGTCCCTCATCCGCAAGGTGCAGAACGAGGGAGTGCTGACCGACTTCACCAAGCTCTACGGTCTTGCGCAGGTGGCGACATCGTCGATGCAGCTGTCGCGCAGCCTCGCGAGCCTCGACACCATGGTCTCGATGGCTCAGGCACTGCGCAACATTCCGACCGAGAACATCGTCTTTGTGCAGTACCCCACCCGCTACGGAACCGCAGAGCCCTACCTCGGCAAGGTTCAGCCGCTGGTGACCCAGGCGAACGCGCTCTTCGAGCGCATCCGCAACGACGAGCGATTCGCACTCGAAGAGGGCAACACCGGTGTCGGCTCGACGGTCAACCCGAACGCTCCGTCTGCCGAACCCACGCCGACGCCCGAGCCCGAAGAAACGATCCCGCCGAAGAACGGCAAGGTCGAGCCCGAAGTCGAGCCGACGCTCCCTCCGATCGAGGCAAAACCCGCCCCCATTCTCGAAGGGGTGCCGGGTCAGACGGCTGCCGACTACACCTGCTCGGTCGCGAACTGAGTGCGTTCTGGCCGGGCGGCTGACGGCTATAGTAGGAACGGCTTCACCAGGAGACGTCGCATAGTCCGGTCGAGTGCACCACCCTGCTAAGGTGGAGACCCCGTTAAGGGGTCCGAGGGTTCAAATCCCTCCGTCTCCGCTCCACGCCCCAGTTTCTCACTGGTAGGCTGGCGAGGTTGCTTCGGCAGCCACCGCTGATCGCGATCAGCACTGCGCCCGTAGCTCAATGGATAGAGCATCTGACTACGGATCAGAAGGTTGGGAGTTCGAGTCTCTCCGGGCGCGC
>DIUS01000038.1 GCA_002423075.1 Microbacteriaceae bacterium UBA6152
AGGCAATTAACAGACACGCCCTAGCTGCGCGAGGTTGTCGGGCTCTCGCAGGGCGACCGCGTCGCCGTGCAGATGCCCGACTGCTGAGCTACCCGATCGTCGCGTTCAGCGTCATGAAGACCGGCTGCGTGCACGTCAACACCAACCCACTCTCCACGGCGACCGAGATGGTGCACCAGTTCAGCGACTCAGGAGCGACGGTGCTCGTCGTGAGCGACATGTTCACCGACCGGCTGGGAGAGGTGGTGCCGAAGACCGCCATGAAGGCGGTCGTGACGGTGCGCATCGCCAAGTTCTTCCCGCCGGTCATCGCCGGGGTGATCCGCATGGTGCAGAAGTGGTGGAGCCGCACGCTGCCCGTGATCACCGTCGAGCACACCGCGTTACCGAATGCTCTCGCCGCCGGTCGCGAGCGCCGCGACTCGGCGGCCCTCGAGGGCTACCTCGACGGCGTCGGCTCTGACACCCTGGCCGCTCTGCAGTACACGGATCGAAAACGACACCTCGCACGGTCTGTTCTGTGCGAGGTGTCGTGTTCTGTGCGAGAAGTGGATGCTGGGCTCGCGCGCGGCAACGGTGCGAGATGGCGCGGCGACGCGCAACGGGCTAGATCTCGTCGAGTGGCGCCGCGAACTGCGCCTCATAGAGCCTCGCGTAGGCGCCGTCAGCGCCGATGAGCTCGTCGTGCGTGCCTTGCTCGACGATGCGTCCAGCCTCCATCACGAGAATCAGGTCGGCGTCGCGAATGGTCGAGAGCCGGTGCGCGATGACAAAACTCGTGCGGTCGCGGCGCAGGGCCGCCATCGCGTGCTGCACGAGCACCTCGGTGCGGGTGTCGACCGCGCTTGTCGCTTCGTCGAGAATGAGCACGCTTGGCCGCGCGAGAAACGCCCGCGCGATCGTCAACAGCTGCTTCTCGCCCGCGCTCACGTTCGAGCCGTCTTCGTCGAGCACCGTGTCGTAGCCCTCGGGCAGCGAGTGCACAAACCGGTCGACGAAGGTGGCCCGCGCGGCGTCGAGAATCTCGTCGTCGCTTGCGTCGGGCCGCCCGTAGGCGATGTTGTCGCGAATCGTGCCACCGAACAGCCAGGTGTCTTGCAGCACCATGCCCATGCGCGAGCGCAGATCATCGCGCGTCATCTGCGCGATGTCGACCCCGTCAAGCGTGATGCGTCCGGCGTCGAGCTCGTAGAAGCGCATCATGAGGTTCACGAGCGTGGTCTTGCCCGCACCCGTGGGCCCAACGATCGCGACAGTCTGGCCGGGCTCGGCGACGAGCGAGAGGTCGTCGATGAGCGGCGTCTCGGGATCGTAACGGAACGAGACGCCTTCGAACACCATGCGCCCCGACGTGGTGGCGGGGGTGAGCGGGGGATGCGCATCCGGTAGCTGCTCGTCCGCGTCCAGCAGCTCGAAAACGCGCTCAGCACTCGCGACGCCTGACTGCAGCAGGTTGGCCATCGAGCCCAGTTGGCCGAGCGGCTGCGTGAACTGCCGCGAGTATTGGATGAACGCCTGCACTCCGCCGATCGTCATAGTGCCGGTCGTCACGAGCACCGCGCCGACAACGGCGACCGCGACATAGGTCAGGTTGCCGACGAACATGATGGCGGGCATGATGATGCCGCTCACGAACTGTGCGCCGAAGCTCGCCCCGTACAGCTGCTCATTCTTCTGCCGAAAGCGTTCTTCGACCTCGCGCTGGCGGCCGAACACCTTGACGAGGGCGTGCCCCGTGAACGTCTCTTCGATCTGCGCGTTGAGCTCGCCCGTGTAGGCCCACTGGGCCACGAACAGCTTCTGCGACCTCTTCGCGATGACCGCCGTGATGACGAGTGTGAGCGGGATCATGATGAGCGCCACGAGAGCGAGTAGCGGCGAGATGACGATCATCATCGTCGCGACGCCGAGCACCGTGAGCAGCGAGGTCAACAGCTGGCTCAGAGTCTGCTGCAGCGTCTGCGAGATGTTGTCGATGTCGTTCGTCACACGGCTGAGCACCTCACCCCGCTGCACCTTGTCGAAGTAGGTCAGCGGCAAACGGTCGAGCTTGGCCTGCACCTCGTCGCGCAGTCGGTAGACCGTGCGCTGCGTGACACCGTTGAGCACGTAGGCCTGCGCCCAGGCGAGCACCGAAGAGAACACGTAGACGAGCATGACGCCGCCGAGAAACAACTGCAGCGCCGCGAAGTCGATGCCGGTACCCTCGCCCACGAGTCCGCCGCTGCCGGTGGGCCCGAACACGCCGTCGATGATGATGTTGGTCGCGAGGCCGAGTAGCGCGGGCCCGGCAACGCTGAGCAGCACGCTCAGCACACCGAACACGATGACGATGACGACCATGGCGCGCTCGGGGCGCAAGCGACCGATGAGCCGCTTTGCCGAGGGCCCGAAGGTCATGGCCTTCTCGGCCGGCAGGCCCCGCACGCCGCCCATCGAGCCACCCATAGGTCGACGTTGGCCGGACGAGGGCCCTGCGGGGCGCCCGCGTGCGATGCTCACGAGCCCACCTCCTGCCGCAGCTGGCTGTTCACGATCTCGAGATAAGTCGGGCAGTTCTCGAGCAGCTCGGCATGCGTGCCGCGGCCGACGACCACCCCGTCGTCGAGTACGAGAATCTGGTCGGCGCCCTGCACTGTCGCGACGCGCTGGGCGACGACGATGAGGGTCGCGTCGCCGACCTCGCGCCGCAGCGCCGCCCGCAGGCGAGCGTCGGTCGCCGTGTCCAGAGCTGAGAACGAGTCGTCGAACACGTAGATGCCCGGGCGCTTGACGAGGGCTCGCGCGATCGAGAGGCGCTGACGCTGGCCGCCGCTGACGGTCATGCCTCCCTGCGCGATCGGCGCATCCAGTTGACCGGGCATGTCTCGAACGAAGTCGGCCGCCTGGGCGATCTCGAGGGCTGCCCACAGTTCATCGTCGGTCGCCTCGGGTTTGCCGAAGCGCAGATTCGAGGCGACGGTGCCCGAGAACAAGAACGCGCGCTGCGGCACGTAGCCGATGCGGCTCCACAGCAGGTCGGGGTCGAGGCGTCGCACGTCGACGCCGTCGACGAGCACGGTCCCCTTGGTCACGTCGATGAGTCGTGGCAACAGGGTCACGAGCGTCGTCTTGCCCGAACCGGTGCTGCCGATGATGGCGGTCGTCGTGCCCGGTTCGGCGATGAGGTCGATCGACGACAGCACCGGATGCTCCGCCCCGGGGTACGAGAACTCGACGCCGCGCAGCTCAACCCGGCCGCTCACGTCGAGACGTGTCACCGGGGCGCTCGGCGGCACCACAGAGGAGGGCGTCGCAAGCACTTCGCCAATGCGGTCAGCTGAGACGGCCGCTCGCGGCAGCAGCACGGCGATGAACGTCGCCATCAACACGGCCATCAAGATCTGGATGAGGTAGGTGAGAAAGGCGGTGAGCGCGCCGACCTGCATCTCGCCCGACTCGATGCGGTATGCCCCGAACCACAGCACGGCCACGCTCGAGGCGTTGAGCACGAGAAGCACGATCGGAAACATGAGGGCAAAGAGTCGCCCCGCAGCGAGTGCCGTCGCCGTGAGGTCGCGGTTGGCCGCTGCGAAGCGCTCGCGCTCGCGCGGCTCGCGCACGAACGCTCGCACTACCCGGATGCCGCTCAACTGCTCGCGTAGCACTCGGTTGACGGTGTCGATGC
>DIUS01000051.1 GCA_002423075.1 Microbacteriaceae bacterium UBA6152
TGAACAAAATCAAACACCCGACAACAGCGGCTATGGTGCTGACTCCATCAAGATGCTCAAGGGCCTCGAGGCGGCACGCAAGCGCCCGGGCATGTACATCGGTTCGACCGGCCCGCGCGGTCTGCACCACCTGGTCTACGAGATCGTCGACAACTCGGTCGATGAGGCGCTCGCTGGCCACTGCGACACGATCCAGATCACGCTACTTGCTGATGGAGGCGTCAAGGTCGTCGACAACGGCCGCGGCATTCCCGTTGATGAGCACCCGGTCGAGAAGAAGTCGACCGTCGAGGTCGTGCTCACGATTCTGCACGCGGGCGGAAAGTTCGGTGGTGGCGGTTACGCCGTCTCGGGGGGGCTGCACGGCGTGGGCAGCTCGGTCGTCAACGCGCTCTCGAAGCGCCTCGCCGTCGAGGTGCGCCGTCAGGGTAGCGTCTGGCGGCAGAGCTATCAGAACGGCGTGCCGGATGCTCCTCTCGCGCAGGCGGAGAAGACCGACTCGACCGGCACGACGATCACCTTCTGGCCGAACGACGACATCTTCGAGACTGTCGAGTTCGACTTCGAGACGCTGCGCACTCGCTTCCAACAGATGGCCTTCTTGAACAAGGGTCTGCGCATCACGATCGCCGACGAGCGTCGTGGTTCCGATGCCGCTGCCGACGCAGAAGATCGGCGCGAAGAGTTTCTCTATGAGAAGGGGCTCGTCGACTATGTCGAGTTCTTGAACTCCGCCAAGAAGATCGAGGTCGTGCACCCCGAGATCATCTCGTTCGAGTCGGAAGACACCGAGCGCCGCATCGCGCTCGAAGTCGCCATGCAGTGGACCAATGCGTATTCGGAATCGGTGCACACCTACGCCAACACGATCAACACGCACGAGGGCGGCACGCACGAAGAGGGCTTCCGCGCTGCACTGACGACGCTCGTCAACAAGTATGCGCGCGAGAAGGGCATCCTCAAAGAGAAAGACGAGAACCTCTCGGGTGACGACGTGCGAGAGGGCCTCACCGCGGTCATCTCGATCAAGCTCGGCGAGCCGCAGTTCGAGGGCCAGACGAAGACCAAGCTCGGCAACACCGAGGCGAAGTCGTTCGTGCAGAAGATCACCGGCGAGCATTTGGCCGACTGGTTCGAGCGCAACCCCGTACAGGCGAAAGACGTCATCCGCAAGGCTCTGCAGGCCTCGGCCGCGCGCATCGCCGCGCGCAAGGCGCGCGAGCAGACTCGGCGCAAGGGGCTGCTCGAGTCGGGCGGCATGCCCGGCAAGCTCAAAGACTGCCAGTCGAAAGACCCCTCGCTCAGCGAGATCTTCATCGTGGAGGGCGACTCGGCCGGCGGCTCCGCCGTGCAGGGGCGCAACCCGGAGACTCAGGCGATCCTGCCGCTGCGCGGCAAGNNTCAACGTCGAGAAGGCGCGACTCGATCGCGCGCTCGGCAACGCCGAGGTGCAGGCCATGATCACGGCCTTCGGTGCGGGCATCGGTGAAGACTTCGACCCCGACAAGGTTCGCTATCACAAGATCGTGCTCATGGCCGATGCCGATGTCGACGGCCAGCACATCACGACCCTGCTACTGACCCTGCTGTTCCGGTACATGCGGCCACTCATCGATCTTGGCTACGTCTACCTCGCGCAGCCGCCGCTCTATCGCTTGAAGTGGACCAACGCCGACCACGAGTACGTCTACAGTGATCGCGAGCGCGACGCGCTCATGGAAGCCGGCATCGCGGCCGGCAAGCGCATCCCGAAAGACAATGGGGTTCAGCGCTACAAGGGTCTCGGCGAGATGAACCACCAAGAGCTCTGGGACACGACTATGAACCCCGAGTCGCGCACCCTGCTGCAGGTGACACTCGACGACGCGGCCATGGCCGACAGCGTGTTCTCGACGCTCATGGGCGAAGACGTCGAATCGCGCCGCACCTTCATCCAGCAGAACGCGAAAGACGTGCGGTTCTTGGACATTTAGCGGCGGCCGTCTACGCGCAGGTCTCGCTCCCGATCACACCACCACTGAAGGACACTTTTCATGGCAGACGACACCACCGGCGCTGGATCGGGAGATGCAGGGCCGCTCGACTACGGACCGGGCGGCCGGGTCAGCCAGGTCGACCTGCAGCTCGAGATGCAGCGGTCGTATCTCGACTACGCGATGAGCGTCATCGTCGGGCGCGCCCTGCCCGACGTGCGCGACGGTCTCAAGCCCGTGCACCGCCGCGTGATCTACGCGATGTTCGACGGCGGCTACCGACCCGACAAGGCCTACTCGAAGTGCTCGCGCGTTGTCGGTGACGTCATGGGGCAGTTCCACCCGCACGGCGACTCAGCCATCTACGACGCACTTGTGCGCCTCGTGCAGCCGTGGTCGATGCGCTACCCGCTCGCCGCCGGTCAGGGCAACTTCGGCTCTCCCGGCAACGACGGCGCGGCCGCCCCTCGGTACACCGAGACCAAGATGGCCCCGCTCGCCATGGAGATGGTGCGCGACATTGAAGAAGACACCGTCGACTTCCAAGACAACTACGACGGCAGAACCCGCGAGCCGAGCATCCTGCCCGCCCGATTCCCGAACCTGCTCGTCAACGGCTCGGTCGGCATCGCGGTCGGCATGGCCACCAACATCCCTCCCCACAACCTGCGCGAGGTGGCCTCGGCGGCACTCTGGCACCTCGAGAACCCCGACGCCGACCGCGAGAGCCTGCTCGAGGCGATCATGCAGCGGGTCAAGGGTCCTGACTTCCCGACCGGCGCCCAGATTCTCGGCGTCAAGGGCATTCACGATGCGTACCGCACGGGCCGCGGCTCGATCACGATGCGCGCGGTCGTCACCGTCGAAGAGATCCAGGGCCGCACGTGCCTCGTGATCACCGAGCTGCCGTACCAGGTCAACCCCGACAACCTTGCGATCAAGATCGCCGACCTCGTGAAAGAGGGCAAGCTCGGGGGCATCGCCGACATTCGCGACGAGTCGTCGGGTCGCACCGGTCAGCGCCTCGTCATCGTGCTCAAGCGCGACGCCGTCGCCAAGGTCGTGCTCAACAACCTGTACAAGCACACGCAGCTGCAAGACAACTTCGGTGCCAACATGCTCGCGATCGTCGACGGCGTGCCGCGCACGCTGCCGATCGACGGCTTCATCACCTACTGGGTGACGCACCAGATCGAAGTCATCGTGCGGCGCACGGCGTTCCGCCTCGCGAAGGCCGAGGCGGACGCCCACATTCTGCGCGGTTATCTCAAGGCTCTGGATGCTCTCGACGAGGTCATCGCCCTCATCCGCCGCTCGCAGACGACCGAAGAGGCTCGCGACGGCCTGATGCAGCTGCTCGACGTCGACGAGCTGCAGGCGACGGCCATCCTCAATCTGCAGCTGCGCCGCCTCGCTGCGCTCGAACGGCAGAAGATTCAAGATCAAGCGGAAGAGCTCGAGCGCCTCATCGCCGACTACCAGGCCATTCTCGCCAGCCCCGAGCGGCAGCGCACGATCGTCAGCGACGAGCTGACCGAGATCGTCGACCGGTACGGAGACGACCGACGCACCGAGATCACGTTCGGGTTCGACGGCGACATGAGTGTCGAAGACCTGATCCCCGAAGAAGAGATGGTCGTGACCGTCACGCGCGGCGGCTACATCAAGCGCACGCGCAGCGACAACTATCGCTCGCAGCACCGCGGCGGCAAGGGCGTGAAGGGCGCGCAACTGCGGGCCGACGACGTCGTCGAGCACTTCTTCGTCACCACGACCCACCACTGGCTGCTGTTCTTCACGACCACCGGCCGGGTCTACCGCATTGAAGACGTACGAGATCCAGGAAGCCGGACGCGACGCCAAGGGTCAGCACGTGGCCAACCTGCTCGCCCTGCAGCCGGGCGAGGAGATTGCGCAGATCCTCGATATCCGCGACTATTCCGTCGCGCAGCACCTCGTACTCGCGACACGTCGAGGGCTCGTCAAGAAGACCGCGCTCACCGAGTACGACACGAACCGCACCGGCGGCATCATCGCGATCAACCTCCGCGAGGGCGACAGTCTCGTCTCGGCGATGCTCGCCGACGACTCCGACGACATCCTTCTCGTCTCCCGCCTCGGCATGTCGTTGCGCTTCACCGCCGACGATTCGGCTCTGCGGCCGATGGGGCGCTCGACCTCGGGTGTGACCGGTATGAAGTTCCGCGCGAGTGATGAACTGCTCTCCGCCTCAGTGGTCGGCGACGGAGGATATGTGTTCGTCGTCACGGAAGGCGGCTACGCCAAGCGCACCGACGTCGAGCAGTATCGGGTGCAGCAGCGCGGCGGCCTCGGCATCAAGGTGGCGAAGCTCAGCGACGATCGAGGCGCCCTCGCGGGCGGTCTCATCGTGGCGGACGACGACGAGGTGCTCGTGGTCATGCAAAACGGCAAGGTGGTACGCTCCTCGGTGGCTGAAGTGCCTGCCAAGGGCCGCGACACCATGGGGGTCGTGTTCGCTCGGCCGGACGACGACGACCGCATCATCGCGATCGCCCGCAACAGCGAGCGCAACCTGGTCGATCCGGATGCCGAAACCACAGACGACACCGCCGAGACCTCTTCCGAGGTCGAGGTCGGAAAGGACGAGAACGCGTGAGTACTGTCGCGGAGAAGCTGCAACGCAAGTCGCAGCGCCAGGCGCCCACCAAGCAGGTGCGCCTCAAGCTCGTGTACATCGACTTCTGGTCGGCGGTGAAGCTGTCGTTCCTCGTCGCCATCTGCGGCGCGATCCTGCTTCTCGTGGCGACGCTGTTCGTGTGGATCGTGCTCAACTCGCTGGGTGTCATCCAGCAGGTCGACTCGGTGTTCAGCGACATCATCGGTGACGATGCGACGAGCCTCACCAGCGTCTTCTCCCTCGGGCAGGTCATGTTCTTCGCGAGCATCGTCGCCGTGCTGAACGTCGTCGGCGGCACCGCCATCGGCGCGATCAGCGCCCTGCTCTACAACCTCAGCGTGCGCCTCACCGGTGGCTTGCTGGTGGGCTTCACCAACAACTGATCGAGGGCCTCCACCCGATTGGGAGGAGGCTTACCGGGTGCGGTACAGTCGTACCCGGTCTCACGGGGATATAGCTCAGGCGGTTAGAGCGCTTCGCTGATAACGAAGAGGTCCGAGGTTCAAGTCCTCGTATCCCCACTCCATTTCTCTGTTGCACCGCTTCGGTAGACTCGAAGCAACGGGGCCTTAGCTCAATTGGTAGAGCGCCTGCTTTGCAAGCAGGAGGTCAGGAGTTCGATTCTCCTAGGCTCCACTCCTTGCCCGCCGCTCTCGTGCATGCAGACGGCTGGTTCCCGTCCCGCTACGACCGGGCATACGCTCCAGCCGCGCTCGACGACAGACGGGTGACATCCTCGACGTGAGGGTTGCCGACGATCGCTTCCCGCAGTCTTTCCGGTAGCTGTCTCCGCGGGGAGGAGCATGCCCACGTTCGATCTCATCACACGGTGGGTCTGAAGTAGCCGTCGTCTCTTGGACAACGTCGCCCTCCGGCAGCGCGTAGTCGGGTTTCCGTGGAAGCGTCGCCGCGATCACGCGTCACTTGCCCGCGATCTGCCGACACGCACTCCAGATGGATATGAACACCCTTCAGCATCGGGAGTTGCGGTCGCGAACCCTTCACGCGACCGACGTCAGCATGGCCCGCCCGGTGTGCCAACGCACCGGTGGCACCGGCGGCTCCACGCGGGGAGATTTTCTCATGGAAACGGAGGGCGAGCACGCGAGACCCAATTGTTCATCGAACAAGCCCACAGTGTTCGGCTGAGAAGCGGAATGCGTTAGCGACTCGGCTTCATATTGAAGCATCCGCACCCGTACATGAGATTGCGCCCATGCCCATAGATACTCCCCTCACCCTCAGCGTTACCCGCGCTCGGCCTGACCGCATCTTCCGCGGCTTCGCCCTGGGCGGCGGCATCGCTGTGCTCGCGATCATGCTGTTGGTGGGACTCTTCCTCTCGATCCGGGCGTCGGACGCCCTTGGGACGGCCGGCTGGGGCTTTCTAACCGAACAGGCATGGGAGCCGGACGCTGGAAGGTTCGGTATTGCCGCGATCATTGTTGGCACAATCCTGATCGCCCTCGTCGCGATCATCACGGCGGTACCTCTTTCCGCCGCGTGTGCGCTCTACATCACGCAGTACGCGCCAGTCAAACTGCGGTCTACTCTGATCTCGCTCGTCGACCTCATGGCAGCGATCCCCAGCATCGTGTTTGGTCTCTGGGGCTTCTTCTGGTTGCAGGGTGAGGTCGTACCCGTGGCGCGATGGATCTCGCAAAACTTCGGCTTCATACCCATCTTCGCGGTGGAGGGCGCTGACCCTAACGATCCGCTCGCCCCCACGACGGTCTTCACCTCGTCGACCTTCATCGCCGGTCTGGTCGTCGCGATGATGATCACGCCTATCATCACCTCGATCATGCGAGAGGTCTTCGACCAGACACCCATCGGGGAGCGGGAGGGCGCTCTCGCTCTGGGCGCCACTCGGTGGTCGATGATCCGCACGGTCGTCCTCCCGTTTGGACGGGCGGGAATGATCGGCGGGAGCATGCTCGGTCTCGGGAGGGCGCTCGGAGAGACGATTGCCGTGTACATCATCATTTCTCCAGTTTTCGTGATTCAACCGAGGATTCTCGAGAACGGGGCGATCTCCGTGTCGTCGCTCATCGCCCTGCGTTACGGCGAGGCGACCGAGTTCGGACTCTCCGCGCTCATGGCTGCGGGCCTCACGCTGTTCCTGATGACCCTCGTCGTCAATTTCGCGGCCGCCCTCATCGTGTCGCGCTCACGGTCGGGGGTGAGCAGCTGACCATGGCCATCGACACCTTGCAAGC
>DIUS01000086.1 GCA_002423075.1 Microbacteriaceae bacterium UBA6152
TTGTCTCTACGCGTTCGACCTCGACTATCGGCCAGTTCATCACGGTCGTGGGTTGGGTCAACGGCGCAACGGGTGGAACGCTCGAACTGTATGACGGAGACACGCTGGTGAGCACGTACGCTCTTGATGATGACGAGCTCGCCGCAGCTTTCCGGGTCGTCGCACGAAAGCTGAGCTACGACTTCCAGGTGCGCTATGTGGCGCCGATCGGTACCAACTTTGCCTCAAGCGAGTCGGGTGACCGCACGGTGACCGTCGCGAAGGCTGTGCCGAAGGTCACCGCAAAAGCCCCTACGGTCAACTTCGGCACCGCAGGCCGCGTCACGGTGACAGTCGCACCGATCAACGGCGTCGTTCCGACCGGCCGTGTCGAGGTTCGGGCGTCGTCGGGGTCGTTGCTTGGCTCTGGCAACGTGTCGGCGACCACCGGCAAGGTGACCATCACGTTGAAGAAGCTCTCGCGTGCCACCCGCACCCTGTCGGTGCGGTACCTCGGCAACACTCTGTTCGAGGCGCGCAACACAACGGTGAAGTTCACCGTTCGATAGAACCACTGGGATGCCGCGGCGACGCCGGTCGCCGCGGCATCCCTTCTGCATGGACCTTGTCAACACCAGAAGAAAGTCTTCAGCATGAGCACGATCGACCTTCGCGAGCTGCCGCGACGCCTCCAGCATTGGGCGTCAGGCGTCTGGGCGGGCATGCGGTCGTCACTCCAGCGCGCATCGAACAGCTTTGCCCGCGACAACGCCGATCTTGATTCGGTGACTGATCGGGCAGCCGCTCCGCTGTCTCCTCTCGATCGGGCGCGATTCGGGTCGACAGTGTTGCTCCTGCTCGGCTCCCTGCTGCTCGGTTTCGCAACCTACGTGGTCGTGATCAGTCCGGTGAGTCACGCCCGCGAGCAGCAGATCTTGCAGGAGGAGCTTCGATTCGAACTTGCGAACTCCACGTCGCCGGTATCGCAAATCGGTGCCGATGGCGAGTTGCTTCCTCTCGGAACACCCGTGGCACTGCTCGAGATCCCCTCGATAGATCTACGAACTGCAGTCGTGGAGGGTACGACGTCTGCTGTGTTGCAAGCCGCACCCGGGCACCGTCGCGACACAGTCATGCCCGGCCAGCAGGGTGCATCAGTCATCTTCGGGCGACAAGCCGCTTTTGGGGGTCCGTTCGCGAACCTCGCTCAGCTTGACGAGGGTGACCGCATCACCGTCACGACAGGCCAGGGTCCATCCGTTTATGAAGTCGTCGGACTCCGTGTCGGTCAAGAGGAGTTGCCCGATCGTCCTCCCGGCGATGGAACTCTCACTCTCGTCACCGCAACCGGTCTGCCGTTCTTCGCAGTGGACACGCTGCGGGTCGATGCGGTCTTGATCGGGGACGCCTATGTGGCCGGGGCCCGAGCCTTCACCTACGCCGCCTTNNTATTCTCTGGTGGTTCTGGGAGTTGTCGCGATCGTGCCGCTGATGCGTCGCCACTGGGGTCGCTGGCAGGCCTGGGTGGTGGCCTCCCCGCTCATCGCGGCACTGACCTTGCTGCTCTTCCGTGAAGCTTCTGCACTCCTTCCCAACCTCACTTGAACGGACCGATCTCATGACTGACACAACGACCACCGAGGCTCTGCCTGTCGATAATCCCGACCACATCATGGCGACGCTGGAGGCCCGCGATGTCTCGGCGTGGTTCGGCGAGCGCAAAGTACTGGAACGGGTGAGTCTCGTGATGCAACCGGGTGAGGTCACGGCTCTGATCGGCCCTTCGGGGTGTGGCAAGAGCACTTTCCTGCGGGTGCTGAACCGGATGCACGAGCTTGTACCGAGCGCCAGCCTGGCCGGCTCGGTGCTTGTCGACGATCACGACATCTACGACTCGACGATGCGCATCACCGACGCACGCCGTGCCATCGGCATGGTTTTTCAGAAGCCGAACCCCTTTCCGGCCATGTCGATCGCCGATAACGTGATCGCCGGCCTTACCCTGACGGGCCAGAGCCTGACGAAGTCGGAAAAGGCCACCCTGATCGAGGAGTCGTTGACGATGGCCGGGCTGTGGAACGAGGTCAAGGATCGCCTGGGCGCTGCGGGCGGTGGCCTGTCAGGAGGTCAACAGCAGAGGCTCTGCATCGCCCGATCGCTCGCCGTGAAGCCGCGCGTGCTCTTGATGGACGAGCCGTGTTCGGCCCTGGACCCCACCTCGACTCGACGGATCGAGCAGACAATTCTGGAACTGAAGTCGCAAGTGACGATCGTGATTGTGACGCACAACATGCAGCAGGCGCAGCGGGTGTCCGATCGGTGTGCATTCTTTTTGGCCGAGGCCGGCACCCCGGGGCAGATCGTCGAGCACGGATTCACCGACAAGATGTTCTCGACGCCGACCGACCAGCGCACGCTCGATTACGTCAACGGCCGTTTCGGGTAGCCATTCGGCCGGGGTCACCTTTTCTCCGAGAAGCGAAAGCTAGGCCTCCCACGAAGCCGGCCGAATCAGCCGATCAGGGTTCAGTCAGTCCAGGCCCAGCGCCGGACTCGGCCTGGCGGTGCCCGATGATGATGGTGACGATGTGCGTCTGGACGACCCGCACATGTCGCCGATCGCACCTCGTAAGCTCGCAGTTGAGGCCCAACCGATCAGGCGGTCAACTGATGGGGTCCGGTTCAACCTCCTCGACCCAGAGGTCGTCGTCGGCGCGCAGCGTCTGCCAGGCGGCGTAGGCGATCGCGGCCGTGGCGACGACGCCGAGCCCGATGAGAATGTACGTGCCGGGGCCGCGCTGGGGCTTGACTTCGATGAGTCCGACCTTCTGGCCCGCCTTGGTGGCGAGCTCGCGCCCGGTCGAGGAGACCGAGCGGAGGGCATCCCGAATGCGCTTGTCGCGGGCCACGTCGAGAACGGCGATCGCCGACCCGATGGCGCCGGTCACCGCGGGGATCACGTCGTCGACGAAACGGTCGCGCGTCGCACTCGCGGCGTGCTTCACCGAATCGACTCCGGCCTCCACGGTCGGGACGACGCGCTTCTCGTAGGTGCTGCGCACCCGCGGAGCGACATCATCGCGGGCGACGCTGGCAGCTTGACGACTGGCGTCGCGCAGGATGCTCGCCGCATGCTCGAGAACCTCGCGCTGCTCGTCCCAGACGCCCTCGGCCTCTCGGCGCAGCTTCTTGATCTCGCGACGGCGCTTGCGTGACAGTTCCATGACGTCCTCCCCTGGTCGACAATGTGCGACACGTCCATCCTGGCACTGATGATCAGGGCACCCAACAGGCATCGACCGAATGCTCAGGAAGCGACCAGCGCGCACCGTGCCAGAATTGGCCCATGACGATCCACACCGCTGTTGCAACCATCCACACCAACCACGGCGACATCGTCGTCAACCTCTTCGGCAATCACGCGCCCAAGACCGTCGACAACTTCGTCGGTCTCGCCACCGGCACGAAGGAGTGGAAGAATCCGGCGACGGGCGAGACCACCACCGCGCCCCTCTACAACGGCGTCATCTTCCACCGCATCATCAAAGACTTCATGCTGCAGGGCGGCGACCCCCTTGGTCAGGGCATCGGCGGTCCGGGATACGAGTTCGACGACGAGATTCACCCCGAGCTGCAGTTCACCGAGCCGTACCTGCTTGCCATGGCGAACGCCGGCAAGCGCATGGGCAAGGGCACCAACGGCTCGCAGTTCTTCATCACGACGAAGCCGACCACCTGGCTCAACGGCAACCACACGATCTTCGGCGTCGTCGCCGACGAGTCGTCGCGCGCAGTCGTCGACGCGATCGAGGCCGTACCGACGAACGCGAACGACAAGCCTCTCGCCGATGTGGTCATCACGGCTATCGAGGTCGTCGAGGTCGCGTGACCGATCCGGTCGGGGAGGGGCCGCGCGCAGGCCCAGATTCCGAGGCCTGCTACCGGCACCCTGACCGGCGCAGCTTGGTGCTGTGCCAGCGGTGCGGGCGCACGGTATGCCCGCAGTGCCAGACACCGGCACCCGTGGGTGTGCACTGCCCGGAGTGCGTGGCGAGTGCGCGGACCGCTCAGCCGAAGCGCCCGTCAACGCTGCAGCGCGCCTTCCGGCCCGGCAGTCGGGTTCCGGTCGTCAGCTACAGCATTCTGGCCGTGACTCTCGTCGTCTTCGTGCTCCAGCTGCTGTCGCAGGGGGCCGTGACGAACGCGCTCGCCTACTACCCGCCGCTCACTCTTCAGGAGCCGTGGCGCATGCTGACCGTCTCTCTCGTGCACAGCGATCGCTCGTTCTTCCACATTCTGTTCAACATGTACTCGCTGTTCGTGCTCGGACCGCTGCTCGAATCGCTCGTCGGTCGGGCGCGCTTCGCCGCCATTTACGTGCTCTCGACCCTCGGCGGATCGGTCGCCGTGCTCTGGCTCGCACCGCTCACGGCGGTCGTTGGAGCATCCGGAGCGATCTTCGGTCTGCTGGGCGCGTTCTTCGTGATCCAGCGTCGGCTCGGCGGTTCGAGCATCCAGCTCGTGGTGATCATCGCGATCAACTTAGGGCTGGGCTTCGTCGTGCCGGGGGTCTCATGGCAGGCCCACGTCGGTGGCCTGCTGGTCGGCGCGGCGTGCGCGGCGGTCATGCTGCGCACCCGTCGCGCTGATCAGCAACGACGGCAGGCGCTGCTGCTCGCACTGGTCGGCGGAGTGCTGGTTCTCGCGACGATTGCGCGCTTCACGCTGCTCTAGCGAGGGGTGTCGAGCAAGTTATCCACAGGTGATTCCACAGTGGGGATAATCACACCGATGTAGTTTTGACGAAAGGCCCGGTCAGCGCCAGCGCGTCGTCATCAAGAACCCGATGAACATGATGCCGAAGCCGACCATGATGTTCCACGGGCCCAAGCTCGGCACCGGCCACGAGGCCTGGCTCACGTAATACACGAGGATCCAGATCAGGCCGACGAGCATGAAGCCGAACATGACCGGCTTGAACCAGACCGGGTTCGGGGCGTCGTTGCCGCGGGGGGTGTCGGGGTTCTCGGCGCTGCGCGCAGTTGACCGTGCCATGCGGTCGAGTCTAGCCCGACCGACCGCACAGCACCTGCGCCTACAATGAGCGGGTGATTGAGAACGACCGTCCGGGTGACGGGCTCTCGCCTGACGAGGCGGCGGGCCCGGGCGACGCGATCTCGTCGAGCGCGACCTCGCCCTCGAGCGCACCCGTTCCCGACGCTGCGCCCCTCACGCGCCGTGAGGCACGTGACCGCAGCCTGGCTGACACAGTTCGATCAGGTGCGGGCACCCCTCGCGCCTCCGCTCCCGCCAAGATCACGGTGCTGGGGGTGCTCGGTGAACTGCTGATCACTGCTGGTGTCGTGGTCATGCTCTTCTTGGGCTGGTAC
>DIUS01000128.1:0-8438 GCA_002423075.1 Microbacteriaceae bacterium UBA6152
ATTTGAACCTACGACCTCTGGGTTATGAGCCCAGCGAGCTACCGAACTGCTCCACCCCGCGGCGTAGCTTCAGGATAGCAGGCTCGAACGGTGCCGGTCGAATCAGCCGGTGGTCGCGACTGCCGCGAGAAAACGAGGCATCAGCCGCGCAGCATCAACCGGAGCGGGGCGGCGTCGGTCGTTGTGAGGCTCAGGCGAAGCTTCCGTCGCCAGCCCGCTGCATGGACGACCAGATGATCTGTTGCACGCGATCAGCGAGGCCGCGCAGCAGGCTGAGTTCGGCCTCTGTCGTGATGTTGCGCGGAACGTTGTCCACGACGCAGAGAGCACCGATGCGTCGGCCGTGCGGGTCTTCGAGGGGAATGCCGGCGTAGTAGCGCACCGCATTGCTCGTCACGAGCGGGTTGGCCTCGAACCGGGGGTCGTAGGCGGCGTCGGGCACCACCATTCCGTCGTCGTTGCGCACTGCGACAGCGCAGAATGACTGCTCGATCGGCAGCGACTCGAGGTCGATGCCGTACCGGGCCACGTGCCATTGCGTGTCGGGGCCGAGCACCGTGACGAGAGCAGAGGGGGCATGCAGACCCGCCGCCGCCATCGTCACGATGTGCTCGAGACGCGCGGAGTCTTCGGCGAGCATCGAGGCCAAGTGCTCGCCATCTTCGATGCCTGAGGTCATGCGATCGGCGGTGATGCGCGGGCGACTGCCGTAGCGCACGGCATCGTCGAGGTGCCCGGCGAGCTCGGCGGCGATCTCGCGTGCCCAGATCGCGTAGTCGTCAGGAGTGCGTCGGCCGAGCGACGTGAGCGACTCCGGACCGAGCGCGGGCAGCAGCGTCGTGCGCACGGTGTCGAGCGAGGCGACAAGCTCGTCGGTGACCTCGTTGAGCTGGTTCGCAAGACTGTCGGCGAGCCTGCCTGCGAAGCCGTCGAAGGTCGAGATTGAACGGATCGGCTGAATGCCCACCATGAGCAAGAGCGCACCCGGGCTGACCCGCAGGTTCCAGGTGTCGAGCGCCCGGCCGATGCGTCGACGCCACTCGGCGGGGGTCGTGAAGCGAATGGCGTCGTTCGTGCCCACGGTGGTGACGACCGCGTCGTAGCGGTCGAGGCGCGCGCCCCCGAGCACAGCCGCGAGCCCATCGGCCGTCATCGCCGGGTCGACGATGAGGTCGACTATGGACCCGCGACCCGTACGAGCACGCAAAGCTCGAGCGAGAGCACCGGGAAGGGGGAGATCATGCGATGCGACACCCCACCCTGCCGCAGGACCGGAACCGATCATGAGAATCCGATCGGCGGTGGGGCCGTCGGCGACAGCGCGCGGAAGCCCGAGAGGTCGCGGCATGGCCGACAGCTCGTCTTCTTTCCATGCGGCCCAGGCCTTCATGGCTGGTCGTGCAATGTGCAGTGCAGCGGCGACTAGTGCCGACACGAGGCTTCCTTCCAAGCCCCCCTTCGCTCTCGACGGTAAGTGCAAACGGTTTCGGCGGTCAGCCCCCCGTCGGGGGCACTCCCGAACGAGGGACAGACCGATCGGTCTCTCTGCGTGAGATCGGTGGGGTGCAGCGTCAGCGACGCGTCGCGGCGAGACTCATGCCGAGGGGCAGCCAGGCGGTAGCGGGCCACGCCCACACGCCGTCGACGTCGCGACGCTCGAGCACCGAGAACATCTGCCAGGGCACCGCGTCGTGCTCGTGCAGAAAGTCGATCGTCAGGCCGGCATCGATGAGCGCCGTGACGGTCGCGCCGAGGGGATGCATGAACTCGATGGTGCGTGAGTTCGTGACGTGGGCATCCGCGTCGGCGTAGTCGCCGTCTTCATCGATATCGAGAGGAGTTTCGTCGAAGTAGCCGAAGCGGGCCGAAGGGAACTGCGCCGGGCCCCCGTCGAGTAGCGCTGCCGGTGCGTCGGGCAACGGTTCGTCGAACACGAGAGCGGCCGGGTGCCCGTCGGCGAAGTACAGGCGACCGCCGGGCTTGAGAAACCACGCGATGATGCGCGCCCACTCGGCGATATCGGGCAGCCAGCCGATCGTTCCCCACGACGTGTAGACCACGTCGAAGCTCTCGGGCTCGGGCAGAGCGTGACGAGCATCGTAGAGGTTGGCGCAGACGAAGCGCGCCTGCTCGCTCAGCCCGAGTTCGTCGGCGAGCGCGCGGGCCCGCTTCACCGCGGGCATCGAGAAGTCGAGCCCCACCACCGCGGCGCCGCGCTGCGCGAACACGAGCGAGTCAGCGCCGAAGTGGCACTGCAGGTGCAGCACGCGCAGACCTTTCCACCCCTCGGGCGCAATGAGGGGCAGCTCGACTTCGTCAATCGCGACGAGCCGCCCCGCGCCCCCGCGAAGGTCGGCGAGGTCGTACATGGCGCTCGCCAGGTGCACGTCGACGAGTTCATCCCAGTGGGCCCGGTTGACCCGGGCCCACTCGGGATGCTCGTCGTGCGCCATGCCTCGGCTAGTCGCTCAGTGCGATGGCCCGCTCGAGAGCCTCTTGCAGTCGCTCGTCGGCCTCGGCCGCCGCCACCAGGTCGTTCGCGGCGTACGCCGCTTCACGGTCGAGAAGTGCGTCGCGCGCGTCTTGCAGGGCCTGCGCGAGCTCGGCGGAGATCTCGACTCCGGGCTCGGTCGGGTCAACCGGCTCGGTGGGCTCAGTCGGGTCGGTCGGCACCGTCGGCAGACTCGGGTCGACGTCGCCGTCGCCGGCCTCGGCGCCCGAATCGCCGCCGAACAGGGCATCAAGCGCCTCGTCGAGGGTGTCTTCGAACGCGATCGAGTCACCGAACGCCACCAGAATCTTGCGCAGCAGCGGGAAGCTCGTCTCACCTGTCGACTGCACGTAGACCGGCTGCACGTAGAGGAACCCGCCGCCGATTGGCAGCGTCAGCAGGTTGCCGCGCAGCACCTCGGTCTCGCCGCGCTCGAGCAGAGCGAGCTGGTTCGCCACCTCGGGGTCAGAACTGAACTGGTTCTGCACGAGGCCCGGGCCGGGGATCGTCTGCGAGGGCAACGTCAACAGCGTGAGTTTGCCGTAGTCGGGCCCCGGGTCGGCGTTGGCCGCCAGATAGCCGGTGAGCACATTGCGCTCGTTGTCGCTCGCCGTGCGGGGAATGAACGTCGAGTAGAGCGTGAAGCCGGGCTCGCCCGCACCCGGCACCTGCATGGTGAGGTAGTACGGCGGCTGCAGGGTCGGCGCTGCGGCCGACGAGGTGGGGTCGTTGGGGGTGCGCCACTCGTCATCGGTCGAGAAGAACGAACCGGGGTCGGTCACGTGGTACGCGCCGAGAATGTTGCGTTGCACCTTGAACAGGTCGGCGGGGTAACGCACGTGCGACAGTAGAGCGGCACTCATGCCTTCTGCCGACTCGAGAGTGTTCGGGAACACCTTCTGCCAGGTCTGCAGAATCGGGTCTTCGGTATCCCACGCGTACAGCGTGACCGAACCGTCGTAGGCGTCGACCGTTGCCTTNNTCGCTCAGTGCGACGGTCGTCGAGTACGGGTAGCTCGCGCTCGTGGTGTAGCCGTCGACGATCCAGACGATGCGCCCGTCGACGATCGCGGGGTACGGGTCGCTGTCGAGCGTCAGGTACGGAGCCGCCTTCTGCACGCGCTCGAGCGGGTTGCGGTCGTAGAGAATCTGCGACTCGTCGGTCACCGCTTCAGACAAGAAAATCTGCTCCGACTGGAACTTGATCGCGTAGAGCAGGCGCTTGAAGACGTTGTCGAGCGCCGGGCCACCCTCCCCCGTGAAGGTGTAGGTAGCGTTTCCGTCCTGATCTTCGTTGCCTTCAGAGGGGAAGTCGAGCTCGAGGTTGTCGCCGCCGCCCACGATCGAGTAGGGCGGCGAGAACTCGCCGAAGTAGACGCGCGGCTCATACTCGCCGAGCTCGTTCGTGAGCTGGCCGCCGGTCGGAATGCCGCTCTCCAGGAACTGCGGTCGACCGTCGTCGGTGCGCTGGTTGCCGTACGCGGCGACGACGCCATAGCCGTGCGTGAACACGATGGTGTTGTTGACCCAGTTCTGCGAGGTTTGGCCGTCGGGGTTCAGCTCGCGCAGCGAGATCACCGTGTCTTGGGTGCGGCCGTCGATCTCGTAGCGGTCGACGTCGAGAAAGGTGGGGAACTGGTAGTACTGGCGGAACTGCTCGAGCTGCGCGAACGCCGTGCTGACGAGAGCAGGATCGATGATGCGGATGTTCGCCGTCGTCTCGGCGTCTTCACGCAGCGCCCCGGCCTCGGCGTCGGTGGTCGCGTCGTACGAGATTTCTTCGAGCCCCGACACCCCGTAGGCGTCTCGCGTGGCTTCGATGTTGCGCTCGATGTACTGCGCCTCGAACTCACGGGCGTTGGGCTCGACCTGGAAGCGCTGCACGATCCAGGGGTAGACGCTGCCGATGAGCAGGCCGCTGATGATGAGCAGGGCGGTGCCGACGATCGGCAGGCGCCAGCGGCCGATAACGGCGGTGACGACGAACAGCGCGGCGACGAGCAGCGCGATGCCGGCGAGGATGCCGCGGCTCGGAATGGTGGCGTTGGCCTCGGTGAAGCCTGCGCCGATGGCGAGGAAGCCGTCGCTCGGCTGGATGACCGTGGCGTACTGGTCGAACCAGATGCTCACACCCTGCAAGGCGATGTAGACGGCGGCTGTCAACGCGAGTTGGATGCGCGCGGTGCGCGAGATGCGGATCTCGCGGCCGTTGACGCGGATCGCACCGTAGAGGTAGCTCGTAGCGACCGCGGCGAGAAGCGAGAGCAGCACGACCGCGGAGGCGAAGGCGATGACGCCGCGAATGAGCGGCAGCTCGTAGACGAAGAACGAGATGTCGAGACCGAACTGCGGGTCGTTCTCACCAAACGGCGTACGGTTGAGCCACTGAATCGCCATCTGCCACTGGCCGGCCGCCGTCACACCGGCAAAGAGGCCGAGCACCGCGGGAATGCCGAGCATAGCCACGCGGCGTAGAGGCTCGACGACCTCTTGGTAGCGGTCGAGCTGCGAGTTGAGCTTCGCGTAGACCGGGCGCCAGCGGTAGGCGATCTGCAGGCTCGCCCAGACCGGCAGGAACATGGCCACGAATCCAATGAGGAACATGACGCCCGTGGCGATCCACTGCGTCGTCAGCACATTGAGGAAGCCGAGCTGGTCGAACCAGAGAATGTCGGTGTAGACGTTCGCGAACACGAAGAAGATCACGACGATCACGCCGAGAACGGCGGCAGAGATCGCGAGTGTCGCGCGTGACCGGTTGGCGGGGGGTGCGGTGGTCGTCACAGAGTTACTCCCAGGGTGTGGAGGGCGATCTCTTCAAGACTAGTGGGAGCAACCTGGCAGGCGCCCTGCTCGACCCCTCGCGTTCGCCGCAAGCGTGCGCTACGACTCGCAGCGGGCGAGCTCGCTCAGGTCGCCATCCTCGGCGATGGTCTGCAGCACGCCGATCGCCTCATCGAGGGTGCCCACCGAGAAGACCTCGAGGTCGGCGGGCACGTTGCCGGCCACGTCGTCGCAGTTGTCGACCGGGGCTAAGAACCAGTCGGCGCCGGCCGCCACCGCGCCGTGCATCTTTTGCACGATACCGCCGATCGGGCCGACCGAGCCATCGGCCGAGATCGTGCCGGTGCCGGCGACATCTTCGCCACCAGCGAGCGACTCGCGCGTCAGGGTGTCGATGATGCCGAGCGCGAACATGAGACCTGCGCTGGGCCCGCCTATGTTCTCGAGCTCGATCTCGACCTCGAACGGAAACACGTACTGCCCGGCGACGAGCACGCCGATCACGGGCACGCGCGGCTCGTTGTCGCTGAGCACGGGCGTGACCTCGACCTGAAGATCCGACCCCGAACGCTGGATGCCGAGCTCGACGGGACTGCCGGTGCCGTTGTCGGCGATCGCGGCGCGCAGCGCCGTGACATCCCGAACCGGCTCGCCGTTGACCGTGAGAATCACGTCATCAGCCTCCACGAGCGCTTCGGCGGGGCTGCCCTCGAGGGTCTGCACGATGAGCAGGCGGCTCTCGTAAGGCTCGCCGATCGAGCGCATGGCCGCCGCAATGGCCTCTTGCTGCGAGTTCTCCATGTCGATGCGGCTCTGCTCACGGCGGTCTTCGGTACTGACCCCCTCAGGAAAGACGGCGTCGACCGGCACGACCGACTGCGTGGGGTCGAGCCACGCGCGCATCACCTCGAACCACGAGGGGGCCTGGTCGCGATTGCCGTAGACGTTGACGGTCGTCAGGCTGAGCGAGCCCGGCGTCTCGTAGGTGGGCTCAGTCGGAATCTGGATGAGCGGCACCTCTTCGCCGTCAATCGTCACCGTGCCGAGGGTGTCGATGACCGGGCCCGGACGCTCGATGACATACGGCGACGGCAGCACGGCAAGACCGAAGACGCCGAACAGCGTGAGCGCCAGCAGCAGCCAGCCGACCCGGCGACCGCGCAGCCGAGCGTCGTCGACGGCATTGCGCTCATCGGTGAATACGCTCACCGGGCTCCTCTCGATACGGCCGACGCGGGGTGTTCGCCCACGGCGCAGTCGCGCCGGGTCAGCCTAGGCGAAATCCCACCGGCCACCGAGGCACGGCCACTAGCGTAGGCATCATGGCTGACGATTCGCTTGGCGGTGCCGAAGAAGAGTTTCGCGACATGATCGCCAAATTCTTGGCGGGCGGGGGAGACATCGACCCCTCCAAACTCGCGGGCGCGGCCGGACTACCCACCGATCCGCTCATGGTCGCCCGGCTCATGAGCCAGCTGCAGAAGGCGATCAACGCGAACGCCGACGGCATCGACTGGCAGCTCGCCCGCGATGAGGCCGGCCGCATCGCCGCCGAAGGCTCAATGCGGTCGAGCAACGACGAGCTCGAGCAGTTGCGTCAAGCGCTCAATGTGGCCGCACTGTGGCTCGACGAGGCTACGTCGATCACACAGCTCACGGCAGAGCCCACACTCATCACCCGGGCGGACTGGGCTCGCCTGACCATGCCAGTGTGGACCCAGTTGGCCGAACCGGTGGCGAACTCGATCGCCGACTCTCTGACCTCAGTGCTCGACGAGCAGATGCCCGAAGAGCTCAAGGGCATGATGGGCAACGCCGCTCAGATGATGCGCTCGCTCGGCGGCACGCTCTTCTCGCTGCAGCTCGGCCACGTGGTCGGGCAGCTCTCGGCCGAAGTGGTTTCGGGCGGCGACATCGGCATTCCGCTGCTGCCGGGGCGCGATGACCACGACGTGCAGGCCGCACTGTTGCCGCAGAACCTCGCCGCGTTCGGCTCGGGCCTCGACACTCCCGCCGATCAGGTGCAGCTCTACCTGGCCGTGCGCGAGCTGGCGCACGCCCGGCTCTTCCGGCACGCACGTTGGCTGCGGCTGCACCTCATCAGCGCCATCACCGACTACGCCCGCGGCATTCGCATCGACACCGACCGCATCGAGTCGCTCGCGGCCGAGTTCGACCCCGCAAACCCCGAGAGCCTGCGCGAGGCGCTCACGAGCGGCGCGCTCATCCCTCCGAAGTCGGAGTCGCAGATCGCCGCCCTCGCCCGCCTTGAGACCACTCTCGCCCTCATCGAGGGCTGGGTCGATGTCGTGACTGCGAGCGCCACGGGTCGCCTTCCGCGCGCCGACGCGATCGCCGAGACGGTGCGCCGTCGTCGAGCCTCGGGAGGGCCCGCCGAGAGCGCCTTCTCGACTCTCGTCGGCCTCGAGTTGCGTCCGCGGCGACTGCGCGAGGCTGCGGCGTTCTGGCAGGCCGTCGAGGCCGCGGTCGGCGCCGAGCAGCGCGACGCCCTCTGGGCGCACCCCGACCTGCTGCCGACGGCCGACGACATCGACGACCCGAGCCGCGTCATCGCGGGGCTGCAGGGCTCGAGCACTGCCGAGCCCGACGCGCTCGACCAGGCACTGAGCGATCTGCTGAGCGACGACGGCGCCGCGCGCCCCATCGAGGGCGCACCGGGAGAGGCCCCCGACGAGCCGAACGGCCCGAGCGAGCCAACCGCCTAGAGCGCGGCTGTGGAGGCCGCGCCCGCGCGTGGCGCGCTGAACCCTCGAACACAGAGCGCCCGACGCCCCGGTCGCACATGGCCTTCCTGCGCAGCCGGCGCACGGAGTTTCCAGAGCGCGCCGAGAGCGTCGAACGTGTATCGAGAGTCTTCATCGGTCACGTATTGCGTGACGAGAGCAGAACGACCGCTATACGTGACCGATCGATGGTGTCTGTACCTCGATGTAGCGCCGGCGGACCTCGCCAGTCTTCGGCGGGTCAGTCGGGGGCGAGACGGGTCGGGCGGGGGCGAGACGGGTCAAGACTGGTCAGGACGTGTCCTGCTCGGCAGCACGGCTGTGGAGGCCGCGCCCGCGCGTGGCCGCCGCACCGCATCATGTGCGGCATGATTCTGCGACTCGACTCTCGCCGCCCCCTCGTCTGGCGCTCGCCGCGC
>DIUS01000128.1:8522-10418 GCA_002423075.1 Microbacteriaceae bacterium UBA6152
GCCGCCCTGGAGCGCGAGCCCTCGCCGGGCGGCGAACCCACGGGCGCCTCGAGGCGCCCGCCGCTCGCAATCGTGGGCCGCGGCGATGCGGCCGGGCGGGTTGCGGGAGTGCTGAGTGAGGCGGGGCATCCAGTCGCGATCGGCGCATCGATCACGCGCGTCGGTGGTCGGCGCCCCGCTGCAGCGGTGCTCGTGAGCAGCTACGTCGCCGACCCGCTCGAGCATCAGCGGTGGCTACGGCGCGACATCGCACACCTGCCCATCGTGTTCGGCGAGGTCGCGGTGACGATCGGCCCGCTCGTCGTGCCGGGGGTGACGGCCTGCCTCGCCTGCATAGAACGGCAGCGGGCGGCCGACGACGGCGCGTGGTCGGCCGTCGCGGCTCAGCTCTGGGGTCGCACGGCGCCGACCGGAACCGTCGCGCTCGCGACGGAGGCTTCGATCGAAGCTCTTCGGCTGCTGCACGGCGATCACTCGACCGACTCCGCCGCCGCCGATGCCGACCTCCGCGCCACAACGGTCCGCGAGGCATCAATCCGCGACGGGCTCGCCGTGCGGCTCGACGTCGACACCGGTGAGCGCACGGAGCGGGTCTGGGTGCCGAACGAACAGTGCGGATGCGGCGGTCTCAGCTCGTGGCCGGCGCCCGCACTTCATCGAGAAAGCGGCTCGGAGCCCGCTCGGCTCGCGCCGAGGTCTGCCGCTGGGCCCACGAGAGCTCGAGCACTCGCCGCGCACGCGTGATGCCCACGTAGAACAGCCGCCGCTCTTCGTCGACGGCCTCGAGGCCCTGGGCGAGGGTGATCGGCACGAGGCCCTCGCTGAGTCCGGCGATGTAGACGACGTCCCACTCGAGGCCTTTGGCCGCGTGCAGGGTCGCGAGCGTCACGGCCGCCCGGGTCGGGGCATGCTGCTGCTGCTGCCGACGCTGCAACTCGCGCACGAAGTCGGCGAGGGTCGTGCCCGCCGGGGCCTCCTCGGCAAGGGTCAGCAGCGCGTTGAGGTTTTCCCAGGCCGCGCGCTCGGCGCCGCCGCCCTCGGGCGGGTCCTGCCTCCAGCCGAGCCCGCGAATCACGTCGCTCACGCTCTTGAAGAGCGGCTCATCACCGATCGAGATCGAGGCGCCGCGCAGCAGCATGATGGCCTGCTTGACCTCGACCTGGTCGAAGTACCGGCTGTCGGCGCGCGACTGCACGGGAACGCCGAAGCGGCCGAGAGCCGACTCGAGCGCGATCGACTGCGTGTTGATGCGGTAGAGCACGGCGATCGATTCGGGCGGAGTGCCATCGTCGATGCGGCGCACGATCGACTGAGCAATGGATGCCGCTTCGGCCGCATCGTCGACGTGACGCGTGACCGAAGGCGTCGCGCCTCGATCACTGCCATCGCCCGCGGCGTGCAGCGTGAGGGCGCCGGCCCGCCCGCGCATGAGCCGGTTGGCAAGCGTGACGATCTGGGTCGTCGAGCGGTAGTTCTCTTCAAGCCGCACAACGCGGGCATCGGGGTACTCGCTGCCGAAGCGCACGAGGTAGTCGCTCGTCGCGCCGGCGAACGAGTAAATCGTCTGCGAGGCGTCGCCGACCACGCACAACTCTCGCCGACCGCCGAGCCAGAGACTCAGCAGGTCGTGCTGCAGCGGCGAGACGTCTTGATACTCATCAACGACGAAGAAGCGGTACTGCGACCGCACCTGGTCGGCGACCCGCGGCTCGGCCTCGATCATGCCCGCCGTCGCGAGCAGCACGTCTTCGAAGTCGATCTGCCGTCGCTCGTCTTTGATCTGCTCGTAGCGATGCTGCAGGGCGACCATCGAGTCGACCGTGAGACGCGAAGGCAGAACGCGCGCCTGCGCGACGCGAGCGTAGTCGTCAATCGACAACTTGTTGACCTTGCGCC
>DIUS01000121.1 GCA_002423075.1 Microbacteriaceae bacterium UBA6152
CGAGCGCGCCGCCAAAGCCGTGGCCGACCTGCGCAACGGCAAAGGTCTCGCGGGCACGCCCGAGCAGCTGATCGAGCGGCTGCAGGCCATGCAGGCACTCGGCATGACCTACGCGATCACCTACTTTGCCGAGGCCGCCTACGACACGAGCGGCATCGAGCTGTTCGAGCAAGAGGTCATGCCGGCACTGCAGTAATCTCGTCGGGCCGGTCGCCGATGCGGACCGTTGGATCGAGAGGATGCCCGTGGTCGAGGCGCTGGTCGCGGGTGTGATCGCGGGATATGCGATCGCGATACCGGTTGGCGCGATAGCGGCGCTACTCATCACCCTGGGGGCCCAGCACGGTGCTCGTGTCGCCGCGGGCGGAGCATTCGGTGCGGCGACCGTCGACGGCCTCTCTGCGACGATCGCAGTCACGGCCGGGGCGGTCATCGCCCCGCTTGTCGCTCTCATTGAAGAGCCTCTGCGCTGGGGCTCGGTCGTGGTGCTCATCGTGCTCGGTGTCGTGATCGCGCTGCCTGCTTTCGGCCGCGGAGACGCGCCGGTTGAAGCCGTCAGGATCACACCAACCGAAACCGGGGGCGAGCTCACCACTGCAAACGATGCAGCAGGTGCGCCAGGTGCTGCCCCGGCACAGCGCCGGGTGTCTGCCGGGCGGCTGTTCGCTACCGTCGGCGCACTCACGTTCGTCAACCCCGTGACCGTCATCTACTTCGCGGCGCTGATCGGCAGTTCGACGCTCGCCGTCGATGCGGGGGCCGCCGAGCGCATTCTGTTCGTGCTCGCCGCTTTCGCAGCCTCACTGAGTTGGCAGTTGCTACTCACGACCGCCGGCTCTGTCGTGGGGCGGGTGCTCACCGGGCCGACGGGAGCGCGCATGACAGCACTCGTTGGTGGTGCACTCGTGATCGGCCTCGCCGTGCGCGCGGCCCTCGCGCCCTGACCCGCGCCACCGCCACCGCCACCGCCACCGCCACCGAGTGTGCCTGTTGCGTACGAGCGTGCCTGCCCCGGAGGGGAACTCCCGAGCGCAAGAGGCACACTCGGAGGCGCACGACGGCTTGGGCCGCCGCGACGTTACAGCGGCGCACCCTCCATGCGCTCGACGACGAGGTCGTCGCCACCGGCTGCCACGTCGACCCGCACGACGTCGCCGTCGCTGATCGTGCCCGACAAGATCGCGCGGGCGAGGGCGTCGTCGATCTCGTGCTGCATCAGGCGGCGCAGCGGGCGCGCTCCATACACGGGATCGTAGCCGCGCTCGGCGAGCCAGGTGCGAGCATCCGGAGTCACCGCCAGCTGCAGGCGACGCTCGCTCAGGCGACGCTCGAGACGATCGATCTGCAGCGAGACGATCTGGCCGAGGTCGTCGGTCGACAGCGGCGAGAACACGACGATGTCGTCGAGGCGGTTCACGAACTCGGGCTTGAAGGCCTGCCGCACGATGTCGTTGACGCCCGCGACCTTGGCCGGCCAGTCGAGAGACGGATCGATGAGCAGCTGCGAGCCCAGGTTCGAGGTCAGAATCAAGATCGTGTTGCGGAAGTCGACCGTGCGGCCCTGGCCGTCGGTGAGACGGCCGTCGTCGAGCACCTGCAGCAACAGGTCGAAGACCTCGGGGTGCGCCTTCTCGACCTCGTCGAGCAAGATCACCGAGTAGGGTCGGCGGCGCACGGCCTCGGTCAACTGACCGCCTTGCTCGTAGCCCACATAGCCGGGAGGGGCCCCGATCAGACGCGAGACGCTGAACTTCTCTCCATACTCGCTCATGTCGATGCGCACCATCGACTTCTCGTCGTCGAACAGGTAGTCGGCGAGCGCCTTCGCGAGTTCGGTCTTACCGACGCCCGTGGGGCCGAGGAAGAGAAACGAGCCCGTGGGGCGGTCGGGGTCGCTAATGCCGGCGCGCGTGCGGCGCACGGCCTCGCTCACCGCCACGACGGCGTCTTTCTGGCCGATGATGCGCTTGCCGAGCTCGGCCTCCAGGGTCAGAAGCTTCTCCGTCTCGCCCTGCGTGAGCTTGTCGACGGGAATGCCCGTCCACACCGCAACGACCGCGGCGATGTCGTCGTCGGTGACCTGGTCGTTGACCATGCGCGGGCCGCTCTCCACGCTCTCAGCGTCGGCGAGCTGCCTCTCGATGCCCGGAATGATCTCGTAGTTGAGCTTCGAGGCCTGCTGGTATTCGCCCTCGCGCATGGCCTTGTCGAGCGCGATGCGCGACTCGTTGAGGCGCGTCTTGAGCTCGCCGACGGCGGTGAGGCCTGACTTCTCGAGGGTCCAGCGCTGCTGCAGCGCATCTCGCTGTTGCGTCTTCTCTTTCAGCTCGTCGCGCAGTTTCACGAGCCGCGCCTTCGACGCCTCATCTTTCTCTTTCTTGAGCGCAAGCTCTTCGATCTCGAGGCGCGTCACGGCGCGCTTGAGTTCGTCGAGCTCGACAGGGCTCGACTCGATCTCCATCTTGAGGCGGCTCGCGGCCTCGTCGACGAGGTCGATCGCCTTATCCGGCAACTGCCGGCTCGTGATGTAGCGATTGCTGAGCGATGCCGCGGCCACGAGGGCGCTGTCGGCGATCGTGACCTTGTGGTGCGCTTCGTAGCGCTCTTTCAGGCCGCGCAGAATGGCGACGGTGTCTTCGACGCTCGGCTCGCCCACGAAGACCTGCTGGAAGCGGCGCTCGAGCGCGGCGTCTTTCTCGATGTACTCGCGGTACTCGTTGAGCGTCGTCGCACCGATCATGCGCAGTTCACCGCGCGCGAGCATGGGCTTGAGCATATTGGCGGCCGCGACCGAACCCTCACCGCCGCCCGCGCCCATGAGCGAGTGCAGTTCGTCAATGAAGGTGATGACCTGGCCGTTCGATTCGTCGATCTCTTTCAGCACGGCCTTGAGGCGCTCTTCAAACTCACCGCGGTACTTCGCGCCGGCGACGAGCGCCGACAGATCGAGGCTGACGAGCTGTTTGTCTTTGAGTGAGTCGGGCACGTCGCCCGCAACGATGCGCTGAGCGAGACCTTCGACGACGGCGGTCTTGCCGACGCCGGGCTCGCCGATGAGCACGGGGTTGTTCTTTGTTCGACGGCTCAGCACCTGGCTCACGCGGCGAATCTCGGCATCGCGGCCAATCACCGGGTCGAGCTTGCCCGAGCGCGCGATCTCGGTGAGATTGACGCCGTACTGCTCGAGGGCAGACTTCTGCTGCTCTTGGCTGGAGGGGGCGCCCTGCATGTTGGCCATCGTGTGCTCTCCTGCTGGTTGACCTAGTGTCGGATGAACCTGAGTCGGTATGACTCAACTTTACTCCTCGCCCCGCTGAGAAACCAGCGAGTGCGCCGTGCCATCATGCGCCCACGGCGAACGGGGCACAGTGTCGGATGCGGCGCTCCGGCGCGGCTGCCCGCTCAGCGCTTGCGCGAGACCGTGATCGTGAACTTCGGCGTGCGGGTGACCTGACGTGTCGAGCCCACGGTGCGCTCAAGCGCGGGCGTGTAGGCAAGGTGGCTGTTCCACACGGCCCAGAGCTGGCCACCTGGTCGCAGCACGCGCGCTGCTTCGACGAAGAGACGCTCGGCGACACCGGTGTGCACTGCCGCGCCCACGTGAAACGGCGGGTTGAGCACGATGAGGTCGGCGCTACCGTCTGCCTGCAGCGAGAGGCCGTCGTCACGAACGGCCTCGACCGAGACGTCGTTCGCCTGCGCCGTGAGCGCTGCACTGGCGACGGCGACGGCTGAGACATCGCTCGCGATGATGTGCGCGCCGGGCGCCCGACGGGCGAGCGTCGTGGCGAGAACGCCGGTTCCGCATCCCAGATCGATCGCGCGCTCGTAGGCGGGCCACTGGTCGGCGATGTCGAACAAAGCCCTCGTGCCGATATCGAGCGAGGCCCCGGCGAAGACACCCGCGAGCGCGACAATCGTGAGGTCGAGCTGGTCGACGCGCGCTTCGGTCGGCGGTCGCGACGTGACGGCGCGGGGTCGCTGCGCCGTCAGCAGTCGCGCTTTGCCGCGGGCGAGCGACACGTCGACCTGCTCGAAGCTCTCGCGCAGCACGTCGTTCTGCGTTGGCGTCATGTGCTTGAGCATGTTGCCCGCAAGCACCACCAGGTCCGGCGCAGCAGCCCGTGCGATTTCGCGCGCGATGGCGTCGAGCTGGTCGAGGGCGCGCGGGAGGCGCAGAAGCACGAGGCGCGACGCCGCCGTCACGACCTCGTCAAGCGGGTGCAGCGAGAAGCGGTTCTCGCCGAGCTCGGCCGCGTTGGCCTGCAGAGCCCGCTCGGCCACGAGCGAGTCCGTGTGCACGCGCACGTGCTGCGCGCCGAGGGCGAGGGCCCCGAGCGTCAGGGCCCCGTGCGCGTCGCCGATGACGACGACCTCGGCCGGTGCCGACTGCAGGCGCGGCGCGGCGGTGTCGAGCAGGTAGCGATCGGCGGCATCCCACGCCCTCAGTTCAGCGGTGGCGATGTCGGGGCGACGGCTCAGGCCGTCGAGAAGAGCGTCGAGGGTCATCCCTCAGCCTCGTCGCAGTGGGCGCCAGACGACCAGTTGGTTCGCCCTCTGCACGCGCGTGCCGGCCTTGATCGACACGACATCGCCCTCGGCACCTGCGGCGAAGACCCGCCGACCGGGGCGTGCGAGCAGCTCGTCGGCGAGCGCCGTCTCGAGTTCACGCACGCGCGCGCGCAAGGCGATGACCTCATTCTCGAGCTCGAGAATGCGGCGGATTCCCTCGAGGTTCAGTCCCTCCCCGCTCAGCCGCGCGATCTCGCGCAACTGCACGACATCGCGCATCGAGTACCGGCGGCTCTGACCGGCTGTGCGCGTGGGCGAGACGAGCCCGAGACGGTCGTACTGCCGCAACGTCTGCGGGTGCATGCCGGCGAGCTCAGCAGCAACGGCGATCGCGAAGATCGGGCTGTTCTCGTCCATGGCGTCCACCCCCGTCGCCCTATCCTTGCGCGCGAGCGATCAGGTCGTCACGCGGATTCTCGGCGGGCAGAGCTGCCGCGAACGCCTGCAGGTGTTTCTGCGCTTCGGCGCTGAGATGCGCGGGCACCGCCACCTGCACAGTCGCGAGCAGGTCACCCGTGCCCTTGCTCGTCGTCACGCCGCGCCCCTTGACACGCAGCACGCGACCGCTCGGAGTGCCGGGCGCCACCTTGAGCTTGACGGGAGCGCCTCCCAGCGTGGGCACTTCGATGGTCGAGCCCAACGCGGCCTCGACGAAGGTCACGGGAACATCGACTCGCAGGTGGATGCCGTCGCGCTCGAAGACGGGATGCTTGCGCACCTGCACCGTGAGCACCAGGTCTCCGGCCTCGCCGCCGTCGGGGCTCGGCTCACCTTTGCCGCGCAGACGAATCTTCTGCCCGTCGGCCACACCGGCGGGGATCTTAACCTGCAGCGGCTTGCCCCCGCCAGGGCGCTCGAGCGTCACGGTGTCGCCCTTAATCGCGGTCATGAACTCCAGACCCACGGTCGCGACCTGGTCGCGGCCCTTGGTCGGACCACCGTAGCCGCGAAAGCCGCCGCTCGTCTGGCCGAACCGGCCGTTGCCGAACATGCCGCCGAAGATGTCCTCGAAGCCGCCGGGGGCGGTGCGCGGGCCTCCGCGCTGACCGGCACCGAACATCCCCCCGAAGACGTCGTCGAAGCCCCCCGGAGCGCCACCCGCGGTGAAGCGGGCGCCCGAGCCCATGGCGCGCACCTGGTCGTACTCGGCGCGCTGCGCGGGGTCGCTCAGCACCGAGTGCGCTTCGCTGATCTCTTTGAAGCGCGCCTCGGCGGCGGCATCACCCGGGTTCGAGTCGGGGTGAAATCGCCGTGCGAGCTTGCGGTAGGCCCTCTTGAGCTCAGCCTCAGAGACATCTTTCTTCACGCCGAGCACGGCATAGAAGTCTTTCTCGAACCAGTCTTGACTGGCCATGCCTCACCTACCCCTGCGGAACCGAGACGGCGACCTTGGCGGGCCGTACGAGGCGGTCGCCCAGGACGTAGCCGCCCTCGATGACTTCGGCCACGGTGTTCTCAGTAATATCGGCGGTCGGCAGCTGCACAATCGCCTCGTGCAGCGCCGGGTCGAAGGCTTCACCCACAACGCCGACTGATCGCAGACCGTAGCGCTCGAGCGCCGCCCGAAGCTTCTGCGCGACGAGCTCGAGGGGGCTGCCTTCGAGGTCTCCGTGCGCCGCGGCACGATCGAGGTCGTCGATCGCCGGCAGCAGCGAGCGGATCACGTCGGCGATGACCGCCTCGCGGTTCGCGGCGCGATCGCGCTCGACCCGCGTGCGGAAGTTCGCCAGCTCGGCCTCGGCGCGGGCAGCACGATCGCGGTACTCCTCGATCTCGCGCTGCCCGGCCTCGCTGAGGATGTGGTCGATGTCAGCGTCGAGACCACGTTCTTCCGATAGCCCAGCTCCCGACACAGACACCTCGACATCGGCGTCTTCTGCCGCGAACAGCTCGTCGACCGACTCAGCGTCAGTCGGCGCTCCGTCTTCGGCGAGCGGCGTCTCGTCGACCGTGCGCGCCTCGCCCGTCTCCGGATCGATGCGGCGTTTGTCGCGCACCACGGGTTCGTGCTGCGTGCCGGTCTCGTTCTCGTCGTCGCGCTTCTTCGGCGCCATGGCTACTTCTTATCCTTGTCCGCGTTCTTCTCCGCGTCGTCGTCATCGACGATCTCGGCGTCGACCACGTCGTCGTCGTTCGACGAGGTCTCCTGGTCGTCCGAGGGCGTCGGATCCATCTGCGAGGCAGAGTAGATCGCTTCGCCGAGCTTGGTCTGCGAGGCGTTGAGGGCGTCGAACGCGTTCTTCACCGCGGCGTCATCGTCACCGGCGAGCGCCGTCTTGAGAGCATCCACGTCGGCCTGCACCTCGCCCTTGACGTCGTCAGGGAGCTTGTCGTCGTTCTCCTTGATGAGCTTCTCGATCGAGTAGACGAGCTGCTCAGAGTTGTTGCGCACCTCGGCCTTCTCGCGACGATCCTTGTCTTCTGCGGCGTGCTCCTCGGCCTCGCGCACCATGCGCTCGATGTCTTCCTTCGCGAGCGACGAGCCGCCCGTGATGGTCATCGACTGCTCTTTGCCGGTGCCCTTGTCTTTCGCCGAGACGTGCACGATTCCGTTCGCGTCGATGTCGAAGGTGACCTCGA
>DIUS01000064.1:0-8116 GCA_002423075.1 Microbacteriaceae bacterium UBA6152
ACCAAGCTGCGCCACAGCCCGTGGCTGTGCCCATGGGCACGAGGAGAGAGTCTAGCGCGTTGGGGGCCGGGGTCGGTGCATCTCGTGCAACGGGCCCGCTGGTCAGAACGGGGTCTGTGGCGGGCATAACGCGTCTTGCGGCCGACTCGGCTCGGTGAGTCCGAACTGCGCGGTGAGAGCATCCGTCGCCGCAATGGGCCCACCGCGACCCGAAGGCGGCGGGCCCCGCGCCAGCCACACGGCGGCGAGCACGTCGATGTCACCCGGAGCTGGCCCGGACTCACCAGAGCGACGCCCTACCCACTCGACGGCGAGCAATGTAGCGTCGGACCGTTCTGCGATCGGTCGCGCCTCACCTGCGTCCAGGTACCAGAACGACCATCGATGCTGTGTGTCTGCGCTCACCAATACGCTAGCGATGACATGGAACTCGATGACATCGATCGGCTCTGGGAACGACACCCCGCCTGGCGACTCATGCGTGCCCGCAATGCACCTCTCGTGCTGTCGTTCCTCGGCGGCTACTTCATCGACAACAACCGGGGCGCCGCCCCCTCCAGTCAGCTTGTGACAGCACTCGACGACTTTCTCTATGACCTGCACCGCTCCGACCCCGATCGATACACCGCAAGCCCAGAAACCTACCTTGACGATTGGTCGGCACCCGAGGCAGGGTGGCTGCGACGGTACTACCCTGTCGGTTCAGACGAAGTTCACTACGAGGCGACGCCCGCCCTGCAGAAAGCGCACGGGTGGGTGGAGAGCCTGCGTGCTCGGTCATTCATCGGCACCGAGTCACGACTGCACACTGTCGTAGAGCTTCTGCGGCAGATCGTTCGCGGATCGGACGCGAACCCCGATAGCCGTATCGCCGAACTCGAGCGACGTCGGCTTGCTCTCGACGTCGAGTTGGATGAGGCGCGTAAGGGCAACTTCACCGTGTTGAATGACGCTGCTCTTCGCGACCGCTACCAGCAGGCTGCCTCGACCGCCCGAGAATTGCTGAACGACTTTCGCGAAGTCGAAGAAAACTTTCGGATGCTCGATCGTTCCGCTCGCGAGAAGATCGCGAGTTGGGAGAGAGGCAAAGGTGAGCTGCTCACGGAGTTAATCAGCAGCCGCACCGACATATCCTTCTCTGATCAGGGTCGCAGTTTCCAGGCATTCCATGACTACCTTCTCTCTGAGGGCAGTCAAGATGAGCTCAACGAGTTGCTCGCGACGGTGCAGCGGATGCCCCAAATCGTGCCCGACCGACGATTGCGCTCCGTGCATCACGACTGGGCAGACGCCGCAGAACGCACGCAAAAGACCGTTCGCGCCCTGTCGGAGCAGTTGCGCCGATTCCTCGACGACCAGCTGTGGATCGAAAACCGGCGGGTCTTGGACCTCGTGCGCCTGGTCGAAGGGGCGGCTCTCGCCGTGCGCGAGTCGCCGCCGAGAGAACTCGGTCTCACCGTCGATGAACCGGGAGTGCCCCTCGGCCTTCCGCTCGAGCGACCGCTCTACGACCCGCAGCCCGAAGCGGTCGTTGACAGCATGCTTTCGTCCGACGACATCGACATCGCCGAGCTCGACGACCTGTTGGCGCAGAAGTTCGTCGACACGGCGCGACTTGCCGACAATATTCGGGCGGTTGTGCCTCCCCGAACGACGGCTGCCCTCGACGAGATCATCGCGCTCTACCCCGTTCAGGACGGTGCTGCCGAGATACTCGGCTATCTGACTCTCAGCGATGGCGACATCACGATCGAGGTGGGCGACGTTGACATGACAATTGACTACACGGATTCTGCCGGCGAACACAAGCGAATGCGAATGCGAAAGGTCTCGGTCACTCGCGCATGAGAAGTCAGGACCAACAGGTGATCGCGAGCGCCATCATTCTGCTCATGCGGGAGGTCATCTATCGCGAGATACCATCCCACGAACAGGCGTGGCAGACTCTCGAACGACATCGCGCGGCCGTCGCCGATCACTTCGACGCCATCGGTATCGACGTCGTCGTCGACGACGGCGAAGGCTACGCCTACCTCCGCACGCAAGAACCTGCAGACGGCGAGGAACCACTCCCTCGGCTCGTGCGGCGACGCAGCCTCACCTACAACGTCAGTCTGTTGCTCGTACTGTTGCGCAAACGCATGGTTGAGTTCGAAGCAAGCGGAGAAGACGGCAAGCTTGTTCTCACGCGTGATCAGATGGTCGAGATGTTGCGAGTCTTCCAAGAGTCGTCGAGTAATGAAGCGCGCATCGTCGACCAAGCAGATCGCACGATCACCCAGGTCAGCGAACTCGGCTTCTTGCGAGAGTTGCGCGGAGAACCCGGAACGTGGGAGGTGCGTCGAATTCTGAAGGCCTACGTCGACGCTCAGACACTCGGCGACTTCGCGAGCCGGCTTCGTGATTACGCCGGATGGGAGAAGGCGGACGCGCCATGACCGACGTTCTCTTCTCCCGACTCGATACACCGTCACCCTCTCACCAGCGCACCGGGTACCGACTACAGAGGGTCGAAGTTCTTAACTGGGGCACATTCGATAAGCATGTGTTCGCTCTTCAGCCCCAGGGGCAGACCTCGCTGCTCACGGGCGACATCGGAAGCGGCAAGTCGACGCTTGTCGATGCCATCACCACACTCCTGTTGCCCTCTCACCGCATCGCCTACAACAAGGCGGCTGGCGCCGACTCACGCGAGCGCACTCTGCGTGGCTACGTCGAGGGGCACTACAAGTCTGAGCGCAACGAGACCACGGGAGCGTCGCGGCCGATTGGCTTGCGCGACTCACGGTCGTACTCGGTCATCCTCGGGGTGTTTGCCAACGAGGGTTACGGCGAACAGGTGACCATCGCACAGGTCTTCCACCAGAAGGATCGCACCGGCCAGCCCGACCGCTTCTTCGTCACCGCGAGCGAGACCCTCTCGATCAATCACGACTTCACTGACTTCGGTTCAGACCTGAAAGCCCTCCGGGCGAGGCTTCGCTCTCGCGGCGCAGAGATCGAGAACACGTTCCCTGATTACCACCGACACGTGCGACGACTTCTCGGAATCAGATCTGAGCAGGCGATGGAACTGTTCCATCAGACCGTCTCGATGAAGTCAGTGGGTGATCTCAACACCTTTGTTCGCGATCATATGCTTGAGCCCACCGACGCCAACGGGCGGGTGCGGGCCGTTGTCGACCATTTCGACGACCTGGTGAAAGCACATGAGGCCGTGCGCACCGCCACTGAGCAGCTGTCTGTACTCACGCCCCTCGTCGCCGCCGCCGACCGGTACGACGACGCCACCAGCCGCCACACGGCGCTCACCGATCAGCGCAGTGCCGTTGCCCCGTACATGGCAGAACGTGTGCGGGAACTGCTCTCACGCGACATCGCCGCGCGAACACAAGAGATCGCCGAACTCGAAACGCGTTCGGCCAGCATCGCCCGAGCTCGTGAAGCGCTCGTGCCTCTTCGAGATCGGCTGCAGCTTCAGAGGGCGGGAGTAGGTGGCGACCGACTGCACGCCCTCGATGCCGAGATACGACGCGCGAGCGACGAGCGGGATGATCGGGCCGAGCGGCGACGGCGGTACGAAATTTTGGTGGCGGATGCCCGACTCGACCCCGTCCACGATGCTGATCAGTTTCGCGCCCGCGTCGACGAGTCTGAGCGGCGACGAGAGCGCCTCGACGTGCAACGGGCCGCGCTGACCGATCGCCGCGAACCACTCATCGAACAACGCTCTGAGCTGCGGCGAGCCCGCGACGCCATCGAGATCGAGATCGAAAGCCTGCGCTCGCGCCGCAACAGCCTGCCCGCCGACCTCGACCGGGTACGGCGGGCCGTCTGTGACGCTCTGTCACTCGGCGAAGATGACATTCCCTTTGCCGCAGAACTGCTTGATGTGCGCGCAACCGACACAGAGTGGCGCGGCGCCACCGAGAGAGTTCTCCGCGGCTTTGCGCTGACCCTGCTCGTGCCGCAGCAGCACTACCCCGACGTTTCTCGGTGGGTCAATGACAACCACCTGAACGCACGTCTGGTGTACGCGCGCGTTGCCGAACGGAGAGTGCGTGCCGTGCCGACCGCGCACACCGGGCGGCGACTGATTGACGTGATCGACATCGAGCAGGGCCGGTTTGCTGACTACCTCAGCGCCGAACTGGCACGACGCGCCGATCATGTGCTCGCAGCATCCGTCGACGAGCTTCGTCGCGAAGACCGCGCGGTGACTCTCGAAGGCCTCGTACGTGACGGCGACCGCCACGAGAAAGATGACCGACGTCGTGCCGCGGATCCACGCTCGTGGGTGCTGGGCCGCGGAAGCGAGCAGAAAGTCGCGGCTCTCCTCGACGAAAGCCGTCGACACAGTTCGGAGCTGGACCGTCTCGACGCTGCGCTACGCTCACTCGACGGTGAGGTGGAGGAGTTGGCAAACCTCGGTCACACGCTCGCCGCATTGGGCGAATACCGTTCGTGGACAGACATCGACTCCGAGCAGGCCGCTGCCACCCTCGAATCTCTGCGCGCAGAGCAGGAGCTACTGGTGGCAGGGTCTCGAGAACTCATCGCCCTTGATGCGCGCCTGGCAGAGGTGGAGGCAGAGGACTCTCAGCTTGCGCGTGACGCCGACGAAGTCGCAGGCCGCAGAGGCGCCGCACGCGAGGCAGTGTCGAACATGACCGCGCGCGACAATGCTGAGGCTGAAGCCTTGCGCATTATGGGAACAGAAGTGATCGAGCTCGCTCGCTCACACTACCCAGCACTCACCGAGAGCGACGCGAAGCTCACAGTGAGCACGGTTGAGGATTGCGATCGACTTCGCATCACACTCACGGAGGACCTCACTGCCGCGCGAGACAGAGTGCAGCGGGAGCTGAACGGCTACATCACGAGCATCCAGCAGCAGATGGGGGAATTCCTGCGTAGGTGGCCCGCTCTCCGCGCGGAGTTGGACGCTGACGTTCGCGCGATCTCTGCGTTTCGGTCACTTCACGAAACTGTTCTCCGCGACGATCTGCCCCGATTCGAAGCCGAGTTCCGGCACCAACTCACCACCAACGCAGTGCGTGAGCTTGCGCAATTCAATGCCTGGCTGCGCCGCGAAGCCGACGAGATACGAACACGGGTCGACGTCATCAACGAGGCACTTGCCGCCATCGACTACAACCCGGGGCGCATCATCGTGCTCGTCGCCGAACCCACCGTCAATCACGACGTCAAACAGTTCCGCGCCGATCTGCGCGACGCGACGAGCGGCGCGCTCGAGGCGGACGATGGAACAGTTGACGCCGAGCGTCGATTCGAGCAGATCCGTCACCTCATAGAACGATTCAAAGGTCGGGACGGCCATGCTGACAGCGACCGCGTGTGGCTGAAGCGAGTCACGGACGTGCGCAACTGGTACACCTTCGCGGCGAGCGAGCAGGATCGTCGCACGGGAGAAGAGTTCGAGCACTACACCGACTCTGACGGCAAGTCGGGGGGCCAGAAAGAGAAGCTCGCCTACACGATCTTGGCCGCCTCGCTCGCCTATCAGTTTGGTCTCGAATGGGGTGTCGAGAAGTCGCGCGACTTCAGATTCGCCGTGATCGACGAGGCCTTCGGTCGAGGCTCAGACGCGTCAACCCGCTACGCACTCGACCTCTTTGCCAAGCTCGGGCTGCAGTTGCTGATCATCACTCCGCTGCAGAAGGTACACATCATAGAGCCGTATGTCAGCACGATCGGGTTCGTTGACAACCCCACCGGTTCTGCCTCGCGGGTACACACACTGACCATTGAGGAGTTTCGAGAGCGACAGCGGTCATCACCGTGAGCGACCCCGATCGTTGGACAACACCGGCGGATATTACGGCCTCAGTACGGCGACGATGGACCGATGGAGAACTCCTCCGCTCCTTCGTCGGCGGGAGCGCCTTCCCCCGCATCGATATACCGCTTCGCGGGCCCCGCGCGGCAGATCTAGGAACACACTTCGATGAGGCTCGTGCGTGGGCCGACGGGGTGAGGACCGCATCGCGAAACGGTCGCGCCTTCGAGGTCGTGTATAGCTCGATCGGTGGCCGAATCTCAGGCGCAACTGACGTGCCCGCACGCGCTTTGGTCAGCACATACGAACAGGCGTGGACGATACTTGGCACCGCGCGCGAAGCGACGACCTTTCGAGAGCTGATCGAGGCGTCGCACGGTGCTGCCCGTGCGTCTGCCTGGGCCTTGTCATCCCCCCTGGCCGCCATCACGCTCGCACCCGAGTGGCCAGCCGTGCTCGCGGCATACGCGTGGCTGGATTCGCACCGCGACTCAGGTTTCTATCTGCGTCACGTCAGCGCACCCGGTGTTGACACGAAGTTCATCGAGCGACATCGCCGAGTGCTCGCAGCCCTTCTGGACGTACCTGCGGGCAAAGGGCTCTTCGAGAGCGCTCTGGGGCTCGCGGCCAAGCCGCCGACTGTTCGACTTCGCTTTGACCCGGCCGTCTTTGGCTTTCCCGGAGACGTAACCGAGGCGGCACTCAGAACGGATGAACTGCGCCGCGTTGACACGAGCGTGCGTCGCGCGATCATCGTGGAGAACGAGATCACCTATTTGAGCGTGCCCGTGATGCCAGGAAGCGTCGTTCTTTGGGGCAAAGGATACGACGTGGGCGAACTTGCCTCTCTGGAATGGCTTGCACTGGTTGACGTGGACTACTGGGGCGATCTCGACACCCACGGTTTCGGCATTCTCAATCGGGTGCGCAAGCACCTTCCGCACGCACGATCTGTTCTCATGGACCGTGAAACGCTTCTCGCGCACGAGCCTCGGTGGGGCCACGACAGCAAGGCGACGAATGTGGCGCTGTCGAGGCTGACCACCGCCGAATCGGCACTGTATGCCGATCTCGTGAGTGACCGCTTCGGCCGCGCCGTGCAGCTCGAGCAAGAACGTATCGACTGGGAATGGGCACTACAGCGACTCGAGGCGATCGGGTGAAGGCGATCGACGGCTGAGCCGACCTTGTGTGGGGGCCCGCGATCGCACAAAGGAACGACGGCCACGTTGCGCTGGCTTGCCGTCGCGGGCGGGGTCGTTCTCATCGTGGGAGTCACAGCCCACGTGGTGGTGACCCTCGCCGATGCCACGGGCTTCGCGCGCGCCAACGCCTGCCAGCTCGAGTGCGCCTTCCGACGACGTGACGGGTCGCGCGCAGTGTCGGTCGGATCGCCCTGTGCGTTTCTCGCCGCCGTCGCCCTCGCGCTCTGAATCGACGAGACTGCTCAGTCACACGAAGGGCTGACCGCGGTGCCCCGCACTCGCGGCATCGGGCCCGTGCCGACGGTCGAGTGGCTCGTGGTGGGCATCCCGCTCGCCGTTCTGGCCGGAATCGGCCTGCTCATCGTCGCCCGCCGCATCGCCGCGCAGATGCGGCGGCCGGTGCCGAGGTGCTGCTCGCTGACGACGGGGGCGCCGAGCTCGTCGGTGTGCTCGTGGCCCTTGCGGCGGTGCTCACGATGCTCGAGGTGCGCCCCGCGGATGCGTCGGTCTCGCTGCGGGTGCGGAGTGCGGTCGACGCGGCTAGCGTGGGGGCATGAGCGCACCTCGCGTGGCCCGCGGCGCATGGTCGGCGACGGGGCTCACCTTCTTCATGGTCGGCGTCGTCTTCACGCTGACGATGCCCGATAACATCGCACTCGGCCTTACATTCTTGGCGCTCGGCGTCGTGTTTTTCTCGCTGTCGGCGGGGCGGAGTGCTCCGGGTGACGGGCCGGGTGACGGGCCGGGTGACGGGGATTCGGCGCCGGGGTCGGAGCCGGGGTCGGAGCCGACGCCTCCCTCAGGTTCGGGTGCGTAGGCGAATTCTCCCCACCGTGCGCCTGCCCGCCATCGAATGTCGGTAGTCGAAGATATGTTCGATACATCTCAACCGAGGTGACGCACATAGAAGGGTGGCGAGCTTGATTACTCTGACATCGCCTCAGCCCCTCGTGCCGCCAGCCAGCTCGCCGCAGTCCACGCTGTCGACGGCGCTGTCTGTTGCGGTGGATGCCCTCGCGCTCGTCCCCCGCGACCCCGACTCGTACCGTCCCCTCGGTGATGACGCGCTGCTCGAGCTCACGCGACTGGCCGCCGACGAAGTGCGCCTCGC
>DIUS01000064.1:8156-10529 GCA_002423075.1 Microbacteriaceae bacterium UBA6152
CGGCCACTGTCGACGACCAGGGTGAGTCGGGCGACGGGTGCACCGCGCTCTCGACCGCCGTGCTCGAGGGGCGCGTCAGCGTCGCTGTCGCTGATGCGATCACGACAGGTCTCGGCGCGCCCTCGTCCGCCGTTCCCGGGGCGGTGCTCGACGACGCGGCAGCTCGACTGCTTGCCCGCATCGATGGCCTCGATGCTGATCGGGTTGCGCGTGAAGCTCGCGCTGTTCGCGATGAGCTCGACCTCGAAGGCATCGCCGTGCGCGAAGAGGCGCGGCGCGAGCAGCGGTCGTTCCGCATTGGTCGCCGCGGCGATGGCATGGGTTTCGCCCACTGGGTGCTCGACCCCGAGACGTTCGCCGTCGTGAGCGAGGTCTACGATCGGGTCACCTCGCCGAAGCGCACCATGCCAAGCTTCGAGAACGACGACGCTGACCCCATTGACTCTGCCGAGCGGGCCGATGACGAGCGCTCACCCGAACAGCGCGCGAGCGATGCTTTCGCCGAGCTGCTGCGGCAGGGCGTCGCCGCCGACACGTCTGAACTGCTGGGTGACGGCCCCATCGGTGTTCGCGTGATCGTAGCCGGTCGCTCGCTCGACGGGCGCATCGGGCGAGGCTTCATCGAGGGTCAGACCGAACCAGTCTCGATCGCGACCGTCGAACGGCACGCATGCAGCGCCGGCACCGTGCGCCTGACGGTTGACGACCACCCTGCAAACGCCGGTCAGCCGCTCAACCTGGGTCGAGAACGACGACTGTTCAGCCGGGCACAGCGGCTCGCCCTCGCTGCGCGCGATGGCGGGTGCCGGTGGCCCGGCTGCGAACGACCACCCTCCTGGTGCGAAGCGCACCACATCGAGCACTGGCAACGAGATCAGGGCCGCACCGATGTCGCCGACGGTCTTCTCTTGTGCCGACATCACCATCTGCTCGCGCACAACAACGGATGGGAGATCGAGCGCGACGGCCCGCGCTACCTGCTGGTTCCGCCCGAGCGTCAGGGCGGCGGCGCCGCGACCCGAGAGATGCCGACCAAGAGTCGGGCGCTGCTCGACGCCCTGAGCGTGGCTTCGCCTGAGCGTGGCGACGCCCTGAGCGTGGCTTCGCCCTGAGCGTGGCTTCGCCCTGAGCGTGGCGACGCCCTGAGCGTGGCAGGCTGAACTCATGACCTCGACTGCTGACGACCCGCAGGCTGACCGCCAGTCGGCTGACCGACGGCCGACCGTGCTCGTCACCGGCTTCGAGCCGTTCGGCGGCGCGGCCCACAACCCGAGTGGCGAGCTGGCGCGGCGGCTCAGTGAGCTCGGGCATCCCGACTGCCACCTCGTCGGCGAAGTGCTGCCCGTCTCGTTCGCGCGCGCCCCGGGTCTGCTCGCTGCCGCGATCGACGTGCACCACCCCGACGTCGTCGTCATGCTCGGGCTCGCCGAAAACCGACACGCGATCACGCCCGAACGCGTCGCGATCAACCTTGCCGACGCTCTTATCGCCGACAACGACGGCGAGCAGCCGACGGATGCTGCTCTCGAGCCCCACGGACCCGCCGCCCGCTTCACCCTCCTGCCCGTCAAGCACATCGCCCTCGCTATCTCGAATGCCGGCATCGCCGCCGAGGTCTCGCTGTCGGCCGGCAGCTACGTGTGCAACGCCGTCATGTACGCGGCGCTCGGCATCGCTGAGCAGCGCGCTGGCGCGGGCGTCGCGCCGCTGCAGGCCGGGTTTATCCATGTGCCGGCGACCCCGCAGCTCGGTGGCGACACGCACTTCACGCTCGACGAACTTGAGCGGGGCCTCCGCATCGCCATCACCACGATTCTCGACCTGCGCTCGTGAGCGGGGCCGGAGGGCGCGACGAGCGAGCTGGCAGCGAGAGCAAAGCGCAAACGCCACGCACCGGGGCACGCGCCGGTACGGCCGAGGGCAGGGTTGCCCGTCAGCCGGTCATTCGCGTGTCAGCGGTGCTCGCCGTAGATGACGCCGGGCGGCTACTTGTCGTGCGCAAGCGCGGCACCGACGTGTGGATGCAGCCCGGCGGCAAGCCGGAACCGGGCGAATCCCCGGCCGAGACGCTCGCGCGCGAACTGCACGAAGAACTCGGCGTTCAGCTCGACCCCGCCGACCTCGAGCCGCTCGGCACCTTCACGACCGCCGCCGCGAACGAGGCACGCACGACGCTTATCGCCGACGTGTTCCGCGCGCGCATCGAGCATCCGGTCGTCGCCGACGCAGAGATCGACGCCGTGATGTGGATGCACCCCGACGACTTCGCGCAGCACCAGCTCGCCCCGCTGATCACCCAGCACATGCTCGCCTTGATGCCGGGAGGCGGCGCGCTCGACGAGGGCGGCTCGTAGTCGGCAGGTCGCGGGTGGC
>DIUS01000020.1:0-800 GCA_002423075.1 Microbacteriaceae bacterium UBA6152
GAACAGACAGGAGCATGACCATGGACGCAGAGATCGGCATGGAGGTTATCGACGGCCGAGACACGCTCGCGCTCATCGTGATTCGGGAGACGGACGACGGCTCGGCCATGGCAGACATCAAGTCGCTGAGGATTGACAAGCTCTCGGCAGCCAAATTGCTGTACGGCCTCGCGAAGCAGCTCAAGGCGCTCCACGAGTCAGAATCGCCCGATTCCGGGGCGAGCTCGTGAGCCCTCGAAGAATAGAACTCCAACGCCTGCGGGAGTTGGTAGATCAGGATGTACCTCGAGCTGAAATTGCTGCTGAAATGGGTGTTCACGTTGACAGCGTGAGTCGGACTCTTTCCAGCCTTGGGCTTTCTCGAATTGATCGAAAAAATTTGACCGACGAAGAGCGTGAACGCATGCGAATTCTTGTGGCAGAGGGCATGCCCGCACCGTGGATTGCAGAAGATCTTGGGAGGAGCCGCTCGACGGTCACTAACAACTTCCCGTTCGGCCGAGAGGCGAGTTTGGAATGGCTGCGGGCTTGGTCGGATATTCGTCGCTCGCCAATTCTTCTCGAGCTTCACAAGGAGTTCGCGCCGTGAATCAGATCCGCCCGTATGAATTTCAAGAGGCCGACGTGCGCGATCTGCTCGCGCATGGCTCGAGCGGATTCATCGTGGCGGAGACCGGCGCCGGCAAGACGGTCATCGGCGCCGAAACGCTCAGGCGCAGCGGCGCACGGACCAAGCTCATCATCGCCATGCCCGGTACGATCGAGCGCGTTTGGCGCCGCACCATTATCGGCGGCGAGGA
>DIUS01000020.1:811-6678 GCA_002423075.1 Microbacteriaceae bacterium UBA6152
CTCGCTGGAGGCCCGAGCATCTGCGTGTCGACGCAATGCTCGTTGATGAGGCACACTTGCTCGGCAACCGAGACCGCGCTGGTGGCATGCTGCTGAAGAAGTCGGCAAAGATGGCTGGCTCGCGCATGGTGATGAGCGGCACGATGGCCCGCAATCGCTTCGAGAATCTCTGGACGCTGAACCGGTTCGTCTACCCTGACCGCGATGGCGACGGCGACATTGCCGACATTTCGCCGAACCGCTGGATCGACAACTTCTGCGCCACCGAGTATGACTACCACGCACCCGGAAACCGCGTGGTTGTGGGGGAGCTGTACCCCGGCACGGTGGCGAACCTCATCCCATGCTGGCGGCAGCACTTCAAGCGCGAGCACTGCTGCGAATTCCACCCGAAGGGCTTTCTGGCGAATCTCCCCGAGCCGGTCAAGATTCGCGAGACCGTCGAGCTTACTGGTGGGCAGAGGAGGGCGATGGCCCAGATGCAGAAGGATTATCTCGCTCACCTCCAGCTCGCGACCGACGAGTGGCTCGAGCTTCCGCCCGCCGAGCGTAAGAAGAAGGCGCTGGTGACTAAGCTGCCAATCGTGCGCGAGACGCGCCTGTCTCAGATGACGCTCGCCATGCCGTCGATCGTGCCGCGCCCGTGGAAGCCGAAGAAGAACTCGAGCGAGTGGGAGCTTCAGACCGGATTCGTCATCGCCGACGATGGCCTGACCAAGCAAGCGGTCGACCAGTACGGTTTCCCGCTGTGGGACGTGGTCTTCGCGCCCGATGCCGAAAGCCCGAAGCTTGACGCACTCATTCGGATCTTCGAGCGCGTGCAGGAGCCGATCGTGGCCGCTACCAACTCGAAGAAGTTTGCCGAGCTCGCAGTCAACCGGCTCAACGCGAAAGGCATCCGTGCATTCGAGTGGAGCTCATCGGCGAGTGAGTCTGATCGTGACGCGGCGCGCCGGGCGCTGACCGAAGGCCAGCTCGACATCATTGTGGGCGTGACTGAGGCCATCGGAACCGGCATTGACGGGTTGCAGGATGCATCCGGGGTGCTAGTGTCCCTCAACAAGAGCCGCGACCTCACCAGTGAAGTGCAGCTCGAAGGTCGCCTCGATCGACGAGGGCAGCGCCGCATGGAGGGCGTTATCCACTACGAGATTATCGCCGAAGGTTCGACCGACGTGGGAATCATCGACAGTCAACTGGAGCGTCGACTCAAGCTGAACCGCAGCCTGCGCCGCTCGGTATCGAAAGGAGTAGCAGCATGACCGACACCACTCAGAATTGGGCATCAGCCGCGCGACGCGTGGACGTGGAGGATGAGACCGGCACGCCTGCCGTGCTCGACGACGGAATCCCCGCTGGAGAGTTCTTTCAAGAGCGAAGCCGAGAAGTGGCGGTGATCGAAGGGTCCATCGAAACGACCGGGCCGACTTCGAGCAAGCCGCGTCCGAAGTCGCGCACGCTCACGCGCGCCGAGCGCGAAGCGCAGGAGGCCGACGCGAGCCGGCTGAAGTTGGAGGCCGAGCGTTCGCGCATCGACACCGAGCGCCAGCTCGAGGCCGAGCGGAAGCGCTTTCGCGAGATCGACCCGCTGCGCGCCGCGTCATTCTGGACGGCGCTCGTGGTCGGCATTGTGATCTTCATCACTTCGGGGCTTTTCTCCTACGCAGCTCTCGCGGCGGCGGCCGAGTGGATGCGCCCCGAGTGGCCGTGGCTGACCTACGTGGTGCCTGGCTTCGTCGAGCTCTTCATCATCTTCTTCGGCATCGAAGGCATCATCAATCAGGCTCGAGCGGTCTATGCGCGCTCGGGGGCGGAGAAGGCGTACTACTCGCGTCAGTCGAAGACATCAACGTGGTGGATGGTGCTCTTCGCCTCTGTCGCCGTCGCTGGCAATGCCGCGCACACGATCGCCGAGTGGCTCGCTACGGGTGAGATTCCGTGGTTCGGATTCGTCGGCATCGTCATGAGCGCCCTCGCGCCGCTGAGTGTCGTCCTCATCACCAAGCGCCTGTCGCGGCTGGTCTTCATCTACGCGGTGGAAGAGTAGACAGAACGCCCCTGTACGAATATGCTTGACCCGACGCATTGCGTCACGGAGTAGAACGGAGACTTGCATGACCAATTCAGGCAACCCTGAAAGCGCGGATCAGATTCAAGAAGCCCCCCAGATCGACACCCTCGAGCACGTGCTCTGCGGTGGCTGCACGCCGCCCGACTACATCTGCGGCACGCGCCGAGCGGGCGATGAGGTCATCGTCAAGATGGGCTCGCTGAAGCCCGACAGCCCGTGCGTGGTGTGCTTCGGCTCGGACTTCGCCGTGTGCAACGCGTGTGACGAAGTGATCGAGGTGACGCTGCCATGACGGCTATTCGCGAAGGTGATGTTCTGCAATACGAGCCTCGCGCTGGCGAGGAAGGGGCCACGAATCGGAGCTGGTGCCGCGAGGGCATCGCCGTTGTCGAGCAAGGCCGAGGTGTGGGCGGCGCGAGCATTCTGGTCGCCTACGACACCTACGACACCTACTGGTCGAGCGACCGGCACCGCCTCACCGTCAAGGAGCTCGAGACCGCTGAGTTGCTGTTCAACGTGCACGACTTTGAGGAGGTGTCGGCCGTGCACCGGAGCGGCGTCCCTGCGAGTTGGGAGGACTTCGCCTCGGATGACCGGCGCACGATCAGCGGCCAGCACGGCCACACGATGCGGTACTTCGTGCGGAAGGGCGCCGAGCCGAACCATGCGACTATGCTCGCCAACGCGGAGGCCGCTGTATACGTTGCCCTCGAGGCAATCAAGGCGGCCGAGCGTCAACATGCACATGCTTACGCCGAATTCCTTCGGCTCTCTGGGGGCCAGTCATGAGCCTGAACATGAAGCTCCAGCCCTGGATGCCCGAGCAGATCGCCGTCTTCGACACCGAGACCACGGGTGTCGACACCGAGAACGACCGCATCGTCACTGCTTTCATCGGCGTGATGAACACGGTGACTCGCGAATTCGTGGAGTCGTGGCAGTGGCTCGTGAACCCCGGGGTTGAGATCCCGAAGGGCGCGAGCGACGTCCACGGCATCACGAACGAGAAGGCACGCGCCGAAGGCGTTGCGCCGGCCGATGCCATCTTCGAGATCATGCAGCGCCTCGACATTCTGGCGCGCAAAGGACTCGTGCTCGTGGCGATGAATGCCTCGTTCGACTTCACGATCCTTGACCGCGAGATCGAGCGCCACTTGCCCGGCACGCGCCCGCTCATGGAGGTCGGCGACGATGGGCGCATTCACCGCCCGGTCGTCTTCGACCCGATGGTGATGGATCGTGCGGTCGACAAGTGGCGCAAGGGCACTCGCAAGCTCGTGGATCTCGCCGCCGTCTACAACGTGCCGGTCGAAGCGAACGCGCACGACGCGGGCGCTGACTGCCTGATGGCAGGGCGTATCGCGATCAAGTTGCTCGGGCACTCGCGCCTGGCGCAAATGTCGCTGTCGGAGGTTCACGACAAGCTGATCCCGACGAAGTTCTCGCAGGCGAAGTCGCTGGCTGAGTTCTGGCGCGACAAGAAGCTGCCGAACCTCAAGCGCGAGCTTCAGCAGGCAATGGACCCGGAGCGCCAGGAGGCACTGCGCATCGAGATCGCACAACTCGAAGCGTCGATTCAAGACGTGCTTTCACGCGGGGTCTATTGGCCGATGGTGCCCCGCCCGACGACAAAGGAGCAATCAGAATGACCGAATTGACCGAAGAAGCCGCGAAGATGCTGGCGGAGATCCCCGACAACCGGGACTCATTCTTCCCGATCAACCTCGAGCCGAAGCCCGAGATTCCACAGATTCACCGCGCCCTGTTCGCCGCGAAGCTGGCGATGCCGCCCGTGGCGAAGACCGGCGAGCTCGAACTCGGCAGCAAGAAGGTGCCGTTCACGAAGATCGACGACATTCGCAAGCATCTGTACCCAGTGCTGGCGAAGTTCGGGATCATGGTCTACCTCGAGCTGGTCGACTCCACCGACGAGTTGCAGGTCGCGGCCGAGCCGATGAGCATGCTGAACTTCGCCGACGAGGTCGGCACTGACGGTGTCAGCCGCAAGGTTCTCCAGCCGCGCGGCGAGGTTCGCGACGGCCGGATTCCGACGACGCGCTACTGGGCGACCGTGACCTATCGCGTGCGGTTCCTGTTCGTCGGCGACAACTCCGAAGAGTCGGTCATCGTGAAGGCGCTGGCCTACGACACCAACTCGGACAAGGCCATCGGCAAGGCCACGACGGCGGCCGTGAAGCGCGCGTTCGTGGAGACGTTCGACATTGTTGATGGTGCCGAAGTCGACGAGGATGACGAGCTCGACAAGGGCAATCGCGCGGCCACCACTGACCGCCGCATGGCCGGCGATCGTGGGCAGCAGTCGCGCAACGCGGCGGCCGAGCAGGGCAGCACGGGCACCACGCGGCGCTCGGGGCCGCAGCGGGCAGCGAGCGTGCCCGAGATCAAGTCGTCAGCGGAAGTCGCTGCAGAGACCGGCGCAGACGTGCACACGGGCGAGCTGCCCCCGCCGAACGACCCGCCCGCCGAGAGCAACGTCGATGTGCAGAAGGCACGCATCCGTGCGGCCACCGGCAAGCTGTCACTTTCGCCGGCAGAAGTCGATGCCATCGCGAGCGAACTCACGGGCAAGAAGACGCGCCCGGAGTGGATCAATCAGGTGACGGCGCTGAAGAAGGTGGCTGACGAGCTCGAGCGGCGGGTGAACGAATAGTGGGGATCTACCGCCAGATCTCGTTCACTGATGCCGAGGGCAGGCCGATGTCGCTTGAGTACGCTCAGGGTCGCCCGGTGACGATTCACGTCTCGGAGCCGGGGCTGGAATACACGGCGACGATCAGGCCGGAAGACTGGACCGAGACCCGCACAGATTGCTTCTGCTGCTCGTGCGGTGATCGCGAGGGCTCTGACTCGGCATGCCGCAACCACGGATTCGCAGCCAAGCGCCCGTGCGAACTGCACGCCATGCCGGGCTCGACGTGGGATGAAGAAATGATGCCCGACCTCAAAGGCGTCGTGCCCGATTCCGTTCAAGTGGTTCGCGCAGAGCGCGACGCGGCCGTGGCGACGAATCTGTGACCACCCCTAAGCTTGCTGTCGCGCGCAGCGGCTTCGGCGGTCGTGGCTATCGCATCCCCGGTCGCGGCTCGCTCGAGGTCGACTCGAAGGGCAAGGAGAGGTTCGTCGCCGAGATCTACCCCTCGGTCACGACGTGCCTCCAGACAGTGAACAAGCCCGCGCTCTACCAGTGGATCGCTGACCAGACGGCGGCGAAAGCTATCGCCTCGATTCCGTATCTCATGGCGGTCTCGGAAGAGGTCGCGTGGGGTTCGCTGCGCTGGTACTGGTCGAAAGAGCCCGAGCTCATCGGCGATGCTGTGCGCCTCTACTACGAGGGCGTGAAGAATGACGCGGCCGAGCTCGGCACGGCAATCCACGCCTATGCTGAGGCCGACATCGACGAGCTGACCCCGCACCCAGAAATCACGTCGATCGAAATGGACGAAATGGTCGAGGCGTGGGAGTGGTTTCGCGCTGACCACGAAATCGTCTCGCACCGCCAGGAGTTCACGATCGTCAACGACACCCTGCGCTACGCGGGCACGGGTGACGCGGACTGGACGATCACGTGCTTGCACGAGCCTGATGAGGCTGGCAACTACTGCCTCGGGAAAGAGGCTGGCCCGCACCGGACGCTGGTGGATCTGAAGAGCAGTCGCCACACGTGGAACGAGCACGGCTTTCAGCTCGCGGCGCTCGGCGCTGCGGAAGTCATCATGCGCGAGGTCTCCGAAGGCACGCCGGGCGCGCAGAGGGCCGAGAAGACCGAGAAGGGCAA
>DIUS01000152.1 GCA_002423075.1 Microbacteriaceae bacterium UBA6152
CGGGGGTAGCGTTGACCTAGGCCCGCGCCAGAGCCCGAGTGCTTCTCGAACCGGTGGTGCGGATCGGAGGAATCGGCTCCGGTGCGGGCCGCTCGCCGACTACAGGCCGGGCGCGGTCATTGTCAGCACGTCGAGCGCGCTGTCGAGTTGCTCGAGCGTGACCTCGCCGCGCTCGACGAAGCCGAGGTCGATGACGGCCTCGCGAATCGTGAGTCCCTGGGCGACCGAGTGCTTGGCGATCTTCGCAGCGGCCTCGTAGCCGATCACACGGTTGAGCGGGGTCACGATTGAGGGCGAGCTCTCGGCGAGGGCGCGCGCGCGGTCGAGATTGGCCTCGAGGCCCGACACGGTCTTGTCGGCGAGCACGCGCGTCGAGTTGGCGAGCAGACGGATCGACTCGAGCAGCGACGTGCCCATGACCGGAATGCCCACGTTGAGCTCGAACGAGCCGGAGGCGCCGGCCCATGCGATGGTCGCGTCGTTGCCGATCACGCGTGCGCAGACCATGAGTACGGCCTCGGGAACCACGGGGTTGACCTTGCCGGGCATGATTGACGAGCCCGGCTGGAGGTCGGGAATGTGCAGCTCGGCCAGACCCGTGTTGGGGCCCGAACCCATCCAGCGGATGTCGTTGCAGATCTTCGTGAGCGAGACCGCGATCGCCCGCAGCGCGCCAGACGCCTCGACGAGCCCGTCGCGGGCACCCTGCGCCTCGAAGTGGTCGAGCGCCTCGGTGATCGGCAGGCCCGTCGACGAGGCGAGCTCGGCGATGACCTTCTGTGAGAAGCCGAGCGGGGTGTTGATGCCCGTGCCCGTCGCCGTGCCGCCGAGCGGTACTTCGGCGACGCGCTCAATCGTCGAGCGCACACGCGCGACGCCGAGCCGAACCTGGCGCGCATAACCAGCGAACTCTTGACCGAGGGTCACGGGCGTAGCGTCCATGAGGTGCGTGCGGCCGGNNGACTGCGAGGCGTTCACGTGGTCGTTGGGGTGCACGGCGAGCTCGTCTGTCGAGGCAAGCGTCGCGAGCACTTCGTTCATGTTCATGTTCGAGCTCGTGCCCGAGCCGGTCTGGTAGGTGTCGACGGGGAACTGGTCGTGGTGCTGACCCGCGATGATCTGATCGGCGGCACCGACGATGGCGTGCGCGAGCGCAGCATCCAGAATTCCGAGCTCGGCGTTCACGAGCGCCGCGGCGCGCTTGATCTGCGCGAGCGCGACGATCTGACCGGGTTCGAGGCCCGAGCCCGAGATCGGGAAGTTCTCGACGGCGCGCTGGGTCTGAGCGCGGTAGAGCGCCGTGCGTGGTACCCGCACCTCACCCATAGTGTCGTGCTCGATGCGGAAGTCGGAGTCGGTCGTGTCACTCACGGCAGTGTGATCCTTCTGGTCGGGAGGGTTGTGCGGCGCGCGGGTCAGAGTTGGCCCAGCACGATGTCGGGCACAACCCGGCCTTCGAGCAGCCGGTAGTTCGCGCCGATGATGCCCAGCGTACCGGCGGCGACCTCGTCGCTGATCAGTTCGCTCGCCGCGAGCAGGGCGCCCACGGTGTCGCGCAAGTGCTGCCTGCCGACCTCTTGAGCGTCGAGCGCCGTGGCTGTCGTCGTGCCAGCGGCGAGCCGCACGCGTTCGACGGCGGGGGTGATCTGGTCGACGATGCCCTGAATGTGCACGGGCAGGGCAGGGGACTCGGGCGCCTCCGCATCGATCGCGGCCTTGACGGCGCCGCACTCGTCGTGGCCGAGCACGACGATGAGCGATACCCCGAGCACGGCGACCGCATATTCGAGCGAGCCGATCACACTGTCGCTGATCACCTGGCCCGCGTTGCGCACAACAAAGAGGTCGCCGAGGCCCTTGTCGAAGATGATCTCGGCGGCGAGGCGCGAGTCGCTGCATCCGAAGAGGGCGGCGCGAGGCGCCTGGGCGACGGCGAGCTCGCCGCGGCGCTCGACGTCTTGTCGTGGATGCTGGGGCTCACCGGCCACGAACCGCTCGTTGCCGCGCAGCATCTCGTTCCAGACCTTGTCGGGCCGGGGTCTCTCGTTTGTCATCACGCTCCTGCCAGACGCTCAGGGTGAGGCCTATGGTCTCAGCCGAGATACGAGCGTAGCCGCCTCAGTCCGCGACCGCGGGAAGATCGGCAGCGATCGCCCTGGCGAGCAGCGCGAAGTCGGCGTCGACCGCTGTGCCGTAGAGCACGATCGTGCTGCCGCCGGTCTCGGTCACGAGGGCGTACTCGCGCAGTCCGACACCGTCGACGCCGCGGCGGTCGAAGCGCTGCCAGGTCAGGCCCGCGAGGTCGATCGCGTCGCCGTCGCCGGCATCGCGCAGCGTGTCGCGCAGCCACGTGGGGTTTGCGTCGAAGCCCTGCACGAGGCCGATGAAGGTCTCGTCGGCGGTGATGAAGCCGATCGTCCACTCGTCGACACCGCCAGAGCCCGCCAACTCGGCGCGGTTCGCCACCCACGTCGGCGGCACGATCGGTGCCGCGACGGTCTCGCCGAGGCTCTGCTCGGCCTCACTGGCGGCCGCGAGATGGTCGATGACGAGGGGTGCAGGGTCAGGACGCACGACCACGAGCACGAGAAAAAGCACGATGCCGAGAGATGCAGTGATCGACAGCACGAGGTTCTTGGCGGTCTGGTTCGACCGGCGCCGCCGTCGGGCCTCGGCGACGCGGGCTGCTTTCTCGTCGCTGGTCTCGGGCCTGCCGAGCTCGGCGACGACGGGAGGTTCGTCGGCCATGCGGTCAGCCCTCGGCCGCCGCACGGGCTGCATCGAGCCGCTGCTTCGCGCCGATGAGCCACTCTTCGCAGCGTCGAGCGAGCGCCTCGCCGCGCTCCCACAGAGCGATCGACTGCTCGAGAGTCGCGCCACCCTGCTCGAGCTCGGCGACAACCCTCACGAGCTCGTCGCGCGCCTGCTCGTAGCTGAGGCTCTCGGTGTCGAGGTCGCCCGCAGACGCGGAGGTGTCAGCGACGTTGTTCGGGGTCACGGTAGCCATGCTAGGTGGTCCTTTCTGCACTGTCGGTGAGAGTCTCGACGATCGTCGCGAGGCGGCCGTCTGCCAGCGTGAGCCGCACTCTAGAGCCGGGCACTACGGCTGCAGCCGACCGCAGCACGGCTCCGTCGTCGGTCAGCGCGATCGCGTACCCGCGGTCGAGGGTGCGCTGAGGCGACAGTGCGCGCAATTGCGTGCGCCGCTCATCGAGGTCGATGCCCGCCCGTTCGAGCAGGCGGTGCGTCAGCTCGACTCCTCTGGCCACGGCGCGGGTGAGTTCATCGGCGCGGGTGTCGACGATCCACGCAGTGCCGGCGAGCACGGGGCGCGACCTGATCGCCGCGATGCGCTCGACCTCGGTGCCGATCGTGGACGTCACGCGAGAGAGCATGCGCGCGCGCGCCTGTTGCACGCGCGCGAGTTCTTCTGTGACATCCGGTACGACGCGTTTCGCTGCATCAGTCGGCGTGGAGGCGCGCAGGTCGGCGACCTCGTCGAGCAGCGGCCGGTCGTTCTCATGCCCGATCGCGCTGACAAGCGGCGTTCGGCAGGCCGCAGCCGTGCGCACGAGGCTTTCGTCGCTGAACGGCAGAAGGTTCTGAAAGTCGCCGCCCCCACGAGCGACGATGATCACGTCGACCTCGGGGTCGGCGTCGAGCGTGCGGATGCCCTCCGAGACCTCGGCGACGGCTTTGTCACCCTGCACGGCGGCATGAACAACGCGAAAGCGCACCGACGGCCATCGAAGTTGGGCGTTGCGCAGAACGTCTTTCTCGGCGTCGCTGTCCTTTGCCGTCACGAGTCCAATGCACTGGGGCAAGAAGGGCAGGCGCTGCTTGCGTTCGGCGGCGAAGAGACCCTCGGCCGCGAGCGACGCGCGCAACCGCTCGAGCCGCTCGAGCAGGTCGCCGAGGCCGACGCGGCGCATCTGCGACACCTGCATCGTGAGGGTGCCGCCCTTGACCCACCAGTTCGCCTTGACGAGCGCGGTCACCCGGTCGCCCTGCCCGAGGCCGTCAGGCAGGGTCGCCCGCACCGACGACCAGATGACGAACGAGACGGTCGCCTCCTGGCTGACGTCTTTCAGCTTGCCGTAGACGTTGCCGCCCGAGACGCCCCATTGTGCGATCTCGCCGTCGACCCACACTTGGCCGAGCCGGTCGATGTAGTCCTTGAGCTTCGCCGAAAGCTGGCCGACGGGCCACGGGGCATCCGCGCTTGACGCCGCGCCACCTGGCGACGGGGCGATCGGGTCTTCAGCCATTCGCCCCTCCTTGCATCGATCGACGGTGTTCGCCAGGGTAGTCGAGACAGCCGACTCCCCCGATCGTTCGGAGACGCATGACCATGACCACCCCGCTCGTCATCGACTCGCTCACCAAGGTGTACGGCGAGGTGACGGCGTTGCGCGATGTGTCATTCTCGGCGGTACCGGGGCGGGTCACCGGATTTCTCGGTCCGAACGGCGCCGGCAAGACCTCAACCCTGCGCATCCTGCTCGGTCTCAACCGCGCGACGGCAGGGTCGGCCCTCATCGATGGCCGTCGATACCGCGACCTCGATAGCCCTGCGCATCGGGTCGGAGGCTCGCTCTCGGCCGATGTCTTCCACCCCGGGCGCAGTGGTCGAGCGCACCTGCTCGCCCTCGCCCTCGCGGCAGGCATCGATCGCGTGCGCGTCGACCACGTGCTCGAGCAGGTGGGCCTGAGCGCGGCGGCACGGCGACCCGTCGGCGGCTACTCTCTCGGCATGAGCCAGCGGCTCGGCCTTGCAAGCGCCCTGCTCGGCGACCCCGACGCTCTCGTGCTCGACGAACCGATCAACGGTCTCGACCCCGACGGCATCCGCTGGATGCGCGCGCTGTTGCGCTCTCTCGCGAACGAAGGCCGCACCGTGCTGCTCTCTTCGCATGTGCTGAGCGAAGTGCAACAGACGGTCGACGATGTCGTGGTCATCCGTCATGGTCGCATCGTCTTTGACGGCCCGCTCACTGCGCTCGAAGCGGGCACGGCGCGGGTGCGGGTCGATGCGGCCGACCGCGCGGCGCTCGCCGCAGCCCTGCAACGGGCGGGCGGGCAGGTCGACGTCGGCGAGAAGGGTGTCGCTGTGCTCGGCCTCGACGTCGTGCGCATCGGAGAGGTCGCGCGTGACGCCGGCATCGCCCTCACGCACTTGAGCGACGAAACTGACGGCCTCGAGTCGGTGTTCCTCGCGCTCACAGCCGACGACGAGGCCGCAGCGTGACCGCGGCAGGCATCGCGGTCGGCTTCGGTCGCTCGGTCGCCGCCGAGACGGTCAAAGTGCTGTCGACCACAGCGTGGTGGCTACTGGGCCTCATTCTCGTGGCCTACGTCGGCGTCACTGCCGCAGGGCTCGCCTTTTTCTTGAGTGACCTCGGAGCCGAACTGGGCGGTACCGGTGCGAGCGGCCTCGACGATGTTGTGTCGGCGAACCTCGTCTACAGCAGCGTCACGGCTGTGGGCCTCGTGATCCCGCTGCTTTTCGGTGCGTTGCTCGCGACGAGCGAGTACCGCCATCAGACGCTCACCCCCACGGTGCTCGCGCAGCCGCGCCGCGGCATCCTGCTCGCCGCGAAGGCCGTCGTCGCCGTGCTGTTCGGGGCGTTCTTCGGCGTGGTGGGTCTGGTCGGCTCGGTCGGGCTCGGCGCTCCCGTGCGGCTCACTCTCGGCGAGTCAGCGGCCCTCGATGAGCCCGAGGTTCTCAGTGTGCTGCTGCGCACGATCGTCGCCATGGCGCTGTGGGCGGTGCTGGGCCTGGGACTCGGGGCGCTGCTCACCAGCCAGATTGCCGCCATCGTCATCGTGCTCGCGTTCACGCAGGTCGTCGAACCGATTCTTCGGCTGGTCTCGAGCGTGTGGGNNGTGGTCGGCCTCGATGGGGCGCTTCTTGCCCGGGGCTGCCACCGACGCTCTCGTCGGCGCGGGCATCCTGAGCACGCTCGGCGCGCTTGATTCCTCGGTGCCGTCCGCTGAGGTGGATGCTTTGCTGTGGTGGCAAGGCGGCCTTGTGCTGGCGGCGCTCGCCGTGGTGCTGCTCGCGGCGGCCTCGCTCACGACGATGCGTCGCGATGTTGAGTAATCACGCTCTCGAGTCGAGCTGGCGGCGAGGTCGAAGTTCGCGTGCAGGAGGCCCCTCGTAGACTGGTGCGCGTGAGCACGATCTCGAATGGCGCCCTCGGCTCGACCCTGACGACCCCGGTGATCCCGCAGCGACGCGACCGCCTCGTCGCCATGCCGGTCGATCGGCCCAAGCGTGTGCTGCTGGCCGCGCCGCGCGGCTACTGCGCCGGTGTCGACCGTGCCGTGATCGCCGTCGAGAAGGCGCTGGATCAGTACGGCGCCCCGGTCTACGTGCGCAAGCAGATCGTGCACAACATCCACGTCGTGACCGAACTCGAGAAGCAGGGCGCGATCTTCGTCGACGAGGTAGCCGAGGTTCCTCCCGGCTCGCACATCGTCTTCTCGGCCCACGGCGTGAGCCCGGCGGTCGTTCAGGATGCCGCCGACCGCGACCTGCAGGCGATCGATGCCACGTGCCCGCTCGTCACCAAGGTGCACCGCGAGGCCGTGCGATTCGCCAAACAGGACTACCGCATTCTGCTCATCGGCCACGCCGGCCACGAAGAGGTCGAAGGCACGATGGGACACGCGCCAGAGCGCATGATCCTCATCGGCTCGCCCGACGAGGCAGACACCGTCGAGGTACCCGAGGCCGACGAGCTCATCTGGCTCTCGCAAACCACCTTGAGCGTCGACGAGACGATGGAGACCGTGCGGCGTCTGCGTGCGCGGTTCCCCCACCTGCAAGACCCGCCGAGCGACGACATCTGCTACGCCACGCAGAACCGGCAGGTGGCGATAAAGAAGGTCGCGCCCGAGACCGACCTTGTCATCGTCGTCGGCTCGTCGAACAGTTCGAACAGCGTGCGGCTCGTCGAGGTCGCCCTCGAGTATGGGGCTAAGGCGGCGTACCGCGTCGACTACGCGAGTGAGATCAAGCAGGAGTGGCTCGACGGTGTCGCCACCGTCGGAGTCACCAGCGGCGCGAGTGTTCCTGAAGTGCTCGTCGAGCAGGTGCTTGCCGATCTGCGCGACGCCGGCTTCGACGCGGTCGACGAGGTCAGGACGGCCGAAGAAGACCTGCAGTTCTCGCTGCCGAAAGAACTGCGCCGCGACAAGGCGGGCAATATCGACGAGCGCGCGCTCGGCGGGCGAACCCGAGTCTGACGAGCGCGGGCCATGATCGACGTCGGCCTGCCCCGCGTCGCTGCCGCCCGCATCACGGTCGTCGGGCTCGCGCTCACCCAGCGCATGATCGTTCTCGTCGGCGCTGGCATCACGACCACGATCGTGATCGATGTGCAGTTGAGCCGCGGCCTCGCCGAGGCACTGCCCCTCATCGTCGCGCCATACGCCGGCATCGGGATGCTCGCGCTGCTGCTCATCTGGCGCTCGACCGTGCTCACCGCGACCGTGTTCCTGCTGGGCGGAGCCGTGCTCTCGGTCGCGGTACCGGTCATCGGGCTCGCCGTCGACCCGGGGTTCGCCGACTCGGGGCCTTATCTCATCAACCGCGTGGCCGCGGCGATCTGCCTTGTCGGTGCGGTCGGGGGCAGCGCGGTGAGCGGACTGCTGTGGTCGGCAGTGGGCTTCGTCGTCGCGCAGTCGAGCGTTGTGGTCGGGCTGGCGCTGGCCGGGTCGCCCGTCGGCCCGGGCAGCGGGCCGCTCATCGTGTTCTCGATCTCAGCGGTCGCGTACCTCACACTGGCTCTCGCGCAGCGGCAAAGCGCACGGCGCCTCGAGCCCCTGCGTACGGCCGAACGCGAGGTGCAAGATCTTGATGACCGACGCGCGCTCGAGCGCCGCGCAGCCGGCGTTGTGCATGACACTGTGCTGGCCGACTTGACGGCAATCGCGCGATCACCTGGCGCCCTCAGCGATCACGCTAGCACCGTGCTGAGCGAGCACCTGCGAGTGGTCGACGCGGCGTCAGTCGGTGACACCCCGGCAGTCTCTAGCGCAAGCAGTGCGCTCGGCGACGCGGTGTTGGATCTTGTGCACGACTACCAGTGGAGCGGCGTGCGCATCGACGTCAGCGGAGTCGAGTCGTTGCACGGGCGTGTGTCATCCTCCGCGCGTCACGCCGTGATCGGTGCCGTGCGGGCGGCTCTTGACAACGTCGTGCAACACGCGTCGACCGACCGCGCTGAGATCGTCGTCGGCGAGCGCGCCGGTCAGGTGACGGTGCTCGTCGTCGACGACGGGGTCGGATTCGATCCCGCCGAGATCGCCGACGATCGACTCGGAGTTCGCACGTCGATCACTGATCGCATCACACAGGTCGGCGGCACTGTGCGGGTCTGGTCGGGGCCCGACGGAACGACCGTCATGATGACTGTTCCCCTCACGGAGGCCAAGCGATGACCCGGCACGACTGGTGGACGCGCAGCCCGTGGGACGCCGACCCGCTCAGCTGGTTCACCTCGCCGAACCTTCCTCTTGCGGCAGCGGGCCTGGGAGCCGTGCACGGCACTCTTGTGCTCACCGTGAGTGGGCAGGCGGGGTTGAGGCCGCTCGTTCAGGTCGCAGCACTCGCCATCGCGGTCGCCGCCCTGCTCGGCGTGCACCTGGCGACGCGACCGCCCCGCGGCGCTCTGAGTCTGCGTCGAGCCATCCCGCTCGCGCTCTTGTCGAGCGCGGCGCTCGTGCTGTCGGCATGGGGCTACCGCGGCGAACCGTTTGCGGTTGAACTCTGGTGGGCCCCCCTCGTCAGCTCGCTCACCCTGCTGGCCATGGCACCGTATGCGTCGTCGCAGCGACTCGCCGTCGTGGGGGCGCTCGTTCTGGTTGTCGGTGCGCTGACCGTGCTGGGGCTCGTCGTGCCAGACGAACAGTCGTGGCCGCCCTACACAACCGTCATGATCGCGCTTTTGCCGATTGTGGTCGGCACCCTGGGAGGGATGGTGCTCGTGCAGGCCATCACTTCCGGGCTTGCCCGCTGGAGCGAGCGCCCCTTGCAATTGACGCCTCCGACGGCCGACGCCGGAGCCCTCATCGCCGAGATCGATGCCGTGACAAGCGCGCGTATCGCTGACGCGACGCAGTTGATCAGGGGCGTTCTCGATCGGGGGACGGTGAGCGACGACGATGCTCGACTGGCCGCGCAACTGTCGGAGCGTCTGCGCGAAGAGTTGACGGCCGATGTCGACCGCACCTGGCTTGAACGCGTTGCCCACGGTCAACCGGTGCGCGTCGACGACGAGCACCGCCTTGCCGATCAACTCGACCTCGCGCAGCGCACGGCACTGCGCGCTCTGCTCGACGCGCTACTCGCACCCGACGACGCACGCATCGGTCTCGCGCGGCTCGAGCTGCGGCGCACGGATGAAGGCGCGATCGCTGTCGCCCTGCGCATCGCGTCGGCGATGCCCGAAGGTCGTCGTGAGACCTTCCTCGCGCCCTACTACGTCGGGCTCAAGTCTACGGTCGACAAGCTGCGCTGGCGCAGCGGCCCGCTCACGGCCGTGGAGTTCGAGGTGTCGGGCGGG
>DIUS01000007.1 GCA_002423075.1 Microbacteriaceae bacterium UBA6152
GGCGGCCTTCGTGGTTCGGGCGCGGCGGTGTGCACCTTCTCAGCCCGCATTCCGCGAATCGTGGCACGCATGTCGCCCTGCGAGGGAGCACGAGCGCGGGCCCGCGGTGACGGGCGAGACGGCCTGCCGCGCGGCGAGGCACCTCCGACCCGCCGACGCACAGCGTTCACTAGGCCGCGACACGCCTGGCTGATAGTCTGGCGGGCGGCGCGATTCCTCGCGCCATTCAAGTGAATACCGCACGGAGCAGGCCGGCTCGAAGCTGGTCACCGGTGGTGGTCTCCCGAAGCGCAACTCTCGCGCATCGGTGCATCTCTACTGTTGGCCAGAGCAGACGCCCGGCGTCGAACGACGATGTCGTCCGTCTATGGCGCAGTCCCTTCCTGCCCGCTCCTGCTCCGCGCGCACGCGCGTGCTCCCATACGGGGAGCCCGCGCACAGACGCAAAGGAGAGAGACCTCGTGGAAGGTCCTGAAATCACGTTCGCCGAAACCGTGCTCGACAACGGCACGTACGGCACGCGCACTGTTCGATTCGAAACGGGCCGCCTCGCGCAGCAGGCCCAAGGCGCCGTCGCCGCCTACCTCGACGACGAGACCATGATTCTGAGCGCGACGAGCGCCGGCAAGCACCCACGCGAAGGGTTCGACTTCTTCCCGCTGACCGTTGATGTCGAAGAACGTGCCTACGCAGCCGGAAAGATCCCCGGTTCGTTCTTCCGCCGCGAGGGCCGCCCCTCGACCGAGGCGATCCTCGTCTGCCGACTCATCGACCGCCCGTTGCGCCCGACCTTCATTGAAGGTCTGCGCAACGAGGTGCAGATCGTCATCACGGTGCTGAGCATCGCGCCCGACGAGTTCTACGACGCCCTCGCGATCAACGCGGCGAGCGCCTCGACCCAGATCTCGGGCCTGCCGTTCAGCGGTCCGATCGCCTCGGTGCGTCTGGCGCTCATGCCCGACAACAACGGCGGCGGCCAGTGGATCGCCTTCCCGAAGCACAGCCAGCTGGCTGAGGCCGTCTTCGACATCATCGTCGCGGGCCGGGTCGTCACGAACGCTGATGGCTCTGAAGACGTCGCGATCACCATGGTTGAGGCCGAGGCCACCGAGGGCAGCTGGAACCTGATTCAGGGCGGCGCCGTCAAGCCGAGCGAAGAGATCGTGGCCCAGGGCCTCGAAGCCTCGAAGCCGTTCATCATGCAGCTCGCGAAGGCCCAGGCCGAGCTCGCTGCGCAGTCGGCCAAAGAGATTCAGGACTACCCGGTCTTCCTCTCCTACAGCCCCGAGCTCTACAGCGCCGTCGAGGAGGCTGCCCAGGCAGAGCTCGCGTCGGTTTACCAGATCGCCGACAAGGTCGAGCGGCAGACAGCGGACGACGCCCTCAAGGCCCGCACCAAGCAGGCCATCGAGGCGAAGGTCGCCGATGGCTCGCTGCCCGAGGAGGCGCTGAAAGACTTCGGCGCCGCCTACAAGTCGGTTTCGAAGAAGATCATGCGCGCGCGCGTGCTGACCGAGGGCGTGCGCATCGACGGCCGCGGCCTCGCCGACATCCGGGCGCTCGACGCCGAGGTTCAGGTCATTCCTCGGGTGCACGGCTCGGCGATCTTCCAGCGCGGCGAGACGCAGATCCTCGGCGTGACCACGCTCAACATGCTCAAGCTCGAGCAGCAGATCGACTCGCTCAACCCGGTCACGAGCAAGCGCTACATGCACCACTACAACTTCCCGCCGTACTCGACCGGTGAGACCGGCCGCGTCGGCAGCCCCAAGCGTCGCGAGATCGGGCACGGCTACCTCGCCGAGCGCGCCCTCGTACCGGTGCTGCCGAGCCGAGAAGAGTTCCCCTACGCGATCCGTCAGGTCAGCGAGGCCATGAGCTCGAACGGCTCGACCTCGATGGGCTCGGTGTGTGCGTCGACGCTCTCGCTGCTCAACGCCGGTGTGCCGCTGCGCGCGCCGGTCGCGGGCATCGCGATGGGCCTGATCAGCGACGTCGTGGATGGTGAGACCCGCTACGCGGCGCTCACCGACATCCTCGGCGCCGAAGATGCTCTCGGCGACATGGACTTCAAGGTCGCCGGCACGAGCGAGTTCGTCACCGCGATCCAGCTCGACACCAAGCTCGACGGCATTCCGTCGTCGGTGCTGCAGCAGGCGCTCGGCCAGGCGAAAGACGCCCGCATGGCGATCCTCGCGGTCATGAACCAGGCGATCGACGCGCCCGACGAGATGGCGCCCACCGCGCCTCGCGTCATCAGCGTGCAGATTCCTGTCGACAAGATCGGCGAGCTGATCGGCCCGAAGGGCAAGACGATCAACTCGATCCAGGACGAGACCGGCGCCCAGATCTCGATCGAAGAAGACGGCACCGTCTACATCGGCGCGGTCGACGGCGCTTCGGCCGAGGCGGCTCGCCTGCAGGTCAACGCGATCGCCAACCCGATCAACCCCGAGGTGGGTGAGCAGTACCTGGGCACGGTCGTCAAGATCGCCGCCTTCGGTGCGTTCGTCTCGCTCATGCCGGGCAAAGACGGTCTGCTGCACATCAGCGAGGTGCGCAAGCTCGCCGGTGGCAAGCGCGTCGAGAACGTCGAAGACGTGCTCGCCGTGGGCCAGAAGATTCTCGTCGAGATCACGAAGACCGACGACCGCGGCAAGCTCTCGCTCGCACCGGTGCTGGCCGAGGGCGAGGGCGGCGACGCCCCCGTCGAGGTCAACGAGGGCGAAGACGGCTAACGGCCCGACTGCGTTCTGCACGACCGGATGCCCGCCCTCGCGCCGAGGG
>DIUS01000012.1:0-10228 GCA_002423075.1 Microbacteriaceae bacterium UBA6152
CTCTCGGCGCGCGAGTTCGCACTGGCCGAGCAGTTCGTGCGGCACCCCGAGCAGGTGCTCTCGCGCGAGCAGTTGCTCAGCCGAGTGTGGGGCTTCGACTTCGACCCCGGCTCGAACGTCGTCGACGTCTACGTTCGCTACTTGAGAAGCAAGATCGGGGCTGACCGTATCGAGACCGTGCGGGGCATGGGTTACCGGCTAGTGTGAGCCGCGGGGGTTACTCAGTCGACTGAGTCGACGCTGGCTGGCGACGCCGCCGAGACGCTGTCGGGTGATACAGGCTGGGGCTGCGGAGCGGGGGCCTGCTGCACGGGCGCGGGCTGGGGCGGTGCAGGCTCGATCGTCGACGGTGCGGTGGTGGACACCGGAACCGGGAAGGTCACGTCACCCGAGCCGGCTGAGCCCTTGACGTCGCTCAGCGAGCCGCCGGGCACGGTCGAGATCGGCGGCACATGCGCCTGCGTGGTCGAGTCGACCAGTGGTAGCGCGTTGGCCACCCCGACAGCGCCCGCGGCGACGATGCCGAGCCCGAGCGCCGAGGCGGCCGAGATCGAGATCCATCGAGCTGAGGGTGACATGACGCTCCTTTCGGGTCAGGTTAAGTGTGCCTGGCAGTCATGAGAAAGACGATGGCCCTCGATGAGAGTGTTCTCATCGAGGGCCATCGCGGTGCTGGGTTTAGTCGACCGAGTCGACGCTCGCAGGGCTGTCGACGGAGGCGGGCGAAGCAGGCGAAGCGGGGCTGTCGACAGACACCGGCGACGGCGGGCTGTCGACCGACACGGGGCTCGCGGGGCTGTCGACAGACACCGGGCTGACCGGGCTGTCGATCCCGGCGGGCGACACCGGGCTGTCGGTCGAGACCGGCGTGTTGGCCGAGCTGAGGCTCGCGGGCGAGCCGCTCGACGTGGGCGAGACGATGCTGTCGCTCGTCACACTGAAGTCGACGTCGGCCGATCCGTTGCCCTGCTGCAGCGAGTCGATGCCGGGAACACTGAGCCCCGTGGCGTTCTCGATGAGCGGCATCGCGTTCGCGACGGTGGCAGCGCCACTCGCGAGCACGCCGATGCTGAGTGCCGAGGCCGCCCCGATGGCGATCCAGTTCTTGTTGTCCATGGTTTCCTCCCTCTCGCGTGCCGAGCGGCTCGCGTCGATGGAGCAACTCTCTCCAGAGCGAATGAGATCACCAGGAGGAGCCGGTGAGAGGCCTCTCATCTGCATTGACCACCCGATATGCGCGCTCGATGAGCTCGGTTGCGCCGGCGGTGCCGGCCGCCGACCGCGACAGCGCATGGCCGAGCAGCTGCGTGGCCGCGATCGCGTGCGCCCGATCGACGAAGCCCGCTTCGGAAGCTCCGAACCAGCGGCGTCGCCAACCGTCGGCGAGCACCGAGCATCGGCGAGCCCGCACGGTGGCACGACTGCCGCCGTCGTGCACCACGGTCGCGATGAGGTGCGCGTAGAGCGCGGCTGCGTCGTCTGCCGGGTCTCCCCAGCCCGAGGTGTCGATGTCGAGCAAACCGGTGACGGTCGAGGGTGCGTTCGGATCAGCGAGTAGCTGCGCGAGGTGGAGGTCGCCGTGAACGGTGCGCGACGGCGGAGCCGCCCCGCCCGCGCGGAATCGTCGTGAGATCGTGCGTGCAGTGCGCTCGATGAGTCCGTCATGCTCAGGCAGCTGCTCGATCAAGCGCTCTTCGTACCAGTCGATGCGACGTACGAGTGATGCGCGAGCGGCCGCCGTCGAGGGCACGGTCGCAATGGCCGACACGATGCGCTCGAGCTCGTCGAGCAGTGCAGCCGGATGCTGAATGCGATCGAGCAGCGAGATCACTTCGGCGCCGTGCAGGGCCTCGAGTGCCACGAGGCCTTCTTCGCTCCACCCCAGCACGCCCGGCACCGGAATCGATGCCTCTCGCCACAGCGTGTGCTTGGCCTGCAGCGGTTCCGCGGCAGGCGGGCGCACGACCTTTAGGAAATAGGCAGTCTCGGTGGTGTCGACGCGTACGACCGCCCGCTTGCCGGGCCGGTATGCCGCGAGACTCACGCGCAGTCCGTCGACTGGCAGCCCGAGTCGGGCGAGAACGACGCCGGCTGCCTCGGAGTAGACCGCCGTGCGCAGCGCTGGTAGTGCCGGGTCTGCCGGGTAGACCCACACATCGACCTTCTCGCCCGTTGCCGGGTTGCGCAGTGTCAACACTCCGGGTCGGGTCGCCTCGGGTGGCGAGGTCTCGACGAAGACGGTGTTATCGGTGAGTTCACCTGCGCCAGAGCGCAAGGTGACTCGGTATCCGTGCGTGAAGCCGTTGCCGGTCGGCTCGACCTGCAAGGCGTGCGCCTCGACGACTGCGGACTCGAGCGAGGCCGCCACCGCGTCGAGCACGTCACGATGCCGCAGTGGTTCCCCCGATGCACTCACTCGGCCATTCTGCCGTGTCGTCGGCGCCCCGCACGGCGACTGCCCGACGAGGAGTAGGATTTGCCGTGCACCGTACCCGACGGTGTCCGATCGGCTCTCCCGAAAGAGTGGATTGATTCTCGCGCCCGGAGCACTAAAGTGAGCACTGCTCATCTAGCACGCATCGTCGCTGCGACGGTCGTGGCGGTCGTGACGCTCGTGCTCGCCTCGGTGATGACGACGGGCAGGTCAGAGCGCACGCGCCCTCCGCTCGGCGAGGTGCGCATCGAGAAGATCGTCGACTTCCAGCTTCCTGTGCTCGAGCTACCAGTGGGCAACGATTCTTCGCCGACACCCCCGATTCGGGGGCTCCCGCTGTCTGGCACGACCGGTAGCCTAGAATGAGGCCCGTTCAGAGAACTTGCCCACGGTGTCCCCCGAACGCCAGCTCGACCCGAGCCCGACCCCGACGGGAGTACAGCGCATGATCGCACTCGCCATCACTGGCGCCACGCTGCTGCTGGTCGGCGCGATCGTGATCTCGCTCGAGCGCCACCGCAAGCTGACGCCGGTCACCGCTGTCATCACGGGGTTCGGCACGCTGGCGATCGTCTTCGGTGCCATCGCGACGACCATCGTCACCAGCCTGCCGGCCACTGCGGGTGGCACTCAGCGCGCGGTCGTCGATGCGCCACTCGTCGAGCGAGTAGTCGACGTGACACTGCCGACCCTCTAGCCACTCGCTGCCTCGTCGTCGCCCTCGGACATCCGGTCGATCGCCCGCGGCGACTCGCCCCAGCATTTCGCTCCGCAGTCGATGAACGGTCCCGACTCACCGCTCGCGTCCCGCCGAAGACCCAGCACGCGATGCAGCGAGTCGTCGAGCGCGGCTTCGTCGAGGCGTCCGTCTGCCACCGCCGCAGCGAGTTCTGCGACCAGTCCCTCGGGGTCGATGCCGACAGTACGCGGGTCGCCGGGTAGCACGTAGAGCAACAGATCGTTGCCCGCGGCGAGGGCGCGCACCGCGTTCTGCACCGGGTCGGCGTAGGCTGCTACCCTCGACCGCTGCAGCATCAGCATGTCGTCGGTGACGATCACGCCGTCGAAGCCCAGCTCATTGCGCAGCAGGTCGATCCACACCGGCGACAGCGACGCCGGAAGGCCGCTGATCTGCGAGAACTCGAGGTGCCCCATCATGACGAGGGGCGCACCGGCCTCAATTCCGGCCCGGAAGGGAACGGCGTGCGTCGATCGCCACTCGTCGATCGAGATTGATGACTGCGGAATGCTGACGTGCGAATCATCCGGACTAGCCCCGTGGCCCGGAAAGTGCTTGAGTGTCGAGAGCGCGTGCCCCGCCTCGCCTCGCACCGCTGCTGCCACCCTCTCGGCAGCCGCCGCCGGGGTCTCACCGAGAGTGCGGCTGCGGATGAACGACGAACGATCAGGCGTGACGTCGGCGACGATGCCGAAATTGATGAGCACGCCGGCTTCAGCGACGAGAGCTGAACGCTCACGGAAGGCCTGTTCCGCCGCCGCTGGCGGCGCACCGCGCAGCGTGCGAGCCGAGGCAGCATCGTCCTCGCGTAGTCGGCGCACATCGCCGCCCTCTTGATCGATCGCGGTGAGCACCGGCAGGCCAGGCTCGCTGCTGAGCGCACGAGTCAGGGTGGAGACCGTCGAGGCCGGCCCAGCGACGTTGTCGCCCATCACGATCACCCCGGCGAAGCCGTGGGCATCGACGAGGGTGCGGATGCGGCCGGGGTCGGTACCCGGAACGTGCACCATGATGAGGGCCGCGACCTTCTGCTCGATCGACATCGCCGCGATGCGCTGCTCGAGGTAAACCTCGCGCGCATCGAGCGCGACGGGGGCGCCCACCAGTCGCAGTGGCTCGACCGGCTCGGCAATCCCCTCCTGCGCGGCAGCGCAGCCCGTCAACGTGAGAGCGACGGCAAGAGTCAGGGCGGTCGCCCTGACAAGGCTTCTCGGGCCGCGTCGCATCTGCTGATGGTAACCGGCCCGTGCCTACGATGGGCGAATGATGCAACGCCTGGGCGTCGTCGTCGGCGCTGCGCACATCGGCCCGACGCTCGTCGTGACCGCTGTCACCATAGCCCTGTCGGTGCTGAGCGGACTCGAGCCGGTGCGCGTCGCGATTCTCGGCGCGATGATGCTGGCCAACCAGCTGTCCATCGGCTGGTCGAACGACGCCATCGACGCGCAGCGCGACCTCGATGCCCTTCGGCGTGACAAGCCGGTCGTGCGGGGAGACGTGCGAGCGCGCACGATCATAATCCTCGCGATCATCGCGGCTCTGGCGGCGGCCGGCCTGTCGCTACTGCTGGGGCCCACGCTCGCGGCCGTGCACCTCGTCGCACTCGCCTCGGGCTGGGCATACAATCTCGGGCTCAAGCGCACGCCGGCAGCCACCGCGTGCTATGTCGTCGGCTTCGGCCTGATTCCTTTGATGGTCACGCTCGCGCGCGAGGTTCCCGCAGTGGCGGCATGGTGGGCCGTCGCCATGGGAGCGCTGCTCGGTCTCGCCGCTCACTTCGCCAACGTGCTGCCCGATCTCGACGACGATCTTCGGCACGGTATCCGTTCGCTCCCCCATCGGATCGGCGCGCGCCCGGCCGGCGCGGTCGCTCTTGCGGCGCTCGCGAGCGCCGGCCTGCTGGGGGCTCTCGGCCCGCGCGAGCTCGCGCCTGTCTCGGCAGTCGGAGCTGTCGCGACCACGGTGCTGCTCGTCGCGGGAGTTATCGTCGTCGTACGAACTCCGGTGTCTCGCGCGATGTTCCGCATCATCATGGCCGCTGCGGTCGCCGCGGTCGTCACGCTCGCGGGCGCCGCAGGTTCATTCGTCGCCCAGGTCTAGTGTCTCGCGTGCTGCGGAGTCGACCTCTGCAGGCTCGGCGACCCGTCGAATGCCGATCGCCGACACCACGGCCCCGATCGTGAGAAGTGCAACGCACAACAGCAGTGCACGATCGAGCCACGCCGCGTCGACGACCGTACCGACGACGGCGCCGAGCAGCGCGATCGCGACAAGGCCCGCGACGCGTGAGACAGCATTGTTGACGGCCGAGGCGATGCCCGATCGCGAGGGCTCGATGGCGCCAAGCACGGCCGAGGTGAGCGGCGCGACAGTGACGGCGAGCCCGAGCCCGAGCAGCACAACTCCGAGCAGCGCTTGCGGCACGAAGTCGAAGGGCACATCGATCGCAAGCATCGACACCAAGCCCGCGGCTGCAATGAGTGGGCCCGCAGCCATGAACCACCGAGAGCCGAACCGGCCGGCGAGCGTGCCGAACAGTGACGAGAACGCGATGAGCATGATGGTGACCGGCAACATGACGAGACCCGATGCGGTCGCACTGAGACCTGCGGCCTGCTGCAGAAAGAGCACGAGCACGAGCGTCGAGAGCGACAGCGCCGCATAGATCGCGACCGTCGCGAGGTTGCCGACGGCGAAATTTCGGTTGCGGAAGAGCGAGAGCGGCATCATCGGATGCTGCGCCGTCGCCTGGCGCACGATGAAGCCGATCAGGCTGAGGACGCCGACGATGATCGGCACGATGACGACCGCAGAGTGCCAGCCGTAGTTCGCCTGCTCGATGAGACCGAAGACGACACCCCCGAGCCCGAGCGCGCCGAGCACGGCGCCCCACACGTCGATGGGGGTGCGCACGGCCGCGGGCTCGTTGCGCATCGGTGCCATGAGGAGCATCGTCAGGGCGATCGGCACGACGTTGATGAAGAACACCCAGCGCCAGTTCAGCAGGTCGGTGAGCACGCCACCGAGCAGAGGGCCGACGATAAACGCGGCCGACGTCCATGCCGTCCAGAGGCCGATTGCTCGCGACTGCGCAGGGCCACGGTGCGTGCCCATGATGAGGGCGAGCGAACTGGGTACGAGCAGCGCGCCAGCGACGCCTTGGGCCGCTCGTGCGGCGATGAGCAGTTCGGCCGTGGGTGCGAGCCCGCACGCGATCGACGCGATGCCGAAGCCGATGAGCCCGATGCGTAGCACGGCGATGCGTCCGAGCACGTCGGAGAGCGAGCCCGCCAGCAGGATCAGCGCCCCGAGCGTGATCAGATACGCGTCGACGACCCACTGCTGCACCGGCAGGCCGCCGCCGAGCTCATCGGTGATCGCGGGCAGCGCCACGGTGATGATCGAGCCGTCGAGAAACGCGACGAACGCCGCAAGAATCGCAACGAGTAGCGCCCGCCGGTCGAGAACAATGGTCGACATAGCCACAGTCAAGCATGCAGATGCTCCCGCTCGAGGCCCGAGTACTGTCAAGAACATGAACGTGGACAGCGAGATCACCTGGCATGAGCAGTCTGTTGAAGGGGTTCTCGAAGCGCTCAACACGACACGCAGCGGCCTGTCTGACGCCGCGGTGCTCGCGCGACGCGACGAAGTCGGTGTGAACGAACTTGTCAGCACGCCCCCAACACCCTGGTGGCGCACCCTGCTCAGACAGTTCTCAAGCCCTCTCATCATGATTCTGATGGGTGCCGCTGCCATCACGGCGTTGCTGCAGCGGTGGGTCGACACGTCAGCGATCGTTCTGGTGCTACTGCTCAACGCCTCGATCGGTTTCTGGCAAGAACGCAAAGCGGCCTCCGAGGTGCGAGCACTGTCTCGCATGACAACTCCGCACTGTCGCGTCGTGCGCGACGGGCGCGAAGTCGACCTCGATGCCCGCGACGTCGTTCCCGGAGACATCGTGCTGTTGGCGAGCGGCGAGCGGGTCGCAGCCGATCTGCGCCTGATCGATGCGACGACCCTGCAGGTCGACGAGTCGATGCTCACCGGCGAGGTTATGCCCGTGAACAAGCAGCCGTCAGCTGTACGTCGATCGGCAGGAGTCGGAGACCGCACCTGCATGGCTTTCAGCGGCACCTTCGTGGTGTCAGGGCGAGGAGTCGGGGTCGCTGTCGCCACCGGCGCGCAGACCGAGCTGGGGCTCATCAACGAGCTTGTGCAACGCGCCTCACCGATCACACCGCTGCAGCTCTTGACTCGTCAGCTCGAGCGCCGGATCGGCATCGTCATCGGTGCCGTCTGCACGGTGCTCTTCGTGGCCGGCGCGGCCCTGGGGGGCGATCTCGCCGACGTCTTCTTGTCGGCTGTCGCGCTCGCCGTGGGCACGATCCCCGAAGCGCTGCCCGTCGTGCTGACCATCGCGATGAGCATCGGAGTCGCGCGCATGGCGAAACACAAGGCGGTGCTGCGTAGCCTGCCCGCCGTGGAGACGCTCGGATCGACGACGGTCATCGGTTCGGACAAGACAGGGACACTGACCCAGAACATCCTCACTGTCGAAGAGATCTGGACACCCGATGGGCGCACGGTCATCGCCGCCGCCTCGGTCGATCACGGAGCCGACCCCCTGCTCACCGAGACGTTGCGAGCGGGAGCCCTGACGAACGAAGCTCGGGCCTCTGCCGAGTCGCGCAGCGGTTTCGTCGGCGACGCCGTCGACGTGGCCATGGCCATCGCCGCCATCGAGAGCACAGCTCTCACCCTCGACGAGCTGCATGCACCTGCACTGCTGCACGTTCCCTACGAACCAGAATTGGGCTACTGCCAAACGGTGCGCGAGCAGGCTGACGGCGGCCGAGTGCTGTACGTCAAGGGAGCCGTCGACAAGCTCCTGGGCATGTCGACGACGATGCGCACGGTCAAGGGCGACGAAGACATCGACCGAGACGAGATCGCCGACGCTAATCACGAGATGGCGTCACGCGGTCTGCGGGTGATTGCGACGGCGACACGCGTGCTGCACCACAGCGAGGCGCGCGATGGCTTTCTGCCTACCCCGAGTGGTCTGACGCTGCTGGGCCTCGAAGGCATGACCGATCCCCCGCGTCCCGGAGTGGCAGCCGCGATCGCGGCATGCCAAGACGCCGGGATCGCGGTGAAGATGATCACCGGCGACCACCCGTCGACGGCGGAAGCCATTGCCGACCGACTCGGAATCCCTCGGCGCGGCCCTGCCATCACCGGCGCCGAGATGGCGACTCTCGATGACACCGTACTCGTCGCTCGACTGCGTGATACGAGCGTGGCGGCACGGGTTTCGCCCCAGGACAAGCTGCGCATCGTGACCGTGTTGCAGGCCGCGGGCGAAGTCGTCGCCGTGACAGGCGACGGGGTCAACGACGCACCCGCGCTCAAGGCCGCGTCGATCGGCGTGGCGATGGGCGAATCGGGCACAGAAGTGGCCCGCGAGGCCGCCGATCTCGTGCTCGCTGATGACAACTTCGCCACCATCGTCAGCGCTGTCAACCAAGGCCGAGTGACCTTCGCCGCGATTCGCAAAGCCACCTTTTTCTTGCTCGCCGGCGCACTCGGCATCATCATCGCGGTGCTGACGAATGTCTTCAGCGATCAGCCCCTGCTGTTCCTGCCGGTGCAGGTGCTGTGGATCAACCTGGTCACGAACGGTCTGCAAGATGTCGCGCTGGCGTTCGAACCCGCAGAAGGCGACGAGTTGCGCCGGCCCCCGAGGGCGCGGAACGAGGGGCTCCTCTCGCGCGGACTGTGGGTACGGCTCGTGATCACGGGTGCCTGGATCGGCCTGGTGCTGCTCGTGACCTTTTCGTGGGCGATCGACGCAGGCTACGAGGACGCTCACGCTCGCACGCTGACGTTGACCATGCTCGTCTGCCTGAACTTCTTTCTCGCCGGAAGCTCTCGGGCAGAACATCGGTCGCTCTTCGCCCTGAACCCCTTCAGCAATCCCTTCTTGCTCATCACCGCGGCAGGGTCGCTGCTGCTGCAGGCAGGCGCCATGTGGTGGCCACCCAGTGCGCGGATTCTCGGGCTCGCCCCGCTCTCGCTCGCGGAATGGGCCGCGTGCCTCGCCGTGGGGTCGACAGTGCTCATCATCGTCGAGCTCGAGAAGCTGGTGCGCCGTATCGTGCCCTCACACTCGCGCAGCAATACCCCAGGGGGTATCTGATACATTGGTCGCCTCACGACCGCAAAGGAACCCTCATGCGCCGCATTCTGCTCTCGATCGCCCTCGCCCTCGGCCTTGCTGTCGGCGCAACCGCCTGCGCACCGGCTGCCGAGCCGGTCGCCCTCGACGCCGGCACCGTCGTGATCGACGTGCGCACCCCCGCCGAATTCGTCTCGGGTCACCTGGAAGGCGCCCTCAACATCGACGTGCAGTCGGCCGACTTCGAGTCGCGCATTAGCGAGCTCGATCCTGCGGGCACCTACTTCGTCTACTGCCGCAGCGGCAACCGCTCCGGCCAGGCCATCGACCGCATGGAGGCGCTCGGCTTCACCGACTTGACCAACGGCGGCAGCGTCGAGAGCGCCTCGGCCGCGACGGGCATCACGGTCGTCACCGGCCAGTAGCACGCGGTGCTCGCGGGCCGAGCGCGCTCAGGCCCCGCTGGGCACGAGGCGGTCAGCGAGGAGTTCGCGCACGCGCGGAATCACCTGAGTGCCGTACAGCTCGATCGCGTGCATGAGCTTCTCGTGCTGCAGGGGTCCCGTGCTGTACTTCAGATCGAAACGCTGGATGCCGAGAGTCGACACCGTGTCGGCGATCTTGCGGGCGACCGTCTCGGGCGACCCCACGTAGAGAGCGCCCTGCTCGACCTCGGCACGGAAGTGCTCGTACGTCGTCGGACCCCAGCCGCGCTCTCGGCCAATGCGGCCGAACATCTGCTCGTAGGCGGGCCAGAGCTCTTCCATCGCCTGCTCATCAGAGTCGGCGATATAGCCGGGCGAGTGCACGCCGACCGGCTGCCACGGCTTCTCGAGCTGGGTGAGCGCCCGGTGGTAGAGCTCGACGAACGGCG
>DIUS01000012.1:10297-18322 GCA_002423075.1 Microbacteriaceae bacterium UBA6152
ACGGGCTGCTCTTTGTGCACCTCGGCGAACAGGTTGAGTTTCTCTTCGAACAGCGTCTGGTAGTCCTGCAACTGGTACCCGAAAAGCGGGAACGACTCGGTGAACGATCCGCGCCCCATGATGATGTCGGCACGGCCGTTCGAAATGGCCTCGATGGTCGCAAACCGCTGGAAGACGCGGATCGGGTCGTCAGAACTGAGCACGGTGACGCCGCTACCGATGCGAATGCGCTCGGTACGGGCGGCGATCGCAGCCAGCACGATGTCTGGTGCCGATACAGCGAAGTCGTCTCGGTGATGCTCGCCGATCGTGATCGCGTCGATGCCGACCTGGTCGGCCAGCACGCCCTCATCGACCACGTTGCGGATCACTTGGCCGTACGGTAGAGGTCGCCCGTCAGCATCAGTCGTCACATCGCCGAAGGTGTCGATGCCGAGCTCGAGGTCGTGCGCGTCGGTGATGGTCATGAGGGTCTCCTGCTCATCTGAAATCGTGATTCTATGCGTTCGCATCGACCATGCCAACGCGAGGCCGCCGAGTAGTATTCCGCGACCATGTCACGGTTGCAGACGCTCGACCTTCCAGCCGTCATCGGGCTGCCGAATGAAGACCAGCCGGTCGTGCAAGCGCGACGTGCGACCCTGCCAGAACTCGACCCGACGGGGTGCGATGCGGAACCCGCCCCAGCGCTCGGGACGAGCAATCTCGGGCTCGTCGGCGAACCGGGCATCAGCATCCCGCACCTTCTGCTCGAGCGCGTCACGCGAGGCAATTGCCTGCGACTGGTTGCTCGACCACGCCGCGACCTGTGCCCCGCGGGGTCGCGCCGCGAAGTAGGCGTCGGAGTCTTCAGCCTCGACCTGGTGCGCCTCGCCGAACACGATCACCTGGCGATGCAGTGTGTACCAGGGGAAGACCGCCGAAACCGCCGGGTTCGCCAGCAGAGCGCGCCCCTTGCGGGAGGTGTAGTCGGTGTAGAACGAGAAGCCGCGGTCATCGATGCCACGCAGCAGCACGGTGCGGATCGACGGCGACCCGTCAGGGTCGATCGTGCCCAGCACCATGGCATTGGGCTCGTACACTTCGCGCTCGGCGGCCTCGGCGAGCCAGGCGGCGAACTGCGCGAACGGGTCATCGGCGAGATCGGCTTCTTCGAGCTTCTCGGCGCCATAGTCAGTGTGCGTGCGCAGGACATTCGCGAGAGGGTCTGCCGTCGAGGTCATGCCCACACGCTACGGCTCGACGGCCGCGAAGTCACGGAGAGCGGCGGTCACTGCATCGAGTCGAGAATTCTCGTCAGGTCGTCGAGCGTCGTGCGCGGGTTCACGATCGCGAAGCGAGCGTTGGTGCGGCCGCTGTGAGAGCTGGGGACGACGAAGGCGTGCTGATCATCGAGCAGCCGGTTCGACCAGTGCGCGTAGTCGCCGGGCTTCCACCCCACGCGTTCGAAGACCACGACCGAGAGCTGCGGTTCACGCACCAGAGCGAGATAGTCGCGCTGTTCGATCTCGGCCGCGACCGCATGGGCAAGGTCGATCGATGCGGTGATCGCGTCGCGATACGCCTGCGCCCCGAAGGTCGCGAGCGAGAACCACAGGGGCAGGCCGCGCGCGCGCCGCGTGAGCTGCACCGAGTAGTCAGAGGGATTCCACTCGGTCGACTCGGTGAGGGCATCCAGATATTCCGCATGCTGCGTGTGCGCGACGCGAGCGATCTCGGGGTCGCGGTAGAGCAGGGCGCACGAGTCGAAGGGGGTGAAGAGCCACTTGTGGGGGTCGACGATGAGCGAGTCAGCCCGTTCGATGCCGGAGAACCGCGGTCGAGCGACGTCGCTGAGAGCCGCAGCCAGACCGTAGGCACCGTCGATGTGCAGCCAGAAGTCGTGCTCGTCTTTGAGAGCGGCGATCGAGGCGATGTCGTCGACGATGCCGAAGTTGGTCGACCCGCCCGTCGCGACCACCGCGATGACGGCCGTGCCGTGCTCGACGAGTGCTTCTCGCACCTGATCGCCGTGCATGACCCCGCTGTCGCCGACGGGAATCGCGACGACGTCGACATCCATGACCTTCGCTGCGCTCTTGATCGACGAGTGCGCCTCGGCGCTGCCGATGATCACCCAGCGCTCGGGACGCGGCCGACCCGCCGCGCGTCGCTCTCGGTCAGCGTGGTCGCGCGCGGCGACCAGCGCCGAGAGGTTGCCGATCGTGCCGCCCTGCACGAAGACACCGCCCGCGTCGCTAGGCAGCCCGAACTCTGCGGCGAGCCAGGCGAGCACCTCGTTCTCGGCGAACACAGCACCCGAGCCCTCGAGCCATGAACCGCCGTAGACGGCCGTCGCCGAGACGATGAGGTCAAACGCGGTCGCCGCCTTCGACGGCGCGGAGGGAATGAACGAGAGATAGCGCGGATGCTCGGTCGTGATGCACGACGGAGCCAGCACATTCTCGAACAGGGCGAGCGCGCGCCGCGCGCCCATGCCCTCGGCGCTGATACTGCCCCCGGCCAGCCGGCGCAGCTCGGCGGGCGTGAAGGGCTTGTCGAGGGGGGTGTCGTCGCTGAGGATGCGGCGCCGTGCGTATTCGAGCACCATGTCGACGATCTGGGTCGTCTCGTCGGTGATGGCGTGCATGCGCACGGCGGGGTCGACCCCGGGGGCGGCAGGAGTGGGGCTCACCAGAAGGTCCTCTCGAACCGGGCCGCCGCGCAGGGCGCCGACCCTCCCGCGCGCCGCCCCGCCACTCGGGTCAGCAGGCGCTGGATACGACGAATCCCGGCCGGAACCGGGATTCTGATCGTGGTGGACCTGAGGGGACTCGAACCCCTGACCCCCTGCATGCCATGCAGGTGCGCTACCAGCTGCGCCACAGGCCCGTGCGTCACGGCTCGAGAGCCGGTCACAACTCACTCAGAGTAGTACACGGTGCGGCCGCCGACCAATTCGGCAGCGGGCCGCCGTTCAGTCGACGTCTGCGGGTTCTGCCCGTTGCTCGGCGAGCTGCAGGGGCACGACCGGGCAGTCTTTCCACAGTCGCTCGAGCGAGTAGAACAAGCGCTCTTCTTCGTGGAAGACGTGCACGATGACGTCGCCGAAGTCGAGCAGGATCCATCGCCCCTCAGCACGGCCCTCGCGGCGCAGTGGCTTGGCTCCGGCCTCGATCATGCGGTCTTCGACCTCAGACGCGATCGCCTGCACGTTGCGCTCGTTGCGACCCGTCACGATGAGGAAGACGTCGGTGAGCGGCAGAGGGCCCGAGACGTCGAGCGCCACCAGGTCGTCGCCCTGCTTGGAGTCAGCCGCGTGCGCGGCGACCTGGGTGAGAGCGAGAGCACGATCAGAGGCGGTCACAGTGTCCTTCGACGAAAGCGGGTGGCGGAAGCACTCAGAATAGCCCGTTGGCCGCGGCGATGACGAAGAGGCCGATCGCGATGACCGCCATGCCGACGGTCGAACCCACGAGCACGGTCGTGACGGTGTTGCTCGTCGAGGGCTTGCCGGTCATGACCGTGTGAGTCGCCGTGTGGCTGCTGATGGCCTTGAGCGCGCTCACCGGAGCCGAATCAGGGGCCGAGATCTCGCGGTCGTCAATGTCGAACAAGTCATCGATGTCGGGGCTGTCATGAAGGGTCGGCACGGTGCCCGTCGACGCGTGCAGCGGCGAGACGGCGATCATGCCGGTGATGATGATCTCGCCGGTGCCCGCGACCGGCCCGGCGATACTGCCGGTCGGCATCTCGGGCAGCACGAGCGCGTTGGTGTTGAGGCTCGTCGCCGAGCCGACCTCGCGACTGAACGTGTTCTCGAAGGGGTCTTCGTCATCGTGAATGCCGGTCGACCAGTGCGAGCCGGTCGAGGTCGGCACCTCAGGAGCCTGGTGCACCACAGTGGGCTGCGCCAGTTCAGGCTCCACCTGCACGGGCTCGATCTGCACGGGTGCGTGCTGCACCGGCTCGGGTCGCACCGGCTCGGGTCGCACCGGCTCGGACCACACGGGCTCGACGAGCGCTGGCACCACGGCGGGGGGCGGCGCGGCCTCAGCGGCAGGCACCACGACGGCAGGCACCACGACGGCAGGCTCTTCCGTGACGGCGGGCTCCTGCGCCGCGCGCAGTTCGCGCAGCTCGCGCCGCGACAGGGTGCGCTCGACAGGAGGTTCGGCAGAAGGAGCCGTCGCGGCCCCGGGCGGGTCGATCACGTGCGCGGGCGGCGCAGGCGCCGGAGCAACCGGCGCGGGCGCCTCAGCGCGTGGCGACAGCTGCGTGTGATACTCCAGCGGAGTATCGAACGTGGGGTCTGCGACGTGCGTCGGCGGCTCGTGGGCGATGACGGGAGGTCTGAAGTCGCGTCGCCGCACACGCTCGGCACCCTGCTCAGAGAAGGCTGGCGGCGCGACCGGCGGCAGACCCTGCGGCACCCCGGGGGCGGCCTGCTCGACAATCGGCGGCACCGTGCGCTCGTCGTAGTGCGGCACGCGGGGGCGCACCTGCGTTCGGTAGGTCATCTCGGTCGGAGCAGAAGACGGCACTGACGACGGCGTGGCCGAGCCGCGCCCCGAGCGACGATCACCGGCGGGCTGCGCGAAGCTCTCGACGCCTGCGTGCTCGGCCTCGAGCGCGCGGCGCGCGGCGCGGCGGCTCAGTGGCTGGTCGTGCGGGCTGGTCATGATGGAAGGCTCCGGTACAGCTGGTGCTTGGCGATGTACTGCACCACTCCGTCGGGCACCAGGTACCAGACCGGGGAGCCCTGCTCGACGCGGTGCCGGCAGTCGGTTGACGAGATGGCGAGCGCGGGAATCTCGAGCAAGCTTACGTGGCGGTGCGGCAATGCGCTAATGCTGAGCGAGTGGCCCGGCCTGCTCACGGCGACGAAGTTCGCGAGCTGCCAGAGCTCGTCGGCGTTCTTCCAGTCGAGAATCTGCGCGATCGCGTCGGCGCCCGAGATGAAGAAGAGGTCGGCATTCGGATGCTCGGCACGCAGATCGCGCAGTGTATCGATCGTGTATGTGGGCCCATCGCGATCGATGTCGACGCGGCTCACGCGGAACCGTGGGTTCGACGCGGTGGCGATCACCGTCATGAGGTAGCGGTGCTCGCTGTGTGTGACGCCCTGCTTCTGGTACGGCTCGCCCGTCGGCACGAAGACGACCTCGTCGAGCCCGAACGCCTGACCTACCTCGCTGCCGGCCACGAGGTGTCCGTGATGGATCGGGTCGAACGTGCCACCCATGATGCCAATGCGCCTGCGCGGCGCCGTCGCGGAGGCGTCGGTGCCCGGCATCGCTGAGTCGTCAGTCATGGCGGCGGTCGCCGGGCTCAGTGACCCGCGTCGTGCCCGTTCTGCGTGCCGGTCTTGTGGCTGTGCCGGTTCGCGACATCACGGTAGGCGAAGACGACGAGCCCGAGCATGAGGAAGACGAGGGCGGCGACGCCGGCGATGACCTCGGGCGGGGCGATGAGCGGTGCCAACTCTTCTTCGGAGGCGAGAATGGCGCTGGCCAGCGTCGTCAGCATGCGGAACTCCCGTGGTCGAGGGTGAAGTGAGACACCAATCTACCGCGGATCACCCCCGCACCTGTCCAGCGCCGCGCACGATCCACTTCGTACTCGTGAGTTCGGGGAGGCCCATGGGCCCACGAGCGTGGAGCTTCTGCGTCGAAATGCCGACTTCGGCGCCGAACCCGAACTCGCCGCCGTCACTGAATCGCGTCGAGGCGTTGACCATGACGACGGCGGAGTCGACCTCGGCGAGAAAACGCTCAGCGTTGGCCATGTCGCGCGTGATGATGGACTCGGTGTGCTGCGTCGAATAGCGCCGGATGTGCTCGAGCGCAGCATCCAGATCATCGACGACGGCAACCGACAGCTCGAGGGCCATGTGCTCGGTGGCGAAGTCGACCTCGGTGGCGGGCTCGAGTGCGGCATCGATGGCCCGCGCGCGGTCGTCGCCGCGCACGATGACGCCGGATTCTCGCAGCGCATCGAGCATCGGTGGCAGCAGGCGCGGCGCGGCCTCGCGGTGCACGAGCACCGTCTCGACCGCGTTGCAGACACTTGGCCGCTGCACCTTGGCGTTGTGCACGATGTCGACGGCGACGGTCTCGTCGGCACTCGCATCGAGATACACGTGCACGACCCCGGCCCCGGTCTCGATGACGGGCACCGTCGACTCGCGCACCACGGTCTGAATGAGGTCGGCGCTGCCGCGTGGGATCAGCACGTCGACGAGCCCGCGCGCGCGCATGAGCGCCGTGGCGCCCGCGCGACCGTGGGGGTCGATCGTCTGCACGGCATCGCGCGGCAGTCCGCTCTGCTCGAGCGCTCTCTGCAGCGTCTGCACGAGCACGCGGTTCGAGCTCTCGGCAGCACTGCCGCCGCGCAGCACCACCGCGTTGCCGCTCTTGAGCGCGAGGGCCGCTATGTCGACGGTGACGTTGGGACGCGCTTCGTAGATGGCGCCGACAACGCCGAACGGCACGCGCACCTGTCTGAGCTGGATGCCGTTGGGCAGGCGCGAGCCGCGCACGACCGTGCCGATCGGGTCGGGCAGGGCAATGACGTCGCGCACCGCCGCGGCGAGAGCTCGCACGCGCGCCTCGTCGAGCCGCAGGCGGTCGAGCAGCCCCGACGAAAGCCCGGTCGCGCTACCCCGCTCGAGGTCGTCGGCGTTCGCCGCCACGATCGCCACGATCGAGGCTTCGAGCGCGGTCGCGATGGCCTCGAGGGCCGCGTTCTTGCGATCGGTCGTGAGGGTCGCGAGCGCGCGCGATGCGGCCTTGGCCGCGTGCAACTGCTCATCGATCAGACCGGGCTCGGGGGCCGGGTTGTCACCGTGATTCACGGGCGTTTCGACGAGCGACGACATGCCGTCATTCTACGGGGGCGGCCTCGAACCAGGTTCCGACCTCGTCGCCGCGCAATGCCTCGTCCACCTGCGCTGCCGAGGTGAGTACGACCGGGATGCCCTGCGCCACGGCGAGTTTCGCAGCGGCGATCTTCGTGGCCGCTCCCCCGGTGCCGACGCCCGCTGCGCCGATCGACCCCAGCTCGACGCCGCTGAGATCGTCGTCGTGCCCGACGACCGCGATGCGCTCGGCGCCGGGCTCGTGGGGAGGCTTCGTGTAGAGCGCGTCGACGTCGCTCAGCAGCACGAGCAGATCGGCACCGATGAGTTCGCTCACGAGCCCTGCGAGCCGGTCGTTATCGCCGAAGCGGATCTCTTGCGTCGCCACGGTGTCGTTCTCGTTGACGATGACGAGAATGCGCAGGCCGAGCAGGCGCTCCATGGCTCGCTGCGCGTTGCTGCGCGGGGTCGGATGCTCGAGGTCGGTTGCTGTCAGCAGCACCTGCCCGGCCACGATGCCGTAGCGGTCGAGGCTCTCTTGATACCGGAAGATGAGCACGTTCTGACCCACGGCCGCCGCGGCCTGCTGCGTTGCCAGGTCGTTCGGGCGAGCATCCAGTTGCAAATAGGGCATGCCCGTCGCGATGGCCCCCGATGACACCAGCACGACCTCGGTGCCGCGCGCGTGCGCGCCGGCCAGAGCATCGACGAGCGGGCCGATCTGTGCGGTGTTCTCGCCGCTGATCGATGACGAGCCCACCTTGACGACGACGCGTCGAGCGCGCGCGACGGCATCGCGCCGGTTGCGCGCGGGGTCGAACTCAGTCGTCATCGTCGCCGCTCCAGATGCCCGCCTCGCGCTCGGCGTCGAGCTCGGCGCGTGCGGCAGCCTTCGCGTCCATGCGCTCGTGATAGGTCTGGCGGCGTTGGCTCGTCGATGGGCGGTTCGCCGCGTCGAGACGCGGGTCGGTGCCACGAGGTGCCGTCAGAAGCTCGGCCGCGCTCGTGAGCGTGGGCTCCCAGTCGAAGATGACACCGTCACCCGCGCCGATGACGACGGTCGCGCCCGCGACCGCACCAGCCGTGAAGAGCGCGTCTTCGATGCCGATCTTCGCGAGTCGGTCGGCGAGGTATCCGACGGCCTCGTCGTTGCGAAAGTCGGTCTGCTGCACCCAGCGCTCGGGCTT
>DIUS01000012.1:18332-24392 GCA_002423075.1 Microbacteriaceae bacterium UBA6152
GCGGCGCGCTCGGTCTCGACGAGCTCGGCCATGGCAAAGGTCAGGGGCCGCAGGCCCTCTCGGCTCACGGCGCTGATCTCGAAGACGCGGTAGCCGCGCGCCTCGAGCTCAGGGCGCACGAGCTCGGCGAGCTCGCGACCCTCAGGCACGTCGATCTTATTGAGGGCGACGAGCTGCGGTCGCTCAAGAAGGGGAACCTGACCCTCGGGCACGGGGTAGGCGGCGAGCTCGGTCAGGATGATGTCGAGGTCGCTGATCGGGTCGCGACCGGGCTCGAGCGTGGCGCAGTCGAGCACGTGCAGCAGAGCACTGCAGCGCTCGACGTGGCGCAAGAACTCCAGGCCGAGGCCCTTGCCCTCGCTCGCGCCCTCGATGAGGCCCGGCACATCGGCGACCGTGAAGCGCGACTCTCCCGACTCGACCACCCCCAGGTTGGGGTGCAGCGTCGTGAAGGGGTAGTCGGCGATCTTCGGCCGCGCGGCCGAGAGAGCCGCGATGAGGCTCGACTTGCCCGCGCTCGGGTAACCCACGAGCGCCACATCGGCGACCGTCTTGAGCTCGAGAACGACGTCGCCCTCCCAGCCCTCGGTGCCGAGCAGAGCGAAGCCGGGAGCCTTGCGCTTGGTGGTCGCGAGCGCCGCGTTGCCCAGTCCGCCCTGGCCGCCGGGCGCGACGACGATGCGCATGCCCGGTTCGTTGAGGTCGACGAGCTCGGTGCCGTCGGCGTCGCGCACGACGGTACCGACCGGCACCGGCAGCACGAGGGGCCCACCGGTGAAACCCGAACGGTTGTCGCCCATGCCGGGGCCGCCGTTCTCGCTCACCCTGTGCGGTCGACGGTGGTAACCCAGCAGGGTGGTCTCGTGAGCATCCGCCACGAGCACGATGTCGCCGCCATCGCCGCCGTTGCCGCCATCGGGGCCGGCGAGCGGCTTGAACTTCTCACGGCGCACTGAGACGCAGCCGTGGCCGCCGTTCCCTGCGCGCAGGTGAAGGGTCACACGGTCGACGAATGTCGCCATGATGGGGCCTCCTTCTGCTCTGCCGCGCCCTGGTGTGTCGACAGCGGTGCTGCTGAATCTCTCGGTGAGTAACGGCGAAGGGGCGGGCCGAAGCCCGCCCCTCGCGAAAACTAACGCAGCGCTGTTACGCGCTGACGATGTTAACGACCTTGCGGCCGCCCTTCTGGCCGAACTCGACCGAACCCGCCGCGAGGGCGAACAGGGTGTCGTCGCCGCCACGGCCGACGTTGGCGCCGGGGTGGAAGTGCGTGCCGCGCTGGCGGACGAGGATCTCGCCGGCCTTGACGGCCTGGCCGCCGAATCGCTTCACACCCAGGTACTGGGGGTTCGAGTCGCGACCGTTGCGGGTCGAGGATGCGCCTTTTTTGTGTGCCATGTCTACTCGCGACCCTTCTTACTTGATGCCGGTGATCTTGACACGGGTGAGGTCGGCGCGGAAACCCTGGCGCTTCTTGTACCCGGTCTTGTTCTTGAACTTCTGGATGACGATCTTCGGGCCGCGCAGGTCGCCCAGCACCTCGGCGGTCACCGTGATCTTCGCGAGCTTCTTGGCGTCGGTCGTGACCGTGTCACCGTCAACGTGCAGCACGGGGGTCAGCTGAATCGTGCCGTCTTCGCCCGCCTTGACGCGATCGAGCACGACGATCGTGCCGACCTCGACCTTCTCCTGCCGCCCACCGGCGCGCACCACTGCGTAGACCACGTTTCACCTTTGCTCTGTTAGTTCTCTCGAGGACAACTCCTCGCCTCTCACGGCACGCCAGGGGCGCACCGCCATGAGGGAGAAATCTTGGGGGTATCGTCGCGGGCACAGCCCAGCGCACACCAACGGTCAAGAATAGCCGACGTCGGGATGCCCGGTCAAACGCGCCCGAATCGGGCACTCGCGACCCCTCAGCCTACAATCACGAGCATGGCCGTGCTGATCGATCAACCCGCGTGGCCCGCCCACGGGCGCCTGTGGGGCCACCTTGTGAGCGACACCTCTCTCGACGAGCTGCACGCCTTCGCGCGCGCGGCGGGTATTCCCGAGCGCGGGTTCGATCACGACCACTACGACTACCCCGAAGAGCGCCGTGACGAGCTCATCGCGCAGGGGGCAGAGCCCGTCACAGGGCGCGAGCTCGTCGAGCGCCTGCAAGCCTCCGGCCTGCGGGTGAGCCAGCGCGAGAAGCGCGGGCTCTAGCACGCTCAGCCAAGCCGCCAGACGCGCGGCTCTAGCTGTCTACCAGACGGGGCTGAAGCCCTCGAGTGTGCGCACAACGGCTCCGGTCTCGATGTCGACGATGACCGTCGTGATCGAGGTCGGGCGACCGTTGACGCGGCGCCCGTCTGGCTCAGCATCCGCCACCGAGGGTGTCACCTCGACCGCGACGAACTGGTCGTTGGGCGAGACCGCGAGGCTGCCGATGCTGCCGCGGTCGTCGATCGTGCGCAGCAGCAGGCGCGAGGCTCCCGAGCCGTCATCGGCGACGAGCAACGTGCGGAAGGCACCGCCCGACGCATCGGGAATCGCGACCTTCTGCACCCAGAGTTCGCCCGAGGTGAAGATCGCTTCGCCGCCGAACGCAAGCTCGTCCTCGAACAGTGAGGGGTTGAGCCGCACCTCCTCCCCCGACTCGAGGTCGAGGTAGAGGCCGCCGAACGAGTCGGAACCCGTGAGCTTGGTCGCGTCGGTCGACAGCCCGTAGACCGTCGGCACCTGGTCGATCGGCAGCACCAGGCCCGACCCGGCGAGGTCTACCTGCACGACCGTCTGGTCGAGCGCGTGCACGATGAGCGTCGAGCCGTCGGGAAGGTATTCGCCCGTGATGATCGAGAGCGGCGTGCCGTCGAGGCCGACGACGGGGTTCACGGCGCGATCGCCGGCGAGGTCGATGACGGCGAGTGTGTTCGAGAACGGCGGAATGCCCTGCACCTCGCCCTCGACGGGAGTGCTCGTCAGCACGACCCCGAGCAGAGTGCCGATCGGCGGCGCGATGAGCTGCTGCACCCGCACGCCCTCGGGCAGCCGGATCTGCTCAATGGCACCGCCTGCCCCGGGCTGCACCGACTCAAGCAGGCTGCCGCCAGTGCCGTCGTCGCGCGCGAGCACGATGACGCCTTCGACGGGGGCGAAGTGCTGAATGCCCTCGGCGGCCACAACGACCTCGCCTCGGCCCGAGCCGAGCAGCGGCGCCCTGAGCACCTCGTCGCCCGCTTCGTCGCGGTCGAGGTAGAGAACGCTGCCGGGTGCGGTCGTGAAGCGATGGGTGAAGTCGGAGGTGGCGTCGCGCGCCGTCGCTCCGACGTCGCGCACTTCGACCGTGTACTCGGTCGAGTAGCGCAGCCGTTGGTCGAACTGCACGACGAGCAGATCGTCGTGCACTGAGAGCGTGAAGGGTGCGGGCGGCGTCACCGTGACTTGCTCGGGGGTCACCTCGGCAAGGGGCTGGTTGGCGAACAGCCGCAACTGAGTGCCGGCCTGCTCGGTCACTCGCTGCGGGTCGACGACCGCGGAGCTGAGCTTGGGGCCCTGCAGGGTTCCGAGCAGGAGGAAGACGGCTGATAGGGCGGCGAGGCCGCCGGCGAGCATCCAGAAGGTGCGATCGAAGCGGCGCAGCGCGCGCTGGGCGCGCAGCCGGTGCGAGTGCTCGGCGACGCGCGACGCCGCCGAGCCCTGCTGAGCCGACGACAGCGAGGCGTGATCGGGCTCAGAAGAGGTAGGGCTCACGCGGCTGCTCCACCGCCTCGACGGCGTCGGGTTCGATCACGATGGCCTGGGTGCTCGAGCGCGAGGGGTTGCTGACGAACGGCCCAGAGACCTCGACCCACGCACCCTCGTCGAACGTCGACTGCCAGCCCGGCAGATACACGGGCACGCCCAGAGGCTGCGCATCGACGGCGCAGCACGTGACCACGAACCGCGAGACATAGAAGAGGTTGTCGGGGTCTTCGCCGTCGGGCGTGATGAAGCCGAGCAGTGCCGTCACGGGCTTGTCGTCGAAGAATGAGAGGTCGCTCGTCTGCCGCAGCACCGACGACCACTCGCGCACCGTGAATCGCGCGATCGCCTCGGCGTCGGCCGTCGATGCCTGCTCGAGATCGGCGGTGTTCGTGCTCGCCGTGGCATTGACCTCGCGCTGCTCGGCCGTGGCGGTGCTGAGCGTCGCGGGCGGAATAACGACCATGCCGAGCGTGAACACCCCTGCGATGGCGGCGGCCGTGAGGCCGAGCATCCGTTCGCGACGGGGCGGTGGCGCCTCACGATCGTCATCGTGGTCACGGCGCGTCGTGACGGCGAGTACCGAGAGCACGACGGCGATGATCGACATGATGACCGTGAACGGCAGATAGCGCGGGTGGATATAGAGCACGAGTTGACCGCTGTAGGCGAGCCAGAGCGTGATGGCGGCCATCGTGCCGATGATGACNNAGCAGACCGACTACGGTCGTGAGCTGCACGAGCGTTCTCGTCGAGTAGGTCGTGCGCATGAGCGCGAGCATCTTGATGTCGACGATCGGCCCGAATACGAGGAAGGCCACGATCGACCCGGGCAGGAAGGTCGACGCGAAGGGCAGGATGAAGAACGAGTCGACGTTTGCGCAGATCGAGATGATGAAGGCGAGCGCCAGCATCGCGAGCACGCTGAACAGCGGGTCGCTGCCGAGAGCGACGAGCACCTCGCGCGGTACGACAACCTGAATCGCTCCGGCCACGAGTGCGCCGATGACGAGCGCCGGCAAGAGGATGCTCGACTCGCGCACAAACAGGTCGAGCGTCTGCTCGCGCCGATTGCGCGAGTGCGAATGGCCATCATCGAGCTTGCACTGCTCAGCGAATCGCCCGCTCAGTAGGCTCATCGGCTCGGGGTGCTTGCTGAACAGCCAGCCGAGAATGTTGGCGATCGCGAAGCCGCCGAGCAGGCGCGCCACGAGAATGCCGTCGTCGAAGCCGAAGGCCTGGTGCGTCGTGATGATCGTGATGGGGTTGAGAATCGGCGCCGCGACGAGGAACACCATCGACTCAGGGATAGTGAACCCGCGCCGCACGAGCCCACGCGCGAGTGGCACGTTGCCGCACTCGCACACGGGCAAGAACATGCCGAAGAGCGAGATGACCGCGCGGCGCCCCCACGGGTTGCGGGGCAGGATGCGCAGTAGCCAGCCTTCCGGAATCCACACCTGCACCAGAATCGACAGCACGATGCCGAGCACGATGAACGGCAGTGATTCGACGAGCACGCTCGTCGAGAGCGTCAGCAGGTCTTGCACCGGATTCGGGATGCCCGCATCGAGGTTCTCGGCCGTGAACGCCCGCGCTGCCACGAGCCCGATGAGCACCGCGGTCGCCGCAGCCGCCCACACGATGTGCACCGGGCGCATGCGCCGCATGCCCTCGTGCTCGGCGTGACCGTGACCCGCGTGCGGGTCGACCCGCTCGAGGTCGGGCTTGCTCTGCGTCACGAATTGCAGTCTAGGCAGGCTCTATGGCGATTGCCGCGAGTTGAGCTTCCGGGTCTCGAGCAAGACCCGTCTCGACAGCCCCACGACGCCAGGCAGCGGGACGGTCTTGCCGTACGTGGTCACCACAGCAACCTCCGAGAAGAGGGCCGTACGAGCGCCCTTGCTCATGAAACCGGCATACGGCACGGCCAGAAATCGAGCGAACACGTCCCAGGTGCACGTGCGTTTTCGCAACCAGCTCACGCACACTATGCCGTCTTCTGCGAGCCACACTCCCAGCATGTGAGCGCGAATGGTCACCAACAAGAACCAGGCACACACGAAAGCCCATACCGCGAAGACCGGGTCAGGTCTAGACACATCGAGGTTGCTCGCCAGAGCGAGAGCCGTCAACACAAGTGCGAACCACGAGAAGCTCAGAGTCACCGTCGTCAATCCGCGAACTCTTTGAGTGCTCACAGCGGCACGGCTTCGGCACGGATTCGCGCCATCGCGGGGCCCGTGCCGCGATCAGAGACAACACCGACCCTGCGTCCGATCAGTTCTTCAACATCGGCCATGAAGCCCGGGAGCCTGCCCCGGTTTCCCGGAC
>DIUS01000011.1 GCA_002423075.1 Microbacteriaceae bacterium UBA6152
CGTCGTAGATGCCCAGCTCAGCACTGTTCCGGAAGTCGGTGCGGGCCTCCTCGCAGTAGATCCAGTCATCGGTCGGATACGACGCGAGCGCGAGCCCGAGGTCGCTGCGCGCGAGGGTGCCGGTTGACACCACTGTGTCGCCGGGCTCGGGTGGACCCGAGTAGGTGATGCCCGAGGGGGTCTTCGCCGTCGGGCCCGCCCAGGGCTCGGCGAGCCAGACCTCGGCAGGTGGATAACTTTGGATGTCGAAGCACGCGCCCCGGTAAGCCTGATCTGTCGCGGACTGCGCGATCCCCGGACGGAACTCGACGGCCGGATCGACGAATTGAGGGGCAGTGTCATCGGTCCACTGCTTCGTCTGCGTCATGTCGATGGTCACCGAACGTGAGGCATACCCCTCGCTGCCCGCTCCACTCGCGCCGGCGACGGCGAGCGCGCGCACCGAGAGATCGGTGATGAGTCCGTCGACGGCCTCCAGCGAAGCGGCCGCGAGCGACGCCGCGAGAGCATCGTCGAGCACGAGGGTGCCTGCGTCGTCAATGACGTCAGGTTGTCCCGGCACCTTGAGTGAACGCCACAACCACGGATCGATGGTGCGTGAGCCCGCCGACCCTTCCGCGGTCGGAGTCAACTCCACGGGGTAGGTGTAGAGCACCCCCGACGTCGGCAGTCCTGTCGACGCGGCGCCGATGCGCGCCAACGAGACCTGAATCAACGCCGTGCGAAGCGCCGGATCGCGGCTCTCGACGGTCAGGGTCACCGGCACATCTTTCGAGAGATACACCGTCGGCTCAGCCAGTTCGTCAAGCTGCACGTCGATGTAGGCACCATCAAAACTCTCGAGCGACGCCGTCAGCGTCAATTCGCGGGGCGGGGCGGCGACGCCCGGTTTGCGTGCTCCCGCCGGCTGACACGGACCCCCTGAGACCGTCGAACCCTCGGTCGTCGGCGGCTGGATGCTCGCCCTGCAGAAGAGCCCCGACCCCACCTGCACGGCCTCGCTGCCATCCCGGTGCCACAGCTCCAGATCGACCTGGTCGGAGAGCTCGACCGAGACGAACGACCGCAGATCGGCGGCCACGCTCGACGGCAGAAACTCCCCATCAGTGGCCGGTATGCGCTGCCACGGTCCGCGGTCGATCGAGACATAGAGGTAGGGGTCGGGCACATCGATCTCCGACGAGAGCGCGCCGTTGACGATGATCGCGTCACCTGACCAGCCGAGGTCAGCACACTCCGCGGGCACGGTGACGGAGATCGGCACGGAAGGGCCGTTCAGCCCGCTGACGTCATCGGTGACCCTCGGCAGGAACGCGACGAGAGTCAGCAGCCCGATGGGCAACCCGCCCAGCCGAGTCGACTCGCCATTGCTCACCTCGCCCACCTTGCGCAGCTCGGGTCCTGCGTAGATCCAGAGTTCGTCGGCGGGGTCAGTCGCCGATACGACCACGTCGCAATCGTCGACCGTCGCGGTGATCCGGTCGAGCCACGACGATGACGGAAGGTCGTACCGAGCCGCATCGTCGGCGATCGACGGGGGTGCCACGGGCGCGCTGACATAGGTGCCGGGCACCATCGGCTCGTTGAACGACGCGACTCGCGCGCTGGATAGCAGCTGCTCGGGCTCGAGTGCGAGCCGGCCCGCGATCGACATCAGAGTGTCGCCGGGCACGGAGCGCAGCCGTGAGATCGGGGCCGGGGCTGCCACGGTTGACGAGAGCTGGGCCGTCAGTCCGAGGTCGGCGGGCAGATCGAGCACCGAGGTCGACAGCAGTGCAGAGTGTGCCGCGCCGCCATCGGCGGTGATGGCGCGGGCCAGCAAGGGCCGATCGCCCGCGATGGTCGGCACATGATCGAGCTCGAGCGAGAGCACGAACGAGCCGTCGGTGAGTTGAGTGGTCGGCACGTCATCGATCGCGAGGACGAGACGATCGGCATCCCAGAGCTCGACCCGCTCGATCGGTTCTGATGACTGCCCGGTGACAGCGACGCTGATCGCGCCACCGCGCTCGACTGCGGGAGAGGAGGCGGCGCTGAGACTCAAGGGAAAGGCGCTCGGAGCACGGTCGGCTCGGTTGGGGACAGTCTCGAAGGGAGACCCGAATTTGGTGATGGCGATGACACCTGCGGCGACGATCAGGCTGAGCGCGACCACGGCAGCGATGGCCGCGAACCACGGACGCGACAGGGTCGACCATCGAGCCTCGCTAGCCATAGCTACTCGGTCAGCGCGAACTGAACGCAGATTCGCCCAATGACCGTCGTCGTCGTGTCGATCGTGGTCTCGATGTCAAGGAACCCCGCGTAGGGCCCTCCATCGACTCCGCCGACCGCTTCGGGGCCCTGGAACGTGAAGACACCGCCTTCTTCGTCGAAGAAGAATGACCCGGTCGAGGGCGCCACCTCGCCGCTTCCGGTGATATAGCTCGACGTCCAGCCGTAGCTCGGGTAGGCATCTTCGTCGTGCGCCGAGTAGGTGAAGGTGATCGTGTCTCCCGCCTCCAGCGGATACACATCGAGTGCGGGTTCGACCGACAGCGCCGGGTCGAGAAAGAGGTCGTAGCCCTCGACGGTGACGCCCGAGCAGTCGAGCGAACCTTCCGAGCCGCCCTCGCTCGAGCCGGCGTCCGTCGGAGTTTCGCCGCCGGTCGATGCCCCATCGTTCGAGGCTGACGGCGCACACCCGACCATCACGAATGTGCTGATGAGAACGAGCGGAAGGAGCGTTGTGAGCGTCGGTCGAGGCATAGCCACAGCCTGGGCCTCGGGAGCCGCGCCCGACAGTGGGGATGCGGATTATTCGTCGGGGTTCGGGATGCTGCGCACGAGCCGCGCAATGGCCACACGCGACCCGACTCCCCACCGGCGTTGGATCTCGGCAATGTACTTCTCCACCGTCTTCGGGCTAACGCCGAGCTCGCGGCCGATCTCAGCGTTGCCGAGACCCGTGGCGACGCGCACGGCGACAGCGGTGAGCTGGGGAGTCAGCGGTGCGGACGGCGGTTCGACATCGCCCGGAAAGAGCTCGGCCATGCGGGCGGCGACGACGAACCGTGAGGCGGCACCGAAAGCGGCCAGCACTCGCGAGACGTGCGCGCGCACAGTGTGCTCAGAGAGGTGCAGCGCTGCGGCAATCTCGAGGTTACGCAGACCCTCGGCGACCAGCACGGCCACTTCCCGCTCGCGCGCTGAGAGCCCGTTCCAGCCGACCCCGGTGATCGGCGGCAGTCGCCGACCCGACGCCCGCAGCTCGCGCACGGCTGCGCGCTGCGCAGCCACATGGCCAGTGCTCTCGGCAGAGGCCGCGAGGGCGATCAATCGAGACGCGCCAGAGTCGGCGTCGGCCGCGGCTCGCCGAGCGCGCGCGGCGAGCACTTCGGCCTCTGCAGCCTCGACGGCTCGCCCCTCTCCACGCGCGAGTTCGATCGCTTGCTCTGCAGCCTGCAGGGCTCGAGTCGGATCCCCGTCGAGCAGTGCCGTACGGGCAACAATGCGATGCGCGGTCGATGCGGCGATCGGGTCGTCGAGTAACGGGCGCGCGAGTGCCGCCCACGCTTCGGCGGCATCGGGGTCGCTCTCATCGGCAGCCGCGCTGACGAGTAGTTCGAGGCAGAGCGCTCGATCGACGGTCGTGAGCAGTGAGACTGAGAGATCGCCACCCGCAATGAGCGCGAATCGCGCGGCGCGGCGCGTGTCACCCAGCGCCACGAGTCCGAACGCGGCCAGCAAGAAGCAGCCGCGCGTCAGGTAGTCCCGAGGAACCGGGCTCTCGGCCTCGAGCGCGTCGGCGAGCGCACGCACCTCGACCCGTTCAGCAGCATTGCCGCGCACAAGAATCTCTGTCGCCGCCCGCAACTGGCGAGTGAGCAGAGCCGTGCTCGACGGGACGTGCGCAAGACGATCGATCGCCAGGTCGATGCGACCGCGGAAGGTGAAGACTCGCACGTGCAGGATTGCGAGCGCGATACCGAAGGCGTGCGGTTCGCCGTCTCGCTCGAGAAATGCGGGGTCGAAGATCCCGCTCACGGCGAGCACCTGCTCGGCCAGGTGCAGTCGTGCGCTCGCGATCGCCGCCTCGGCGACGAGGTATCGAGCGAACACGGCCAGGTCACGATGCTCGGTGACGATCAGGTCGTCGAGCTCTGACAGAGCACGGAAGGCGTCGAGCAGGGGGTCGCCACCAGAGCCCTCGGTCGGTGCGGTTCCTGCCCACCCCAGAGAGAGCCCACCCACAAACGGTCTGCCAGTCTGCGCGAGGGCCCGTGCTGCTCGAGCCGTCGCTCGTGCCAGCACGTCATCGACGGCACAGATCTCGAGCGCCTCGTCTGCGCTTGCCGCTGCTTCGTCGAATCGCGACGACATGAAGAACGCAAAGCTCTGCAGCGCGAGTACGTGCGGGTCTCGCTCAGCCGACGTGCCGTCAAGGGCTGCGCGGCAGTACGCCACACCCCGATCGGGCTCCGCCGCGACGAGCGCGTCGAGAACGGCGGCGAGGTCTTCGCGGCGGCTCACGACGCCGCCGAGTTCGAGCGACGGATCTTCTGGCAGCGCGGGCAGAAGTGCGAGCCGCGGTTCATGAAATGCTCGCGCACGATGAGCCGGCCGCAGCGCGCGCACGGTCGACCCTGCTGGCCGTAGGCGCGCAGCGAGTGGCTGAAGTAGCCCGACGTTCCATTGACGTTGACGTACTGCGCATCGAACGAGGTTCCGCCTTCGACGAGGGCGCGGCGCAGCACTGTGCGCACCTCGGCCAGCAGCGCGCCGCTCTTGCGCGCCGAGAGAGTCTCGGTGGGCTGGTCGTAGTGCACGCGTGCGGCCCACAGCGCCTCGTCGGCGTAGATGTTGCCGATGCCGCTGATGAGGGTCTGATCGAGCAGGGCGCGCTTGACGGTGGTGCGCTTCGCCGCGAGCCGACGCCGGTAAAGCCGCTCGTCGAACGCCGGATCGAGCGGGTCGCGCGCGATATGTGCGACCTGGCTCGGGATGCTCGCGAGCGGCATCCCGTACCCCGCCGGCGCCCCGTCGGGCGTCGGCAGCAGCCCGTCGATCGCCATCGATCCGAAGATGCGCTGATCGACGAAGTCGACCCTCAGCGGGCCGTGCAGCGGATGCGTCAGCGCGAACCGCACGCGCGTGAGTGCAGAAGCCTCGGCATCGACAGCCCGCAGCAGCACCTGGCCGCTCATGCCGAGGTGCGCGACGAGGGCCTCGGTAGGAGCATCCGCCCCGGCTAGAGACAGCCCCTGAATCGGCAGCCACAGATACTTGCCACGCCGCACCGCGCCCAGCAGCGTCGCGCCCGTCAGCCGCTCGATGAAGTCTTCACTCGGCCCGACGTGCCGACGCAGCGAGCGCTCGTCGAGAACCTCGACCGCGTCGATGCGCGCGCCGGTGACGGCCGGTTCGAGACCGTGTCGAACGACCTCGACTTCGGGCAGCTCGGGCACGCCTCAGCGCCGCGACTGCAGGGTGGTGAAGGCCTCGAGAGCGGCGCCCATCTCGGCCTGCTTCTTGCTGCTGCCCTGGCCGGTGGCAACCGGCTTGTCGGCGAGCACGACCGTGGCGGTGAACACCTTCGAGTGGTCGGGACCCTCGTCGGCGATCTCGTAGGTCGGCAGCCCCAGCCCGAGGCGAGCTGCGAGCTCTTGCAGTGAGGTCTTCGGATCCATACCCGCGCCGAACCGCTCGGGGTCGGCGAGCAACGGCGCGATGAGGCGCAGGACGAGATCGGTGGCCACCTCGCCGCCGAGGTCGAGGTAGGCAGCGCCGATCAGAGCTTCGACAGTGTCGGCGAGAATCGATGACTTCTCGCGGCCGCCCGTGAGCTCTTCGCCCTTGCCGAGCTTGAGATGTTCGCCGAGACCGATCGAGATTGCGACCTCGGCCAGGGCAACGGCCGAGACGAGCGAGGCCCGACGCTTGGCGAGGTCACCTTCGCTCAGATCGGGGTAGGTCGTGTAGAGCATGACCGTGACAGCCTGCCCGAGAATGGCGTCGCCGAGAAACTCGAGGCGCTCGTTGGTCGCGACGCCGCCGTTCTCATACGCCCACGATCGGTGTGTGAGCGCCAGGTCGAGCAACTCGGGCGCAATCTCGAGGCCGAGCGCGCGAGAAAGACCGGAGTGATCAACCCCGGTCTGGGTGTCGGCCGATTCAGTCTCGGAACGAGACCGTGGCACCGACGAGTTCATCGGCTGACGAGCCGATTAATCAGACGTCGGCGACCTTGCGGCCCTTGTACTCCATGTACAGGGGCGTGCCGGCGGAGTCTTCGACGACCTTCGCGCGGTGCGGGAGGCTGTAGACGACCTTGCCGTTCTCGATGGTCTTGACCAGGGTGGGAACCTCGGCCTTCCACTGCGAACGACGTGCGTGGGTGTTGGCGCGCGACTTCTTCCGCTTGGGAACAGCCATGATGTCTCTCTTCTCTCTCACCACCGCCGTGCGCATGAGCGCACCGCGGTGTCAGTCTGATTTGGCCTGAAAGCCTTCGAGCGCGGCCCACCGGGGATCGATGGTCTCACTCGGCCGCCGTTCCGGATGGTCTGCCAGGCGCTCACCCGTCACGGGGTCGAGCCCCGGGCAATCGTCTCGGCACACCGGCTGGAACGGCAGTGCGAGCACTACCGCGTCACGAACGACCGGTTCAACATCCACGTGGGTTTCGTGAACCTGGTAGTCATCGGCAACCTCAGGAGAATACGCGAAAAGCTCCTGAAAGTCGACGTGAAGATCGATCGCGACTTCGTCGAGGCACCGCACGCACTCAGCGATCGCGGTCGTTCGCGCCTGACCTGTCACCAGAATGCCATCGTGCAGACCTTCCAGTCGCAGGTCGAGCTCGAGCTCAGCGCCTGCCGGCACGATCGCCGCACCGGCACCGAGCTGCTCGGGCGTCGCGAGGTCGATGGTCTTCTCGCGCATCTCGCCAGGGCGGTGCACGATGTCGCGCACGTTCACGCGGTAGGGGCTGGAGGAGGCAGGCATAGCGTCTCAGTCTAGCGGCGGTACTCCGGGCCCAGAGCGGCAGGTCAGTATCGGCAGACCACGTGGCCGCGAGCATCCGTCGCCCGATCGCAACGGGTGCCCGCGGCCACCCTCACGGTACGTTTCTAGTTCTGCGCAACAGCCGCGAAAGCGCCGTCATATGCCTGCAAGGCGACTGCGACTTGCTCGGGAGTCACGATGCAGGGCGGCACGACGTGAATACGGTTGTCGGCCGTGAAGGGCAACACCTTGCGCGCCATGAGCTCGGCCTTGAGCCGGTTGATCACGTCGGCGCCAACGGGTTCGCGCGTCGCGCGGTCGGTGACAAGGTCGAGTGCCCAGAACACGCCCAGGCCGCGCACCTCGCCGATCATCGGGTGCTTCTCGGCGAGCGCCCGAAGGCCCGGTCCGAGGTGCTGCTCGCCGATCATCCGAGCGTTCTCGATGATCTTCTCGTCGGTCATCGCGTCGATCGAGGCGACGATCGAGGCGGCGGCGAGCGGATGCCCGCTGTAGGTGAGTCCGCCCGGAAACACGCGCTCGTCGAAGGCCGCGGCGATGCTCGGGCTCATGACCACGCCGCCCACGGGCACGTAGCCCGAGTTAACGCCCTTCGCGAAGGCGATGAGGTCGGGGGTCGCCCGGCTCGGGTTGATCGTCTCGTTCTGCCACGCGAACCAGTCGCCCGTGCGGCCGAAGCCTGCCATGACCTCGTCGGCGATCCAGACGATGTCGTACTTGTCGGCGATCGCCCGTACGCCCTCGAGGTAGCCGGCGGGCGGCGCGAAGATGCCCGCCGTGCCCGGAACCGACTCGAGCAGGATGGCCGCGATCGTGCCCGGGCCCTCGGCCACAATGGTGCGCTCGAGGTGGCGCAGCGCGCGCTCGCATTCCTGCTCGGGGCTGTCGGAGTAGAACTCGCTGCGGTAGGTGAAGGGGCCGAAGAAGTGCACGTGCCCCGTCGAGTATTCGTTGGGCATGCGGCGCCAGTCGCCCGTCGCCGCGATCGCCGCGCCCGTATTGCCGTGGTAGCTGCGGTAGGTGCTCAGCACCTTGTGCTTGTGAGTGGTGAGGCGCGCCATGCGCACGGCGTTCTCGATCGCGTCCGCACCGCCGTTGGTGAAGAAGACCTTACTGAATCCGTCGCCCGCCTTCTCGACGATGCGCTTTGCCGCTTCGCCGCGCGCGAGGTTGGCGTGCGAGGGGGCGACCGTGGCGAGCTCGGCCGCCTGACGCTGAATCGCCTCGACGACCTTCGGGTGCGAGTGGCCGATGTTGGTGTTGACGAGCTGGCTCGAGAAGTCGAGGTAGGTCTCGCCGTCGTAGGTGAAGACCTCGCAGCCCCTGGCGCTCGCGACGACAAAGGGCTTCAGTGCCCCTTGCGCGCTCCACGAGTGAAAGACGAACTCGCGGTCGAGGTCGAAGGCTCGAACACCCTCTGCGGGGTCGAGGGCGGCATCAGTGTGTGACCGGTTATCGGCCATGGCTATCGGTTCCTTGTGATCGAAAAGGGTGACGGTGGCGAGTTCATTATGGCAACGGATGCCCGTGGCCGGGCCCGCGCACGTGCGCAGACCCGGCCACGGGTGAGAAGTACTGCTAGTTGCCGCCCTCGAGCAGCTCGACATCGATCGGCGAGAAGCTGTCGCCAGTGATGTCGAACCCTTCTGCCTCGAGCTCGGCGAGCGCGCGCTCGATGTACTCATTGGTGAAGGCGGTTGCCGGCGGCTCGGCAGTGATGAGGCTTGCGCCCGTCTCGTTGACGGCGCTCAGCGCAGCGGCGACGGTGTCAGCGAACGCGGTCTCATCGATGTAGCCGATGCCGTTCGGAGCAGGCCAGATGAGCTTGTTCGTCTCGTTGACCATCCATAACTCGTGGCTCGGGCCCCAGCCGGAACCAGCGTCGATCGTGATCTGCGCCGCCTCCTCGGGGTTCTCGGCCGCGAAGACCCAGCCCTTGATGACGGCCTTAAGGAACGCGACCGTCGTCTCTTGATACTCGGTGTCGCTCTCGAGCCGATCGGTGTCGGCCCAGATGGCGTCTTGCAGCATGGCACCGACGGTTTCTTCATAGCTGATGACGTTGAGGTCGTCTGCCGTGTAGAGCTCGCCCGTGTCGGGGTTGACCGACTCGAGCACCTGCGCGTACTCGTTGTAGGTCATGGCCTGCGCCGCGTCGATGTCACCCGACAAAAACGCGTTCATGTTGAAGTCTTGCGTGATGATCTCGACGGTCGTCGAGTCGAGGCCCTCGGCGGCCATTGCCGCGAAGATCTCCCACTCGTTGCCGAAGCCCCACGAGCCGATCTTCTTGCCCTCGAAGTCGGCGACCGAGTCGATGCCGCTGTCGGCCCACGCGACCTGCAACGTGCCCGAGCGCTGGAAAATCTGCGCGATGTTGGTGACGTTGGCGCCGACCTCGATCGAGCCGAGCACCTTGGGCACCCAGGCGATCGCGTAGTCGACATCGCCGTTGGCGAGAGCGTCTTGCGGCACGATGTCGCCGCCGCTCGGAATGATCTCGACCTCAAGACCCGCCTCTTCGAAGAAGCCCTGCTCTTGCGCGGCGAAATAGCCCGCGAACTGGCCCTGCGGCAACCATTGCAACTGCAGCTTGATGGGCGTGAGCTCATCGGGAGAGTCGGTTCCTGGGTCGTCAGCGGGAGCGGTGCAGGCAGAGAGTGCGAGTGCGGCGGTGAGGCCGATGGCGCTGATCGTCGCAAAGCGACGGGTGCGATTCAACATGTGCTGTGTCCTTTCGGTGTTCTCGGCGGTGCAGGGGTGATGCAGGTCGGCCCCGGTGGTGAGCGGGGACGCTCCAGGGCTGCGTCATCGTCGACGCGACACCCATCGTTCGAGGGCGAGAGTGATGAGATAAAACGCAAGCCCGAGCGCGATGGCGGCGACGACGTAGGCCCACGCGCGCGGGTAGGCGCTCGAGGCCGCTGAACTCGAGATGAGGCCACCAAGACCGCCGCGCGGTCCGCCGAAGTACTCGGCGACGAGAGCCGAGATCACGGCGAGGGATGAGGCGAGACGGATGCCCGTGAAGGTGTACGGCACCGCCGTGGGCAGCGTGATCGTGCGCATGACCTGCCAGCGAGTCGCCGCGAAGCTCGTCATAAGCTCACGATGCACCGGCTGCGTCTGGCGCAAGCCGCGAGCGGTCGTGATGAAGACGGGAACGAAGGCGGCGAGCGACGCGATGAGCTGACGGCCCGTCTGCGAGTCGGCACCGAACATCGTGTTGAGCACTGGGGCGAGAGCCACGATCGGGATGACCGCGAGGGCTGCGACGATCGGGGCGAGCATGCCGTCGAACGGTCGACTGGTCGAGGCGACGAGGGCCGCCGCAATGCCGAGCAGCGAGCCCGCCACGAGGCCGACGAGCGCGTTGAGTCCTGTGATGCCGGCGGCACTCACCATCGACGGCCAGAATTCGACGATCTCGTCGACGATCGCCGCCGGGCTCGGCAGCAGGTAGGCCTCGACCAGGCCGGTGCCAGCCAAGAGTTGCCAGATGCCGACAACGATGATGCCGAGCACGACCGGGGCGATCGCGCGCTCCGCGCCGTTCGCCGTTCTGCCGAGGGGGCCGCTCGGCGGCCGGGTACGCGTGAGAGTGGCCATCAGCGGTTCTCGACCCCTCGCGGCGCCGCGGCGACCCCGCCGCCGTGCAGTGCCTCGCGCACCGCCGTAATCATCTCGAAGAAGCTGCCGTCTTCGCGCAGGTCATCGGCGCGGCTGCCCGTGCTGCCGAGCGACATCGGAACGACCTCGGCGATGCGGCCGGGTCGCGGCGACATGACGACGACGCGGTCGCTGAGATACACCGCCTCGGGGATTGAGTGCGTGACGAAGACCACCGCGGCCCCCGTCTCGGCCGCGATGCGCAGCAGTTCGGTCTGCAGGTACTCGCGCGTCATCTCGTCGAGCGCGCCGAAGGGCTCGTCCATGAGCAGCAGCTGCGGCTTCTTGGCGAGCGCCCGCGCGATCGCGACGCGCTGCTGCATTCCACCTGAGAGCTGGTCGGGAAAGCGATCGCCGAAGTCGCCGAGACCCACGAGTGCGATGAGCTCGTCGACCCGTGCACGCACGTCCGATTTCGGCATGCCGCTCAATTCAAGCGGCAGCGCGATGTTCGCCGCAACCGTGCGCCAGGGCAGCAGACCCGCCTGCTGGAAGGCGATGCCGTAGCGCTGGTCGAGTCGTGCCTGGTGCGCGCTCGTACCGAAGACCTCGACCGTGCCGTTCGTGGGCGACTCGAGGTCGGCGATCAGGCGCAGCAAGGTGCTCTTGCCGCATCCGGAAGGCCCGATGAGCGAGACGAACTCGCCCGGCGCAACATCGAGCGCAACCTCGGTCAACGCGACGACCTGCCCCGCGCCGCTGTCGAAGACCTTGTCGACACCGGTGACTGTGACGGCGTTGCTCATGCTGCTCCTTCGGTGCGGCGGTAATCCTTCACGAGTAGTCCCAACAGTGCGACCGATCCCGCGGCGATGAGTCCGAGCGCGATTGCACCGAAGATCGGTGCCCACGCCTTCGCCGGGTCGCCGCTGGCCTGACCCGCGTACTGGATGACCAATCGGCCGATGCCGCCCTGCAACCCCGTCGACACCTCGGCGACGACGGCTCCGACGACCGCATTGGCAGCGGCCAGGCGCAACGCGGGCAGCAGGTACGGAACAGCCGCGGGCAGCCGCAGGTGCAGCATGGTCGGCCACCATCCGGCCGAATAGGTGTGCAGCAGCTCGAGGTGCAGGCGGTCGGGCGACTGCAGCCCTTTCAGGGCGCCGACCGCGACGGGGAAGAAGGCGAGGTAACTCGCGATCACGGCCACGCTCATCCAGTCCTGCCACTCGAAGGCACCGATCTCGATGCGCGACCCCCAGCTCTTGACGAGCGGTGCGAAGGCGATGAGCGGCACGGTCTGACTGAGCACGATCCAGGGCAGCAGGGCTGACTCGGCGAGTATCCACCGCTGCATGATGAGGGCGAAGGCCATGCCGACGATCACGCCGACCACCCACCCGGCGGCCGCGATGCCGAGCGTCAGACCCGCCGCGAGCACGATCTCGAGCCACAGCACGCGCGCGCCCTCGGCCCGCGTGACGGGTTCGAAGAGCCGCGCGATCATGTCCCACACGTGCGGCATCGCGAGGTCGCTCGTGCGCGGCAGCACCCGGATGTCTCCGACGACGAGGCCGTCGACGGGGCCGAGCCCCTTGTAGAGCTCCCACACCGCGGCGAGCGTCAGGATACCGAGCAGGCCGTAGCAGGCCGCCCGTAGCCGCGCACCCTGACCAGCATGCCGCCGCCGAGGCGGGGCCAGCAGGGTGGCGGCGTCGGTCATACCTTGGCCTGCTTGTTGCCGCTGAGCGCCGGGATGACGTGTTCGCCGTAGACGCGCAGCGTTTCTTCCTTGTTGTCGTGCTGCAGGTAGCCCGCGAACTGGTCGACGCCGAGGTCGCGCAACGCTTCGAGCTTCTCGATGTGGTCTTTCGCGTCGCCGAGCACGCAGAAGCGGTCGACGATCTCGTCGGGCACGAAGTCGACGTGGTCGTTGCCGGCCTTGCCGTGGGTGTTGTAGTCATAGCCCTGGCGCCCGGCGATGTAGTCGGTGAGCGCCTTCGGCACGTCGGTGTTCTCGCCGTGCTTCGCGACGATGTCGGCCACGTGGTTGCCGACCATGCCGCCGAACCAGCGGGTCTGGTTGCGCATGTGGTCCCAGTCGGTGCCGATGTACATCGGGGCCGCGACACAGAATTTGATCGACATGGGGTCGCGCCCGGCGTTGTCGGCCGCTGTGCGCACGGTCTCGATCATCCACTTCGCGATGTCGAGGTCGGCGAGCTGCAAAATGAAGCCGTCACCCACCTCGCCCGTGAGCTTCAGCGCGAGCGGGCCGTAGGCGGCCACCCACACCTCGAGCTCGCTGCCGTGGCTCCACGGAAACTGCAGGGTCGACCCGTTGTACTCGACCGCCCGCGAGTTGCCGAGCTCGCGGATGACGTGAATCGCCTCGCGCAGCTCGGCGAGCGTCGTCGGCTTGCCGTTCGTCACCCGCACCGCCGAATCGCCCCGACCGATGCCGCAGATCGTGCGGTTGCCGTACATCTCGTTGAGCGTTGCGAAGACGCTCGCCGTGACGGTCCAGTCGCGCGTCGCCGGATTCGTCACGAAGGGGCCGACCGTGATGCGGGTCGTCTCGGCCAAGATCTTCGAGTAGATGACGTAGGGCTCTTGCCACAGGATGTGGCTGTCGAAGGTCCAGACGTGGCTGAACCCGTACTGCTCGGCCAGCTTCGCCAGGTGCACGGTGCGGCTGGCGGGCGGGTTGGTCTGCAGAACTGCACCGAAATCCATGGATGCTCGTCTCTTGTCTCTCGGATCTCAGACGAGGTACTGGCTCAGGCCGCGGCGCAGGTACTGACCGTGCCCAGCCCGCCCGTGGAACTGGTCGTTCTGGATCACCACCGAACCTCGGCTCATGACTGTGTCGACCTTCCCGTCAATCTCGAAACCCTCCCACGCGGCGTGGTCCATGTTCATGTGGTGCTTCTTGCCGGTGGGGTTGCCTGCCTCGTCGACGGGCATGCCGATCGACGTGTGGCCGTTCGGGTCATAGACGACGATGTCGGCGTCGGCACCAGGGGCGATGACGCCCTTCTTGCCGTAGACACCGAACATGCGCGCGGGCGTGGTGCTCGTGATCTCTACCCAGCGCTCGAGCGTGATCTGGCCGGTGACAACACCCTGGTACATGAGATCCATGCGGTGCTCGACCGAGCCGATGCCGTTCGGGATCTTCGAGAAGTCGCCGAGCCCGAGCTCTTTCTGGTCTTTCATGCAGAACGGGCAGTGGTCGGTCGAGACCATCTGGATGTCGTTCGTGCGCAGGCTCTGCCACATGTGGTCTTGATGCCCCTCGGCCTTCGAGCGCAACGGCGTCGAGCACACCCACTTGGCGCCCTCGAAGGCCCCGTACTTCTCGCTCACCGCGCCGAGCTGCTCCTCCAGCGAGAGGTAGAGGTACTGCGGGCACGTCTCGCCGAACACGTTCTGACCGTTGTCACGGGCGGCGGCGAGCTGCTCGACGGCCTGCTTGGCGCTCACGTGCACGACGTAGAGCGGGGCGCCCGTGAGGTTGGCGAGCATGATCGCCCGGTGCGTCGCCTCCTCCTCCATCTGCCAAGCGCGTGCGACGCCGTGGTAGTACGGGTCGGTCTTGCCCTTCGCAACCAGCTGGGCGACGAGCACGTCGATCGCAGGGCCGTTCTCGGCGTGCATCATCGTCATGAGCCCGTGCTCGGCGGCCACCTGCATCGCGCGGAGGATCTGCGCGTCGTCGGCGTAGAACACCCCCGGGTAGGCCATGAACATCTTGAAGCTCGTGATGCCCTCGTCGATGAGCTTCGGCAGCGCCGCGAGCGAGTCGTCGTCGACGCCGCCGATGATCTGGTGGAACCCATAGTCGATGGCGCAGTTGCCCGCAGCCTTCTCGTGCCACTCGGCGAGGCCGTCGAACACCTTCGTGCCCGTCGTCTGCATGGCGAAGTCGATGATGCTCGTCGTGCCACCCCACGCGGCTGCCTGGCTGCCGGTTTCGAAGGTGTCGATCGCGGCGGTGCCTCCGAACGGCATCTCCATGTGAGTGTGCGCGTCGATGCCACCGGGAATCACGTACTTGCCCGTCGCGTCGATGACCGTGTCGACGGATGCCGACAGATCGTGCCCCAGCAGCGTCGACCCGGGCGCGAGCACGGCGACGATGGTCTCGCCGTCGATCAGCACATCGGCCGCGCCGCGGCCTGTCGCGCTGACGACGGTTCCGCCAGAAATGAGAGTGATGGTCATGGCCGGGCCTCCTTAGGGCTTTACCGTCGCGGTGTACGATTCGGGGCGGCGGTCGCGATAAAACTGCCAGCTGTTGCGCACCTCGCGAATGAGATCGAGGTCGATGTCGCGCGTGACGATCTCGGTCTGGTCTTGACTCGCGACGTCGCCCACGTAGTTGCCGCGCGGGTCAACGAAGTAGCTAGACCCGTAGAAGGTGACGGCGAGGTCGCCGAACTCGTCGCTCTCCGTTCCGATGCGGTTGTTGGCTGCGATGAAGTACTGGTTCGCGGCAGCCGCGGCGGGCTGCTCGAGTTCCCACAGCCGGTTCGAGAGGCCGGGCTTCGTCGCGCTCGGGTTGAAGACGAGCTCGGCACCGTTGAGGCCCAGTTCGCGCCAGCCTTCAGGAAAGTGCCGGTCGTAGCAGATGTACACGCCGACCTTGCCGACGGCGGTGTCGAACACGGGGTAGCCAAGGTTGCCGGGGCGGAAGTAGAACTTCTCCCAGAACCGGTCGAGGTTCGGAATGTGGTGCTTGCGGTACTTTCCGAGAATCGTGCCGTCAGCATCCACCACCACGGCGGTGTTGTAATACACCCCGGGCATGTCCTCTTCATAGATCGGCAGGACCATGACGAGCTTCAGTTCTCTCGCGAGCTTCGCGAAGCGCTGCACGATGGGGCCGTCGGCGGGCTCGGCGTAGTCGTAGTACTTCGCGTCTTCGATGATGCCGAAGTAGGGGCCGTAGAAGAGCTCTTGAAAGCAGATGATCTGAGCCCCGTCGGCGGCGGCATCGCGCGCGAACTGCTCGTGCTTGTCAAGCATCGACTCTTTGTCGCCCGTCCAGGTGGTCTGGGTGATGGCGGCACGGATCGTGGTCATGCGTGGTGGTTCCCCTCTGCATCATTGGACAAAGGCCAGTGTGCTCTCACGTCGTTTCGAACGCGTTTCGCGCAGTGACGGTTGCATGACACGCTAGGCCGCATCTGCGCGGATCAACAGGTTCGCGCGCACATGAGCACCGTTCGGTCAGTGATCGCCCGCCGCTAGCGTTGATCGCATGAAGATCGTGGTACTCGCAGGCGGCGTCGGAGGAGCGCGATTCGTGCGCGGACTGCGCGAGGCGGTGCGGCGCGCTGCTGAGGCTCCGCAGACGGGCACGGATGCTGCGCTCGCGAACGCCGCCATCGACGTCATCGTCAACACGGGCGACGACTGGTGGCTCGCCGGGTTGCGCCTCGCCCCCGATCACGACTCGCTGCTCTACACCTTGAGCGGTCAGAACGACGAGGTGCGCGGCTGGGGACGCGTCGGTGAGACCGAGCGAGTCTCTGCCGAGTTGCAGGCGCACGGCGTGACGCCCGACTGGTTCACTCTCGGTGACCTCGACCTCGGCACGCACATCGCCCGCACCGCGTGGCTACGGTCGGGTTCGACCCCGTCTGAGGTGTCGTCGCGGTTGCAGCAGCGCTGGGCGCTCGGGGTCACGCTGCACCCGGCGACCGACGACGAGGTCGACACCTACGTCGTCACGACAGCCGGCGAGCGCATGCACTTTCAGGAGTGGTGGACGCGCCATCACGCGGGCCTACCCGCCGACCGCTTCGAGCAGCAGGGCATCGACAAGGCCCGTCCCGCTCCCGGCGCTCTCGTTGCTCTCGCCGACGCCGATATCGTGCTCATCGCGCCGTCGAATCCGGTCGTGTCGATCGGCACAATCCTCGGCATCCCCGGCATGCGCGACGCCGTGCTCGGCGCCGGGTCGTCGGCATCAGCGGGCCGCGCGCCGATCGTGGGCGTCTCGCCGATCATCGCGGGTGCGGCCGTGCGCGGCATGGCCGATGCGTGCCTCACGGCGGTCGGCGTCGAGACGGATGCTGCCGCGGTCGCCCGGCACTACGGCTCCCGGTCATCGGGCGGTCTGCTCGACGCCTGGCTCGTCGGCGTCGAAGACGAGTCGCTCGTCGGAGGGCTGCGCGCAGACGGATTCGCCGCCGCCGCGGTGCCGCTCTGGATGCGCGACCTCGACACCGCGGCCGTCCTCGCCACAGCAGCCCTCGCCGCGGGGCTCGAGCAGCCCCGCGCCTGACGCACGCGAGCGGACCGCCCGCCGCCCACGCTGCGCGCGCATTGGGCGGCAGGTCACTCGCGGCGTACCACCCGATGCGAATGCGGTCGAGGTTGCCGTGGCGCCAGGCGAACCAGAGATCTGTCTCGCTCCATCCGGCGTGTCTCAACTCGCGTCGCGACGCGATACCGCCGAGTCGACGGATGACATGATCGAACCGTGAGAAGCCTGCCATGCCGCGAGCGTTCCACTGTCGTCCACCCCGCGTTGCCCACACCGGTGATATGGGGCGCAAGCGTCGCCCCTTCGCAATGGGGGAGGACACGTAGCCTGTGTCACTCGAGTGACTAGCGGCAGCGGCAGCGGCAGCGGCAGTCCACCTCGGCGCACTTCAACGGATGCGGAACTTCGTGAGTCGTGTTCGCGTACTTCCGCATCCGTTGAAGTGTCTGGAGCAACATGCTCAGGGGACACGAGCACGCCGGGCGTAGGCTGAGCGCACTGTGACTGCGTTCGACTTCACTCCCACGGCATCCGCTCTGTCGCGCGCGCTCAAGCGAGCTGAGAGCGGTGTGACGCTCGACGCGACCGAGGCCGAAACCCTGCTGCACTGCCGTGGAGACGACCTCGACCGGCTGCTCGCCGTCGCCGGCCGCGTTCGGGATGCGGGGCTCGAGAAGGCCGGTCGCCCCGGCGTCATCACGTACTCACGCAAGGTGTTCATCCCGCTCACGCACCTGTGCCGCGACCGCTGCCACTACTGCGTGTTCGTGCAAACCCCCAACCAGCTCTCGGCCCAGGGCAAGGCACCCTTCCTCTCCCCCGACGAGGTGCTCGAGATCGCGTGTCAGGGCGCCGCGCTCGGCTGTAAAGAGGCCCTCTTCACGCTCGGCGACCGGCCCGAAGAGCGCTGGCCCGCCGCTCGAGAGTGGCTCGACGCCCACGGATACGACTCGACGATCGACTACCTGCGCAGCGTCGCCATTCTCGTGCTCGAAGAGACCGGACTGCTGCCGCACCTCAACCCCGGCGTCATGACCTGGCAAGAGCTGCAGCGGCTCAAGCCCGTCGCGCCGAGCATGGGCATGATGCTCGAGACGACGAGCAGGCGCCTGTTCGAGACGCGCGGGCTCGCCCACTTCGGCAGCCCCGACAAAGACCCCGAGTTGCGCCTGCGCGTGCTCGAAGACGCAGGGCGCAGCGCCATACCCTTCACGACCGGACTGCTGCTCGGCATCGGCGAGACCTACGCCGAGCGGGTCGACGGCATGTTTGCCATCCGTGCGACGTCGAGGCGGCACGGTCACGTGCAAGAAGTGATCATCCAGAACTTCCGCGCGAAGCCGCGCACCGCCATGCGCGCTGCCGACGACCTTGAGCTGCAGGAGTACATCGCCGCCGTCGCCGTCAGCCGCCTCGTGCTCGGGCCGAGCGCCCGCGTGCAGGCACCACCGAACCTCACCGACGCCGAAGAGCTGCAGCTGCTCGTGCGCGCGGGCATCGACGATTGGGGCGGAGTCAGCCCGCTCACCCCCGACCATGTGAACCCCGAGCGACCCTGGCCGCAGATCGACGAGCTCGCACGGCTCACCGCCGAGGCCGGCTTCACCCTTCGCGAGCGCCTCACCGCGCACCCGCACTACGTGCGCGCCGAAGAGCCCTGGCTTGACCCGCGCATCGTGCCGCACGTGCGCGCGCTCGCCGCCCCCGACGGGCTCGCCGACGAGACCGCCGTGCTGCGGGGAATCCCGTGGCAAGAGCCCGACCCCGATTGGGCGACGCGCGAGGGCACCGGCCGCACCGACCTGCACGTCGAGATCGACACCGTCGGGCGAGCGACCGAGACCCGCGGCGACTTCGACGACGTCTACGGCGACTGGGCCGAGCTGCGCGAGTCGACCGCCTCGGCCCGCGAGCCGCGCGGCGGTGACGCGAGCCGGCTGACTCGGGACGCGGCGAGCTCAGAGCGAGCATCCGTCGCCGTCAGCACCGGCGTGCGCGCGGTGCTGCGACGCGCTGAGGATGACCCCGCCGGCTTGAGCGACGACGACTACCTGACCCTGCTCTCGGCCGACGGCGCCGACCTCGACGCGCTCGCGCACCTCGCCGACCGCGTGCGACACGACACCGTGGGCGACTCGGTCGGCTACGTCGTGAACCGCAACATCAACTTCACCAACGTCTGCTACACCGGTTGCCGATTCTGCGCCTTCGCTCAGCGGCGCACCGACGCCGACGCCTTCACACTCTCGATGCAGCAGGTCGGCGATCGGGTCGACGAGGCATGGGCGCTCGGGGCGACCGAGATTTGCATGCAGGGCGGAATCCACCCCGACCTTCCCGGCACCGCCTATTTCGATCTCGCGCGCGAGGTCAAGAAGCGCCAGCCCGAGATGCACCTGCACGCCTTCAGCCCCATGGAGATCGTGAACGGAGCATCGCGCACCGGGTTGTCGTTCGCCGAGTTCTTGACGGCCGCGAAAGAGGCTGGGCTCGACTCGATTCCGGGCACAGCCGCTGAGATTCTCGACGACGAGGTGCGGTGGGTGCTCACCAAGGGCAAACTACCGGCCGCCGAGTGGATCGAGATCGTCAGCACTGCGCACCACCTCGGCATTCGCTCGTCGAGCACGATGATGTACGGGCACGTGGATGCGCCGCACCACTGGGTCGCCCACCTGCGCACCCTCGCGCGGGTGCAAGACAACACCGGAGGCTTCACCGAGTTTGTACTGCTGCCCTTCGTGCACGCGAACTCGCCCGTCTACCTCGCGGGTGTGGCGAGGCCCGGCCCGACGCCGCAGCAGAACCGTGCGGTGCACGCCGTCGCGCGCCTCCTGCTGCACGGCCGCATCGACCACATTCAGACCTCGTGGGTCAAGCTCACCGACGACGGCACCCGTCTCATGCTGCAGGGTGGTGCCGATGACGTGGGCGGCACCCTCATGGAAGAGACCATCAGCCGCATGGCCGGCGCCGACAACGGGTCGGAGAAGACGGTCGCCGAGCTCGAGGCGATGGCCGCGTCGATCGGGCGCGTCGCGCGCCAGCGCACGACGACCTACGGCTCGCCGAGCCCCGAGCGCGTCGCGGTCGCCCAGGCACATCGCGAGCAGGGCTACGCGGCGACAGGTCGTCGACTCGCCCTGACGATCGCCGACGTGCGCGACGGCGCGTAGAGCGACCTAGAGCAGGGCTCGCGTGCGGGAGCCGAGCACCACGACCCCTTCAGCGTCGAGCTGCACCAGCTCGTCGAGCTGCGCCAGCGTGTCGACGTCGCGACGCAGGCCCGACGTCTGCACGACTTCGAGTTCGGCGTAACCGCTGCGGCCGTGCTGCTCGGCTGAGTCGTCGCCGAACCGCAGCGAGTGCGGTAACCCCTCTTGCGCGACGACTAGGGTGGTGCCGGCCCCATCGGCGTCGGGCACGAACGCCCAGTGGTGCTCGCTCGCGCCGAGCAGGGCCGCATCGAGGTCGGCGGGCTGCAGGGCCGGCAGGTCGCCGAGCAGCACGGCCGTGGGCAGCGCGTCGGCGCAGCGAGCGAGCCCTTCGCTGATCGCGACGAGAAGGCCAAAGCCCGGGTCGGTCACGACCTGCACTCCCTCGACGGGCTCGGCGAGCGATCCGACGACGAACAGCTCGCCGACGCTCGGCGACCGGCGCGCGGCCTCGACCGTGTCGAGCGCGATCGCCGCGGCCAGCGCGACTCGACGCTCTTGCGCTTCAGGCGAGGTGTCGACGGCGAGCCGCACCTTGGCACTGAGAGCCGGACGCACCGGGATCACGAGCGAGGTGCGAACAGACATGAGGATGAGCCTAGTTGTCGGGTGAGCCGGCCAACGAGACTGATTCGACCGTGAACCGCTCGTCGCGCGCAGTGCGGTCGAGCAACGACACGGGCGCGAGGCGCGCGACCGCGCGGGCCCACCAGGGTGCCGAGCGGCGCAGGGAGCGCAACACCTGGGTCGTGGAGCCGGGAGTTGTCGCTGGCAACGCCCCGCCGGCGAACGCCCGCCGCTCGAGCGCGTGACGCACGGCGTTGAGCTGCGCGACTTCGCCGGTCGACCACTCCGACGACCACGACTCGGCGAGTTGGCGCGGCGTCTGCTCGGGCTCGGCGGGCAGCCCCAGATCGCGCGCCGTGTCGCGCGCTTCGCGCCAGTGCTCGAGAGGATCCGGCGAGCGCAGCCGTGCCGAACGACGCACCACTCGCCAGACCGCGGGGGCGAGCACGAGAGCGACGAGCAGTGCGGTGAGGGCCGCGGCGAGAGCGCGAGCATCCGCACCGCCGTCGAGCACGCCGGGCACGCCTGAGCCGTCGGCCGACCCGTCATTGCCGCCGTCGATGAGTCCGCCCGCGTCGGGTGCGTCGGTCGGGCCGGTGACGCGGTCGACCGGGTCGGTCTCGGTATCCGTGCCGGGCGCGGGCGCATCGGGCTCCGCGTCGATCGGCTCGCCCGTCTCGGGATCGATCTCGGGCACCTCGTCAGGAGCCGGCACGTCGGCAGAGGCGTACTCGGGCACCGCGCCGCGCGACGGCGTCGGCTCGAAGCGCATCCAGCCGATGCCGTCGAAGTGCAGCTCGGGCCAGGCGTGCAAGTCATCGGTGCTCACGATGTACTCGCTCGGGGCGTCGGGGTTGCGCTCGCCGGGCAAGAAGCCGACCGCGATGCGCGCGGGAATGCCGAGAGTGCGTGCCATGAGGGTCATGGCCGCGGCATAGTGCACGCAGTACCCCGCGCGAGCCTCGAGAAAGACGGCGACGATGTCGGCGCTCGTGCCGTCGTAGCCGAACTCGACGGGCGCCGACTCAGAGTAGACGAAGTCGCCCTGCGTGAAATACCGCTGCAGCGCGAGTGCGTCGTCGTAGGCCGAGTCGCCTGGCGCCGCATCTGCCACCCGCTGCGCCGTGAGGGCGATAATCGGGTCGATGCCGTCGGGCAGGGCCCGGTAGGGCTCGAGCCTGGGCGCCGCCACGTGGGCGGCGCCCAGCTGCTCAGGGGTCGGCTGGGCGATCAGGCTGTCGACCTCGTACACGCCCTCGCGCACGGTGCCCTCGGCTGTGCTGAGCGTCACGCCCGCCTCGTCGACGCGCCAGTCGCCCGCGAGTCCGGTGACGCGTTCGGGCGCGCTCGGCAAGGGCAGCCACCGCGTGCGCACATTCTCGAGCTGGATGCGGGTCGACACCGAGGTGGTCGCGACCGCCGCACCGAGCCACGCGGGCGGTCCGATCACGTCAGGCTGCACCTGCTCGCCCGCGACGACCGGCTGCACCGATTCAGCGGTGAACTCTGCGAGGTGCGAGAGCGTCAGGTAGAGGCCTCCGTCGGCGTCCGTGCTGTAGCGCAGCGCGGTGACCGGAGTAGTGCGCCGCAGATCGTCGCCGAGCTCGAGCACGGGGTTGATGCCCGCGACGAGGCCCGCGACTCCCCCGCCGGGCAGAGCGGCGCCC
>DIUS01000056.1 GCA_002423075.1 Microbacteriaceae bacterium UBA6152
AGCTCGGCAAGCTCGATGCGGTCGAGCCTGCCCGTGCGACGCACCCAGTCGAGCACGGCGATCGCCTGCTCGGCGGCTTCGGTGCGGCAGACCAGCTCGAGGGCTTCGGGGAGGTCGACGATGCCCGTCGACGAACCCCGATCGTGCGCGGGGCTGACCCAGTGCACGACGAGGTCGTCATCGCGAGCATCCGTCAGCCGAAGGTCGCGACGCCACTGGTTGCGCAGGCGGGCGGCGTTGATCGGCACCGCCACGTGTAGCGAGTGCCGGTCGAGCACCCACCCGCCGAGTGCGGCTATGGCACTGATACCGGTGAGGCGCCCGCCGACACGCATCGCCCTGAATCGCGGATCTCGCTCAGGCCAGGTCGAGTACCAGCCTCGGCGCGGACGGTTGAGCGCGCCGGCCTTCAGCGCCCGGCGCAGATCGTGNNGCCACCCGAGCGTCGAGTTCCCGAGTCGTGGGGCCCTACCCGACACGGTCGCCTGTGAGGGACGCCCCGACGCCGGCCGGCCTCCACAATTCAGGAGCGGGTCACGTGGGCGAAGTACGACACGCCGACACAGGGGTGTGGATGCCCTTCCGGTCGCCGCGACTCCTGAATTGTGGAGACCGGGCTCGGGTAGGACAGGTGGGCGGCGCGCCGACTAGGAGCCGAGCAGCTCGCCGGCCAGGTAGGCCTCGAGTGCGTCGAGCGGGATGCGCTGCTGTTCCATCGTGTCGCGCTCGCGCACCGTGACGGCCTGATCGTCGAGCGTGTCGAAGTCGACCGTGATGCAGAACGGTGTGCCGATCTCGTCTTGGCGGCGGTAGCGGCGGCCGATTGCGCCAGCGTCGTCGAAGTCGACATTCCAGTGCTGGCGCAGGCGGTCGGCGAGCTCGCGCGCCACGGGCGAGAGCTGCTCGTTGCGCGAGAGCGGCAGCACCGCGGCTTTGATCGGCGCGAGCCGACGGTCGAGGCGCAGCACCGTGCGCTTGTCGACGCCGCCCTTCGTGTTGGGCGCCTCGTCTTCGTAGTAGGCGTCGACGAGGAAGGCCATGAGCGAGCGCGTGAGGCCTGCCGCGGGCTCGATGACGTAGGGCACCCAGCGCTCTTCTTTGCTCTGGTCGAAATACGAGAGGTCGACGCCCGAGTGCTCGCTGTGGGTCTTGAGGTCGAAGTCGGTGCGGTTGGCGACGCCCTCAAGCTCGCCGAACTCCGAACCCGTGAAGCCGAAGCGGTACTCGATGTCGACCGTGCGCTTGGAGTAGTGCGAGAGCTTCTCGGCGGGGTGCTCATAGAGCCGCAGGTTCTCGGGGTCGATCCCTAAGTCGATGTACCACTGCAGCCGCGTGTCGATCCAGTACTGGTGCCACTCTTCGTCGGTGCCGGGCTCGACGAAGAACTCCATCTCCATCTGCTCAAACTCGCGNNGCCGCGCCCAGCACGTTCACGAAGTTGACGAAGATGCCCTGGGCGGTCTCCGGGCGTAGGTAGTGCATCCCGGATTCTTCTTCGACCGGCCCCAGGAACGTCTTGAGCAGCCCCGAGAACTCTTTCGGCTCGGTCCACTGACCGCGGGTGCCGCAGTTCGCGCACGCGATATCTCTGAGACCGTTCTCGGGTGCGCGACCCTTCTTCTCTTCGTACTCTTCTTCGAGGTGGTCGGCCCGGTAGCGCTTGTGACAGCTGAGGCACTCGACGAGCGGGTCACTGAAGACCTCGACGTGACCGGAGGCCTCCCACACCCGCTTGGGCAGAATGACGCTCGAGTCGAGCCCGACCACGTCATCGCGACGCGTCACCATCGAGCGCCACCACTGGCGCTTGATGTTCTCTTTCAGCTCGACGCCGAGTGGGCCGTAGTCCCAGGCAGACCGCGAACCGCCGTAGATCTCACCGGCCTGAAAGACGAAGCCGCGCCGCTTGGCGAGCGCGATGACGGTGTCGAGCCGAGAGGGTGCAGCCACGAGGGAGTCTCCTGTTCTGGCCGAGCTGGATGCCCGGCGCCGAGTAACACGCAAGGCAGAAGTCTAGTGAGCGCGGCAGGCGCCGGTCGCGCACGACGGCTGGCCGCCACGGGGCGCAGCGGCACGGGGCACAGCGCTCAACGGTGTAGGAGGATCACGCCGCGATACCCGCTGCCCCACCGCACGATGCCTTCGAGTTCATCGGCGGTGATAGGCAGCTCGTGGGTCATGACCCAGGTCTCGCCAATGGTGGTCTCGACCCACGGGTCATCGATCAGCAGCACACCGTCGCGCGCCGAGGCCGCGACGACCCAGTGCGGCGTCGGGTCGTCGATGAGCGGCTCGAGATCGATGAGCAGCAGCGCGATGGCTCCTGCCTCGACAGCTCTTCCGATGTCGGCCATGCTCGGCCGCGTACGGTGGCGCTCGACCCCTGCCGCGTCGAGCTCGATCGCGGCAAGACGTTGCAAGTCACTGCGGAAGGCGAGGTCGTCGGGCTCGGTGAGGTGCTCGAGCAGCACGGGGTCGTCAGCATCGAGGTACACCTCGACGCGCTGTCCGTCGCCGCGGAGCCGCTCGAGCGTGACCGTCAGAGCGAGCGGGTCGCACGCCGGCACATTGGTGGCTTCTCGCCACACGCGCAGCTCGGTGAGCCGGTTCGCGTCGACGTCGTCGCCCAGCATTGTGATGCCCGCCGCTTCAAGGGCGAGCAGTGCCGAGACTCCCCCGCACGTGAATTCGGTCGTCTGCCGGTAGTACGCAATCTCGCCGCGCGGCCACTCCACCAGGTCGAGCACCCAACCGTCGATGCCGGGCTCGGTGCCGTCGCCCGACGGCCGCGCAGCCGTGAGAGTCCGGAATCCATAGGCTGCCGGGTCGACGTTCTCGCCGGGAAGCACCTGCCACCTGACGAGTGGATGCTCTGCCTCGCGCTCGACCTGCACGAGTCGTTCGATCACGACGGCGAGGGCCGCTTCATCGCCGAAGGCCCCGACGATCACCGAACCGGCCGTGTGCGGGCGCCGACGCAGTAACGCTCCGGCCTGGGGATCTCCGGGGTCGCCGAGCAGGGCGCGATGCACGATCGCCGAGCCCGTGGGGTGCATCCACACCCCGGCGACCGCCGCGGGAACAGCCAGCTCAGGCTGTTGCTCGTCGGCTGGCGCCGCGGGCTCGAGCAGCGCGACATTGACGAGGTCTGCATTCAGCGATGCGGTCATGCGAGGGGGGCACCTTTCACATCGGGAACGGCGGCGCTCGCGGCGAGGAGCGAACGCGTGTACGGGTGCTCGGGCTCATTGAAGACGTGATCGACGTGCCCACTCTCGACCGCTTCGCCGTTGCGGAGCACGAGTACTCTGTCGCACACCTGCCGCACGACAGCCAAATCGTGGGTGATGAAGAGCACGGGCGTCCCGACCTCATCGCGAATCCTCAGCAGCAGGCTGAGAATCTGCGCCTGCACCGACACGTCGAGCGCCGAGACCGACTCATCACAGATGAGCAGTCGAGGCCGGGGGGCAAGAGCTCTGGCGATCGCGACACGCTGGCGTTCTCCGCCGGAGAGATCGCGCGGGCGCTTGCGTGCGTAGTGCGCGGGCAGCCCCACGCTGTCGAGCAGAGCGCCGAGCCCGCTCGCCGGCTGGTCTCCCACCGCGAGCGCTTCGCGCAGCACGGCTCCAACGGTGAGACGGGGGTTGAGCGCCGAGTACGGGTCTTGGAAGACGATCTGCAGGTGGCGAGGGTCACGCGCGGCGAGCCCGCGCGGCAGCTCGACCCCGTCTAGTCGGAGGTCGCCGTCGTGATCGGGATGTAGCCCCGCAATGCAACGCGCGAGAGTGGTCTTGCCCGAGCCCGATTCGCCCACGACCCCGACAATCTCACGGCTGCCGACGATGAGGTCGACACCGTGCAACACCTCGGTGGCGCCGTGCCGCGCGCGTAGACCGCGCACGCTGAGCACCGCATCGGGATGCTCGTCGAGCGAGTGTTGCGCTGCCGCGGCTCGGTCGGTCGACACGATGGGTTCGCTGCTGTGGTGGCAGGCCGCGAGAGACCCCGTCGAGACAACCCGAAGGAGCGGAGTCTCGACCAGGCACAGCTCGGTGGCGAGTGCACAGCGGGGGGCGAACGAGCAGCCTTCTGTGCGTGACCCCGGCGAGGGGACCGAGCCAGGAATGCCCGCGAGCTCGTGCAATCGGTGGTCGAGCGGCGGCTCTGCCGCAAGCAATCGCTCGGTGTAAGGGTGCACGGGGTGTTCGAGCACGACTCGAGCGGGGCCGCGTTCGACGGCTGCGCCTGCGTACATCACGATCAGATCGTCGGCGCTACCTCGCACGACGCCGAGATCGTGAGAGATCAGGATGACGCCGAGACCTCGACGCGACTGCAGTTCGGCGATGACGGCGAGCACTTCACCGCGCGTCGACGAGTCGAGTGCTGTCGTGGGCTCGTCGGCGATGAGAATCTCGGGGTCGCCCGCGATCGCCGCCGCGATGGCGACTCGCTGACGCATGCCACCTGACAGCTCGTGGGGGTAGCGCCGGGCGACGGAGGCGTCGAGACGGACTTCTGAGAGTCTTTCTGCGACCATCTCGGCCACTCGCGCACGCGTCAGGGTAACGCCGCTGCGGCGAGCCGACGCGCGTACGGTGTCAGCGATTTGACTGCCACAGCGGTGCACCGGGCTCAACGAGGTAAAGGGGTCTTGCAGCAGCAATGAGACGGCCGAACCGCGCAGCCGCTGCCACGGCACGTCGACGCCGAGATCGAACTGTTGCTCACCGAGCCGCAGTGTGCCGGCCGCCCGCAGTGCGGGGTCGAGTAGCCCGGTGAGGGCTCGCGCCGTGAGCGATTTGCCCGAGCCCGACTCGCCCACGATGGCGAGGGTACGGCCCGCGTGCACGTCGAGGTCGAGCGGTTCGACGATGATGCCGCTCGGGCCGTGCACGGTGAGTGCACGAGCCTGCAACAGGGGTATCGACTCGCTCATGCGGCACTCCGTCTCGAGTCGGCGCGGGCCGCGATCGCGTCGCCGAGCAAGTTGATGGCGCACGCCACGATCACGATCGCGATCGCGGGCGCGAGAGACGCCGCTGGGTTGCTGAGCAGCAGCGCGCGACCGTCGTCGAGTTGCCTGCCCCAGTCGGCCGCTCCGGGTGCCACACCGACGCCCAAGAACGACAACGACGAGAGAGAGACGATCGCAATGGCCATGTTCACGAGAGCATTAGTGACGATGATCGGGCTCACGTTCGGAAGGATGTGGCGAAACATGATCCGCAGCGGGTTGAGCCGAAGCATGCGTGCCGACTCGATGTATGGTCGCGCCGACTGCTCCAGCACGGCCGCCCGCACGAGCCTGATATCGGAAGGTGCGAATAGGACGACAAGCATCGCCACGGTCACCCAGTACCCGCT
>DIUS01000082.1:0-5476 GCA_002423075.1 Microbacteriaceae bacterium UBA6152
CTCACCGTATAGTCGGCACGACGCGAACCGGCACGCCGTCAGCCGCCGCATCCGCCCCATCACGTTCCGCCCCTACCACCACCACCACGTGAGGAAGTCATGAGACGCGCAAAGATCGTCGCCACCCTCGGGCCGGCGACATCCAGTTACGACAACATCCGAGCCATCATCGAGGCGGGCGTCAACGTCGCTCGCATGAACCTCAGTCACGGCACCTACGACGTGCACGAAGAGATCTACCGCACCGTGCGCCAGGCGGCGAGCGATGCGAACCAACCTGTCGCGATCCTTGTCGACCTGCAGGGCCCGAAAATCCGTCTCGGCACGTTCGAGAACGGACCCCACGAGCTCGACGAAGGAGACATCTTCACGATCACGACCGACGACGTCGTGGGAACCCGCGAGCTCTGCAGCACCACCTACAAAGGCCTCCCCACCGATGTCAAGCCCGGCGACTTCCTGCTGATCGATGATGGCAAGGTGCGCGTACGGGTCATCGACACCGATGGCGTGCGCGTGCGCACCGAGGTCGTCGTCGCTGGCGCGGTCTCGAACAACAAGGGCATCAACCTGCCCGGTGTGGCGGTGAACGTGCCTGCTCTTTCAGAGAAAGACGAAGACGATCTGCGCTGGGGGCTCAAGCTCGGCGCGGACTACATCGCCCTCTCGTTCGTGCGCAACGCCTCTGACGTCATGCGGGTGCACGAGATCATGCGCGAAGAAGGACGCACCGTGCCGGTGATCGCGAAGATCGAGAAGCCTCAGGCGGTGGATGCTCTCGAAGAGATCGTCGACGCTTTCGACGGCATCATGGTGGCCCGCGGTGACCTCGGTGTCGAGCTGCCGCTCGAGGCCGTGCCGATCGTGCAGAAGCGCGCGGTCGAACTAGCCCGGCGCATGGCGAAGCCCGTCATTGTGGCGACGCAAATGCTCGAATCCATGATCAGCAGCCCGATTCCGACGCGGGCCGAGACCAGCGACGTAGCGAACGCTGTGCTCGACGGGGCCGATGCGGTCATGCTCAGCGGCGAGACGAGCGTCGGCGAGTTTCCGGTCATCACAGTCTCGACCATGGCCCGCATCATCGCCTCGACCGAGGAGCACGGTCTCGAGCGCATCCCTCCGCTCGGCACGAAGCCGCGCACGCAGGGCGGGGCGATCACGCTCGCTGCGGCCGAGGTCGCCGACTTCGTCGAGGCGAAGTACGTGTGCGTGTTCACCGAGTCGGGCGACTCGGCCCGGCGCATGTCGCGACTCCGCTTTCGCATCCCGATGAAGGCCTTCACTCCCTACGAAGGCATTGCGCGCCGCATGTCGCTCACCTGGGGCATCGAGTCCTTTCTTGTTGACCGAGTGACGCACACCGACGCCATGTACAGCCAGGTTGACGAGGTGCTGCTACGCGAGGGTCTCGCGGTCGAGGGCGACAAGGTCGTGGTGATCTCCGGGTCGCCTCCCGGAATCTCGGGCTCGACCAACGATCTTCGCGTGCACGTCGTGGGCGACGCCTTCAATGCCAAGGCGCCTGCCTGGCAAGATCCTGAGGGCTCCGACTGACGCGAGCACGAAGAGAGGGGCCGCACCCGCCGGGTGCGGCCCCTTCTTGTACCGGCTGTGGGCGCGACGTGCGAGCNNTACTCGTACCGGCTGTGGGGCTCGAACCCACACGTCCTCTCGGACAACGCATTTTGAGTGCGCCGCGTCTACCATTCCGCCAAGCCGGCACAGGGCGTCGTCGGCCCCGTGGGCTCGACGATACCGTAGGCTCTGACGCGTGAGTGACCAGGATTCGAGCACAGCAGCCCCCCGTCGCGTCGTCGTCGCGGAGGACGAGTCGTTGATCCGCATGGACATCGTCGAGATCTTGCGTGACAACGGTTTCGATGTCGTCGGGGAGGCGGGTGATGGCGAGACCGCCGTAGCGCTGGCCACTGAACTGCGACCCGATCTCGTGATCATGGACATCCGCATGCCGCAGCTTGACGGCATCGAGGCGGCCAAGCGCCTAAGCGAGAACCACATTGCCCCGGTCGTATTGCTCACGGCCTTCAGCCAGAAAGAGCTGGTCGAGCAGGCCAGTGAGGCCGGAGCGCTCGCCTATGTCGTCAAGCCGTTCACGCCGAACGACCTGCTGCCCGCCATCGAGATCGCGCTGAGCCGGTACCAGCAGATCCTCACGCTCGAGGCCGAGGTGGCCGATCTGGTCGAGCGCTTCGAGACGCGCAAGCTCGTCGATCGCGCCAAAGGACTGCTGAACGAGCGCATGGGGCTGAGCGAGCCCGAGGCCTTTCGCTGGATCCAGAAGGCGTCGATGGACCGCCGCACGACCATGCAGGCGGTTGCCCAGGCCATCATCGACCAACTGGTCACCAAGAAGGATGCCGCGAAGAAGCCCGCGGCAGCGTCGTCTGACGAGACCGAGAGCACGCCGTCCGAGTAGGCGTCGCCGCGGCCGGTCAGCGGTCGCGCAGCATGTTCGTCATGCGCACCGTCGACAGTCGGCGACCGTCGCTATCGGTGATGACGATCTCGTGCGTGCAGAGCGTTCGACCGAGCACGAGCGCGGTGCAGGTGGCGGTCACGACTCCCTCGGTGACCGATCGACTGTGCGTTGCGTTGATCTCGATGCCGACCGCGTACCGATCGGGGCCACCATGAATCGCCGACGAGATTGATCCGAGACTCTCGCCCAGCACGACGTGCGCTCCGCCGTGGAGCAGACCGATGACCTGCGTGTTTCCATCGACCGGCATGGTGGCGACCGAGCGTTCGGCCGAGAGCTCGTGAAACTCGATGCCCATCTTGCGGCACAGCGCGCCGCCGCCGGTGGCGACGAGGCGCTCGACGAGTTCGGGGTCGAGGTCGGGGGGCAGCAGAGTCATGGTGAGCATCCTCGAGGGGCGCCGATGCTTCGGCTTCAGGGTCGGACCGCCTGAGTAGGCTGAGCCGCGTGACGGACTCTCAAAAGCCTATCCTCCTCATCGTCGACGGCCACTCTCTGGCCTTCCGGGCGTTCTACGCCCTGCCGATCGACAGCTTCGTCACGCGTGATGGGCAGCACACGAACGCGATCCACGGTTTCCTCTCGATGTTCCTGAGCCTGCTGGCGAAGGAGAAGCCGACACACGTCGCGGTCGCCTTCGATATCTCGCGGTACTCGTTCCGCACGCGCGAGTACCCCGAGTACAAGGGCACACGCGGCGAGACACCGCCCGAGTTCGTCGGGCAGGTGCCGCTGCTGCAGGAGGCACTCGCGGCCATGAGCATCCCAACCCTCACGAAAGAAGACTTCGAGGCCGATGACATCCTCGCGACCCTCGCGACCCGCGGCGCGGCAGAGGGCTTCCACGTGCTGGTGGTCTCAGGCGACCGCGACACGATTCAGCTCGTCACCGATGACGTGACGTTGTTGTATCCCAACGCCAGAGGGGTCAGCGAGCTCAAGCGCTACGATCCCGATGCGGTGCGGGAGCGCTACGGCATCAACCCGGAGCAGTACCCCGAGATCGCTGCCCTCGTTGGCGAGACCAGCGACAATCTGCCGGGTATCGACAAGGTCGGCGAGAAGACGGCCGTCAAGTGGATCACGCAGTACGGCTCGCTCGACGGAATCTGGGAGCACATCGACGAGATCGGGGGAGTCGTCGGCACGAATCTGCGCGAGCAGCGCGACCGCGCCGAGCGCAATCGCCGCCTCAATCGGCTCGTCACCGATCTCGAGCTGCCCGTGGGACCACACGACCTCGACCGCCGCCCCATGGACGTCGCCGCAGTGAAGCAGGTCTTCGAGCGACTGCAGTTCCGTACCCTGACCGAGCGGGTGTTGAAGCTCGCCGAAGCCGAGGGCGCCGACATGGGCGCGTCCGTCGAGGCCCAGGCGCGCACCGACCTTCCGGCCGTGCGCACGCTCGTCGACGAAGAGCTGGCGAAGTGGTTGGCCTCGACAGCGGGCACCGAAGTGGCCGTCGTGGTGGATGCTCCGCATGGTGAGCTCGCGGCCTTCGGGCTCGCCACCGCGACCGAGACGGTGCAGGTTAACTGGGCCGCGCACCGCCCCGACTATGCCGCGCTCGAGGCGTGGCTGTCGAGCGACGCCCCGAAGTTACTCGCCGATGCCAAGACGGCCACGAGTCTGCTCGCGGGTCTTGAGATCACCCTGGCCGGAGTGGCGTGGGATACCCGCCTCGCCGCGTGGCTCGAGCGCCCGGGGGCGAAGTCGTACGACCTCGTCGATCTCGTGCACGACGTGCTCGGCGAATCGATGCCGCAGGCTGATCCGAACCAACTCGTTCCCGACACCGAGAGCATCAGCCCCGCGACCGTTGCCTGGTTCGTGCACCGGCTGGTGGCCGAGCAGCGCCAGTCGCTGCCCGAGACGAGCGTGCGCGTACTGACCGAGATCGAACTTCCGACGGCCGCGGTCATCGCGCTCATGCAACGCACGGGCATCTCGGTCGATCAAGGCGAGCTGGACGCCATCAGCGCCGAGCTCGGCGAAACGAGCGCCGCTCTCGCCCAGCAGGCCTTCGCGGAGATCGGTCGAGAGGTCAATCTCGGCTCGCCGAAGCAGCTGCAGGAGGTGCTATTCGACGAGCTGGGCATGCCCAAGACGCGCGCGACGAAGACGGGCTACTCGACCGACGCCGCAGCTCTCGCCGATCTGCAAGAGGCGCATCCGCACCCCTTCCTCGGCCTGCTGCTGCAGCACCGCGACGCGACCAAGCTGCGCCAGATCGTCGAGACCCTGTCGGCCGCGACCGCCACCGACGGCCGCATTCACACGACGTATGACCAGACAGGCACAACGACCGGTCGAATTTCGTCAACTGACCCGAACCTGCAGAACATTCCGGTGCGCACTGAGGTGGGCCGCCGCATCCGCGCGGCCTTCGTAGCCGGCGAGGGCTATGAAGGCCTGCTCACGGCCGACTACTCGCAGATCGAGATGCGCATCATGGCGCATCTCTCGGGCGACAAAGGTCTCATCGAGGCCTTCAACTCGGGAGAAGACCTTCACCGCTTCGTCGGTGCGCGCATCTTCGGCGTCGCGCCGGCTGACGTGACGAGCGAGATGCGCACGAAGGTGAAGGCCATGAGTTACGGGCTCGCCTACGGGCTCAGCGCTTTCGGCCTGAGCAAGCAGCTGCGTATCGACTCGACAGAGGCGAAGCAGCTCATGACCGACTATTTCGCCCGCTTCGGTGCGGTGCGCGACTACCTGCGCAGCGTCGTCGAGCAGGCCCGCGCCGACGGCTACACCGAGACGATCTTCGGTCGACGCCGCCCGTTTCCCGACCTTGCGAGTCCGAATCGCGTGTTGCGTGACAATGCCGAGCGGCAGGCGCTCAATGCACCCATTCAGGGCTCGGCGGCCGACATCATGAAGATCGCCATGAACGACGTGGCGGCCGACCTTCAGCGGGATGCCCTGCGCTCGCGCCTGCTGCTGCAGGTGCACGACGAACTCGTGTTCGAG
>DIUS01000082.1:5529-10542 GCA_002423075.1 Microbacteriaceae bacterium UBA6152
CGCTCAGCGAGCGTTAGGCTCGCTCGCATGTCAGACAGCGCTGCCGCCCGCACTCCCACGTCCGTCGATGCGATCGCTGAGCAGTGGGTCGCCACGCTCGTCGAGCTGAGCCCCGACACGGCGACCTACATCGGTGCCGAGGGACGCCTCGACGAGTATCAAGACTTCTCGCCGGCCGGGCGAGCCCGCTATGAAGACGCGGCACGGGCCACTCTCGCCCAGCTCGCCGCGGCTTCGCCGGTCGACGACACCGACCGCGTGACGATCACCGACCTGTCGGCCGAGTTGTCGCTCGACCTCGATCTCGCCGCCGTCGGCTGGGAGCAGCGCGACCTCAACGTTCTCGCTTCGCCCGCGCAGGGCATCCGCGAGATCTTCGACCTCATGCCGACGGCGACCGAGCACGACTGGAGCATCATCGCCCGCAAGCTCGGCAACGTGGCCGGCGCGCTCGAAGGCTATACCGAGACCCTGCGCGAGGGGATCGCGGCGGGCAACACGCCCGCCCGCCGTCAGGTGACCGAGGTGCTCGAGCAGGCTCGACGCAACGCCGGTGCCGACGGGTTCTTCCCCGAGTTCGCAGCCGAGGCGAGTGTCGAGGGCGGGGAGGTTCCCGCGTCGCTGCGCGCCGATCTGGCCCGGAATGCGCGGGCCGCAGCCGATGCCTACGGCGCCTTCGCGACCTTCCTCGAGACCGAGCTCGCTCCAGCGGCTCGCGAGCACGACGCCGTCGGCCGCGAGCTCTACGTGCTCATGTCGCGTCGTTTCCTCGGGGCCACGATCGACCTCGACGAGACCTACGAGTGGGGCATCGAGGAGCTCGCCCGCATGGTGGACGAGCAGACTCGCATCGCAGGCCAGATTCTTCCCGGTGCGAGCGTCGAGGAGGCCATCGCGCACCTCGAGAAAGACCCGGCGCGCAAGCTGCACGGTCGTGACGCCCTCAAGGCGTGGATGCAGAACCTCAGTGACACGGCGATCGCCGAGCTCTCCCGCACGCACTTCGAGATTCCTGAACCGGTGAAGGCGCTCGAGTGCATGATCGCGCCGACCTCCGGCGGAGCGATCTACTACACGGGGCCGACCGATGACTTCTCACGGCCCGGCCGCATGTGGTGGAGCATCCCCGAAGGCGTCGACGAGTTCGACACCTGGCGCGAGACGACGACCGTCTACCACGAGGGCGTTCCCGGCCACCACCTGCAGATCGGGCAGGCCGTCTACAACCGTGCCCAGCTCAACTCGTGGCGCCGCCTGCTGGCCGGCACGAGCGGACATGCCGAGGGCTGGGCGCTCTACGCCGAGCGCCTGATGGAAGAGCTCGGCTACCTCGACGACCCTGCCGATCGACTCGGCATGCTCGACGGCCAGCGCATGCGCGCCGCCCGCGTGGTTCTCGACATCGGCGTGCACCTCGGCAAGATCCACCCCGAGACGGGCCAGGTATGGACGAGTGACGACGCCTTCGCCTTCATGCGCAAGAACGTCAACATGAACGACGGCTTCGTGACCTTCGAGGTGAACCGGTACCTCGGCTGGCCGGGCCAGGCGCCCTCGTACAAGGTTGGCCAGCGCATCTGGGAGCAGATCCGCGACGCCTACAAGGAGAAAGAGGGTGCCTCGTTCTCGAACAAGGTCTTCCACAAGAACGCGCTCGACCTCGGTGGCGTCGGCCTCGACACCCTCAAGTCGGCACTGCTCGGCTGACAGGGCGCCGCTGACGGTTTGCCGCCCGTCTGCGCGACGGGATAGGCTGGAGAGTCGTCGATTTGACGGCAGTCCTGTCCGCATGCCCTGGCGACTCTTCCGCACCACATCGTCACGGCCTGATTCCTGTCCGCATCGGAGCAACCACTACATGACCCCCGTAACGACCAAGGCACCTCAGCAGATCGCCATCAACGACATTGGCTCTGCCGAAGACTTTCTGGCCGCGGTCGAACTGACTCTCAAGTTCTTCAACGACGGCGACCTCATCGAAGGAACCGTCGTCAAGATCGACCGCGACGAGGTTCTCCTCGATGTCGGCTACAAGACCGAGGGTGTCATTCCCTCTCGCGAGCTGTCGATCAAGCACGATGTCGACCCGACCGAGGTTGTCGCCGTGGGTGACATGGTCGAGGCCCTCGTCCTCCAGAAGGAAGACAAAGAGGGTCGCCTGATCCTCTCGAAGAAGCGCGCCCAGTACGAGCGCGCATGGGGTGACGTCGAGAAGATCAAAGACGCCGACGGCGTCGTCACCGGCACCGTCATCGAGGTCGTCAAGGGCGGACTCATCGTCGACATCGGCCTGCGCGGCTTCTTGCCCGCATCGCTCATCGAACTGCGCCGCGTACGCGACCTCACGCCGTACCTGGGCCAGGAGATCGAGGCCAAGATCCTCGAGCTCGACAAGAACCGCAACAACGTGGTGCTCTCGCGTCGCGCTCTGCTCGAGCAGACGCAGTCGGAGAGCCGCTCGACCTTCCTCAACAACCTGGCCAAGGGCCAGGTTCGCAAGGGTGTCGTGTCGTCGATCGTCAACTTCGGTGCGTTCGTCGACCTCGGCGGCGTCGATGGTCTGGTGCACGTCTCCGAGCTCAGCTGGAAGCACATCGAGCACGCCAGCGAGGTCGTCGAGGTCGGTCAGGAAGTCACGGTCGAGATTCTCGAGGTCGACCTCGAGCGCGAGCGCGTGTCGCTCTCGCTCAAGGCTACGCAGGAAGACCCCTGGCAGGTCTTTGCCCGCACCCACGCCATCGGCCAGGTCGCGCCGGGCAAGGTCACCAAGCTCGTTCCGTTCGGTGCTTTTGTGCGTGTCGCCGACGGCATCGAAGGCCTTGTGCACATCTCGGAGCTCTCGGCCAAGCACGTCGAGCTCGCCGAGCAGATCGTGTCAGTCAATGACGAGGTTTTCGTCAAGGTCATCGACATCGACCTCGAGCGCCGCCGCATCTCGCTGAGCCTCAAGCAGGCCAACGAGGGTGTCGACCCCGAGAGCGCCGAGTTTGACCCGGCCGTCTACGGCATGCCGACCGAGTACGACGAGGCGGGCAACTACAAGTACCCCGAGGGCTTCGACTCTGAGACGCAGGAGTGGAAAGACGGCTTCGACGAGCAGCGTGCCAAGTGGGAGCAGGACTACGCCGCCGCGCAGGCCCGCTGGGAGCAGCACAAGAAGCAGGTCATCGCGGCGCTGGCCGACGACGACAACGAGCTGCCCGCCGCTGCCGGCTTCACGAGCGAGGCGGCCTCGGCCGGCACGCTTGCCGACGACGAGTCGCTCGCCGCCCTGCGCGAGAAGCTCTCGAGCAACAGCTAGCCGTTCTCGCACGAGAGCAGCGAACGGGCCGCCCTCCGGGGCGGCCCGTTCTGCGTTGGCTGAAGTACCGGGCGGCAGGCGACGGATGCCTACGCGGGCGCCACTGACTGCCGCCGCCGGCGCATGCGTCGGAAGATCGAGAAGACGATGACCACGAGGGCGATGAGCGCGATGATCACGAGAATCGGGATGAGGATCGCGAACAGGCTGAGCATCACCGCGCCGATGTCTTCGCCCGTCGACAGCACCGGAGCGGCGGCCCCCGCGGTGAGGGCATTCGCAGCGGGGCGCACCAACATCTTGGTGGCATGCACTCCGAGCGCGATGACGATGCCAGCGACCACCGGTACCCACTGATTCGACTCGAAAAACGCGGCCGGGTCAGTCACCGCCGCCGTCTGTGTCGCGCTGCCGGTGCCGAACACGATGCCGCCCGCGGCCGGCCGCACGATCGACTGGATCCAGTCATTGATCGAGTCGACGGCCGGAATCTTGTCCGCGACGATCTCGACGACCAGCAGCACCGCGAGAACAAGCAACACCCATTCGTTCTGCAACCAGGTCCAGCCCGCCGGCAGTTCGATGAAGTCGAGGAATCGGCCTGCGAGTCCGAGGATCAGCAACGGCACGTAGGCGTTGAGGCCCGCGGCGACGGCGAGCCCAGTTCCGGTGAGCAGTTCGAGCACAGAGACCTCCGGGAAGCGACTGGCCCTCATGCTACCCGCAGGCACCCGTGCCCAACCGCTAGGGTCGGGCCGTGGATGTGATCGGGCTCACGGGTGGAATCGCCGCCGGCAAGTCGACAGTGGCCCGCCGCCTCGCCGAGCGCGGGGCCGTCGTGATCGATGCGGACGCACTCGCACGGGCTGCGGTCAACGCGGGCTCAGCCGGCCTTCAGGCGGTGCGCACCCGCTTCGGCGACGCGGTAATCGCACCCGATGGCTCGCTCGATCGCGCGGCGCTGGGGCAGATCGTCTTCGCCGATGAGAGTGCGCGCACTGATCTCAACGCGATCGTTCATCCGGAGGTTGCCCGGCTCTACCACGAGCGGCTTGCGGAGATCGAGCGCACGCACCCTGACGCCATCGTGGTCTACGACGTGCCCCTGCTCGTCGAAGCCAGGTCGGCAGACGAGTTCGAGCTTGTCGTCGTTGCACACGCTCCCGCCGACGTGCGCATCGAGCGGCTTGTCACTCTTCGCGGCGTCGACCGAGCATCCGCCGAGCGCCGTATCGCCGCCCAGGCGACCGACGACGAGCGTCTGGCCATCGCCGACGTCGTGATCGACACCAGCGGCACGATCGAGAGCACCGAGCAGCAGACGGATGCTCTCTGGCGGCAGCTCGTTGACCGCCAGTCTCGTCACACCACAGTGTCAGACCCCGCTTCGTAGACTGAGGGCATGGAACCCACTCGTTCGGTGCGGCCGTTCGAGGTCGTCAGCGACTACAGCCCGAGCGGCGATCAACCTCAGGCCATCGCCGAGCTCGCCGCGCGCATCAATGCCGGGGAGACCGATATCGTTCTGCTCGGCGCGACCGGCACCGGCAAGTCTGCGACGACGGCCTGGCTCATCGAGCAGGTTCAGCGCCCGACACTGGTGCTCGCACACAACAAGACGCTCGCGGCGCAGCTCGCGACCGAGTTCCGCGACCTCATGCCACACAACGCGATCGAGTACTTCGTTTCGTACTACGACTACTACCAGCCCG
>DIUS01000078.1:0-1722 GCA_002423075.1 Microbacteriaceae bacterium UBA6152
CGACCGCCGACACAGCCAGCACCGGCACGGTCACCATCAGCACGATGAGGATGCTGCGACCGCGCGCCCGACGCGCGTTGCGGCGCGCAATGCGTGCGGCCAGGCCGCGCGCCGGCTTGCCCGTCTTCACGTCTGCGGCGCGAGCAGGGCGCTCGCGTCGTCGCGTCGAGTCTCGTCGACGATGCGACCATCGCGGAGGAAGATGATGCGGTCGGCCCACGCCGCGTGGCGCGGGTCGTGCGTGACGAGGATGCCGCCCGCTCCGTCGTCGATACGCGCGCGGAGCATCCGCAGCACCATCTCGCCGGTCTGCGAGTCGAGGGCTCCCGTCGGCTCGTCGGCGAGGATGAGCGATCGGCCGCCGACGACCGCGCGGGCGATGGCGGTGCGCTGCTGCTGGCCGCCCGAGAGATCGTCGGGAAAGTAGTCGGCGCGGTCTTCGAGCTCGACGACGCGCAGTGCGTCGAGGGCGGCGCGGCGGGCTTTCGAGCGCTTCCATCCGTCGAGCTCGAGCGGCAGCGACACGTTCTCGATGGCGGTCAGTGCGGGCACGAGGTTGAAGTCTTGAAACACGAAGCCGACGACCCGGCGGCGCAGTGCGGCGACATCGCGCGCACTCGCCTCGCTGAGCCAGGTGTCGGCGATGACGACTTCGCCGCTCGTAGGCGTGACGAGTCCGCCCGCGATCGTGAGCAGCGTTGACTTGCCCGAACCCGAGGTGCCCATGATCGCGACGAGCTCACCGCGTCGCACCGTGAGGTCGATACCCGCGAGGGCCATGACGGAGTTGTGGCCCGTGCCGTAGTGCATTGTCACGCCGTCGAGGCGCAAGAGCACTCCGTCGTCTGTTGCAGGCCGCGACGCGGGTACACCCGCGGGCGAGCCCGAGCGCGTGTTTCGAGGCCCACTGCGGCGACGTCGACGCTCGCTCATGAGCTCACTGCCTCCGTCGTCGGCGATACGGCAACGCTCGCGCGCGGCGGACGGCCGCGCGACGCGGTCTCGTGTAGCGGCTGCACGAGGTCTATGCCCCGTTTCTTCAAGCGGTCGAGTCGCGATTCGGCGTGGTCAAGCCAGCGGGCCTCAGACTCTGCGCGGAAGATCGCGGCGTCGATGCTCAACTGCCAGGCGAGTTCATCGGCGGAGTCGGGGTCGGTCGTGGTGGCCTTGCTGCGCGTGAGCTCTTGCAGCTGCTTCAGAACCGCGAGCCGCTGGGTCTGGATCACCGCACGCACGTCGACGCCCTCGAGGGTCGACGCGAGCGCGATCTTCATGGCGAGCTCGTTGCGGGGCGCGTCGGGACGCTCGAGCGGAGCCTGCAACCAGCGTTGAGCATCCGCCCGGCCGGTCTCGGTGGCGACATACAACTGATGACCCTCGTCATCAGTGCCGAGGTGTTCGATGAGACCGTCACGCTCAAGCCGCTCGAGCGTCTGATAGATCTGACCGACGTTGACGACCCAGGTCGCGCCCGTGCGGCGCTCGAACTCAAGCTTGAGCTGGTAGCCGTAGCTCGCCGATTGGCTGAGCAGGGCGAGCACTGCGTCGCGCACTGACATGGGTCCTCCGAGGTCGTCAATAATGCATGTTCACTATATACATACTTGACATGCCTCGTCGCGCCACAAGGCGTGGCGTGTCGAGCGAGCGGTGGCGCTAGTCGCCGACGACGACGCGCGCGCCGCGGCTGATCGGGTCGAGGTCGCCCGTCTCGCCGTCGCG
>DIUS01000078.1:1757-8916 GCA_002423075.1 Microbacteriaceae bacterium UBA6152
ACGTAGCCCTCGATGATGCCGCTCACGAGCAGAGCGGCAATGAGCCCGCCGATGACCGCGAAGAGGGCGCGGCCGTCTTCGGCGAGCGCCTGCAGCCGCGTGCGCGGACCGGGCGAGACCCAGGCCCAGAAGATCATGAGGCCGCCCGCGCCGGCCACGAAGATCGCGTAGATCTCAAGCTGGCCGTGGGGAAGGATGTTGAGAAAGAACACGTCGAGCCGGTCGAACTCGGTCATGATGCCCGCGCTGAGCCCCAAGCCCTGCGCGTTCTGGAAGAGCACGAACGGCACGAACACCCCGGTGATGCCGAAGGCGACGGCTTGCGTGGCGATCCACGCGTTGTTGCTGAACACTTGCAGGCCGAAGACCGCTTCGCCCGACTCGCTGTAGTAGCCGACGAAATCTTCTTCGGCATAGCGGCGCAGGTCGTCGTAGGGGCCGATCGCTGCGAGCACGTCGGGGTTCGTCGCGACCCACACGGCGTAGAGCGTCGCGACGGCGACAAAGGCCACGGCGATCGCGATCGTCAGATAGCGGATGCGGTACAGCGCCGCCGGCACCTCTCGCGTCGCATAGCGGGCCAGCTGGGCAAGCGGCTCGGCGGTCGCGCCCGTGAAGCGCAGTCGCGCTCGCGAGAGCAACACGCTCAGGGTCGCGGCCTGCGAGACCTGACCGGCGCTCGTCGTGATGGCCGAGAGCTGCGTGGCCCCCGCCTGGTAGTGCTCGATGAGCTCATCGGCGTCAGGGCCCGCGAAACGGCGCTGGCGCGACAGCGTGCGCAGCCGATCCCATTCGGCGGCGTGGGCTGAAGAGTAAGCGTCGAGATCCATCTGTTTAGATGATGTCATGTCTGGCACTGCGGCGAACCTGAGCCAGCACGACCGCGATCGCGAGCTGCTCACGGGCGAAGCCGTGGCCCTTGAACTGCGCGCCACGAGTGTCATTCTGCGCATGGCCGGCGGCATCATCGACTACCTCGTCTACCTCGTGGCGACCGGGCTCTTCGCCTGGGGAGTGTTCTCGCTCGCGATCGACCTCGGCCTCGACGAGGCGCTCTACGCCGCCGTCGGCATTCTCGTTGTCGTGGCCGGACTCGTGCTGCTGCCCGCCGTGGTCGAAACCGCGAGTCAGGGCAAGTCGCTCGGCCGCCTCGCCCTCGGCGCCCGCATCGTGCGCGACGACGGCGGCGCCATCTCGTTCCGCCACGCGTTCATCCGCTCGCTCGTCGGCGTGTTCGAGATCGTCTTCACCGGCGGAGGGCTCGCCGTGGTCGTGGCGATGCTCAACTCACGCGCCAAGCGTCTGGGCGACCTGCTCGCCGGCACCTACAGCCAGTACGAGCGGGTCTCGAGTGCGGTGCCGCCCGTCTATGGGGTTCCGGTGGAGCTCGTGGAATGGGCATCCACTGCCGACGTCGCCCGCATGCCCGACGCGCTGTCGCGCCGCATCGCCCAGTTCTTGCGGCAGGCGGGCGGTCACACGGCCTCGACGCGCGAGCGCCTCGCCCGCGACCTCGCGACCGAAGCCGCCCTCTACGTCTCGCCCGTGCCGGGCGGTGACCCCGAGCTTTTCCTTGCCGGCGTTGCTGCACTGCGCCGCGAGCGCGAGGCGACGGCGCTCAGGCTCGAGCGCGCGCGCCTCGACGAGCTGCAGCCGACGCTGGCCGCGCTGCCGCACGGCTTTCCTGATCGGGGCTAACCTGCCGCCACCACGGTTGCCGCGCCTTGCCGGCTCAGCCCGCCGTGTCTCTCGAGAAGCGGCGCACGCGGGCAGCGACCTGCTCGACCACGCTGGTCAGCTCTGCCGGTGCGTCGAGGGCACCGATCGCGTCTGACACCCGCCCGATGAGATCGTCGAGCATGGCAGCCATGTCGGTGCTTCTCATGCCCCACGACTGCCCTTCGTCGACGAGGTGACGGCGCGTGATGTATCGCAAGTCGGTCTGCTGAGCGACGGCGTGACCGGCGTGGTGGAAGCGGCCGAGGAACATCACGGGCGCGACGTCGTAGAGCGGCGCCACGTCGACCAGGGCTGCCGAGTCGATCGTGAGCGAGTAGTTCTTCGAGTGGGCATCGCCGTTGCCGATCAGTGTGTTGAACGCGACCGCCTCGAACAGGCGCGAGGCGAAGCCTCGTGGGTCGCGAGCATTGGGCGTGGCCAGGGCGGCAATCGACCTGAGCCGCGTCGTGCCCGCGAGAGTGGATTCATACTTCGACAGCGAGTGCACCGACAGCGCCTGCGTGAAGTCTTCTTGGTGGATGCGCTCGCCGTCGACGCGGTCGTACCGTTCGACAACGATGGCTTGTCGCCCATCAAACTCGTGCAGTTCGGTCGTCGCGACCGGTACGCCCGCCGCCGCCGCGACCTGCATCGCCCAGTGCTCAGCAGCCACCAGAAGCTCGGGGCTGCTCGGGTCGAGCGACTGCGGCTTGATGATGTGGGTCGAGATTGCACCGTCGGCGGGCCATGCCCAGCCGTCTGGGGTGCGCGTCAGCAGCAGCTTCGACTGAACTCCTCCGAGAGACGCGCCGATCGGCAGCCCATCGGGCGGTGTGAGCGTGGGCAGGTCTCGCACCAGCGCCGTGACCTCATCGTCGTTCAAGGCGCGCAGGCTTCCGGGCCCTGGCCGGCTGTCGTCGAGCGTGAACTGCACGGCCCCGGCGCACTCCCGCCCGATACGACTGAGCAACTCGAACGGGGTGCGCGTGCCGTACTCGTTCTCGAGCTGCGCGCGCAGGGCGCCTTCGGGCAAGAGACCGTCGAGGAACACGTCGAGCTGCGCACCCTCGACCCTCGATGACGTCACGGGCAGCGAGAGGCTGAGAGGTCGGCTTCCTTCACCCCACTGGTTCACCGCAGCGCCCGAGAACCGCAGTCGAGCGCGGCCAGTGCGCAATTGCTCGACCTCACCGAGGTGCTCTCCTCGCAACCAGACCTGCAGCGTGGTCATCGAGGGCCCACTGTCCACTGCGCCCCGCGCGACACGAGAATCGCCTCGAGGCCGAGCGCGGCGAGCACAGCCAGAAGCGCATCGAGCGACACGTCATCGCCGCGCTCGAGGCGCTGCAGCGTTGAACGAGAGACACCAGCTCGTGCGGCGAAGTCGATCTGATTCGCGCCCTGCCGCTGACGCGCCTTGCGCACGGCCGAACCGATGTCGGCCCGGCTTCGAGCCCGGTACCAGGGCTCGGCGAGTTCACCGGTGTCGACAGATGGCCGCCTCATATGTAAAGCATAACCCTGAAACAACAGATATGCACCGTATGTGATGCATTTGGCGCCTGGCGAAGAATGCTTCAGATACGAAGCCCACGCATGCGGGCCGTGTTAATACCGGTAGTGGTCGACCTTGAACGGGCCAGCAGGGTCCACGCCGATGTACTGCGCCTGCCGCGGCGTCAGCTCGGTCAGGCGAACGCCGAGCGCCGCGAGGTGCAAGCGCGCGACCTTCTCGTCGAGCAGCTTCGGCAACACGTAGACGCCGATCGGGTACTCGTCGCGCTTCGTCGCGAGCTCGAGCTGCGCGAGCACCTGGTTCGTGAACGAGGCGCTCATCACGAAAGACGGGTGCCCGGTCGCGTTGCCGAGGTTCATGAGGCGGCCCTCGCTCAGCACGAGAATCGAGCGCCCGGTCGGCAGTCGCCATTCGTGCACCTGCGGCTTGATCTCGACCTTCTCGACGCCCGGCAGGGTCTCGAGCCCGGCCATGTCGATCTCGTTGTCGAAGTGGCCCACGTTGGCGACGATCGCGAGGTGCTTGAGCGCCTGCAGCTGCTCAACCGTCACGACGTTCTCATTGCCCGTCGCGGTGATGAGAATGTCGATNNTCGTCGAGCCGGGCGACCTGATAGCCATCCATCGCCGCTTGCAGCGCGTTGATGGGGTCGATCTCGCTCACGATGACGCGCGCGCCTTGCCCGCGCAGAGCATCCGCTGCTCCTTTTCCAACGTCTCCATAGCCGCACACGAAGACGGTCTTGCCGCCCATGAGCACGTCGGTCGCGCGGTTGAGGCCGTCGGGCAGCGAGTGCCGAATGCCGTACTTGTTGTCGAACTTGCTCTTCGTGACGGAATCGTTGACGTTGATGGCCGGGAAGAGCAGGTTGCCCTCGCGGTGCAGCTCGTAGAGGCGGTGAACGCCCGTCGTGGTCTCTTCGGTGACGCCCTGGATGCCCTGACTCACGCGCGTCCACCGCTGCGGGTCGCTCTGCAGCGACTCGTGCAGCACGCTCAGCACGACGCGCCACTCGTGGCTGTCGCCCTCAGCGGCGTCGGGCACGGCGCCCGCGGCCTCGAACTCGACGCCCTTGTGCACGAGCATCGTGGCGTCGCCGCCGTCGTCGAGAATCATCGTCGGGCCGACCGGCTCACCGGCCTCGTCGACGCCGAAGTCGAAGATCTGCTGGGTGGCCCACCAGTACTCCTCCAGCGTCTCGCCCTTCCAGGCGAAGACCGGGGTGCCCTCGGGGCGCTCGACGGTGCCGGTCGTGCCGACGACGACGGCCGCGGCGGCCTCGTCTTGCGTCGAGAAAATGTTGCAGCTCGCCCAGCGCACGTCGGCGCCGAGGGCTCGCAGCGTCTCGATGAGCACCGCGGTCTGCACGGTCATGTGCAGCGAGCCGGCGATGCGCTGGCCAGCGAGAGGCTGGGAGGGCCCGTACTCCTCGCGCAGGGCCATGAGGCCCGGCATCTCGTTCTCGGCGAGGCGGATCTGGTGGCGGCCCGCCTCGGCCAGACTCAGATCGGCGACCTGGAAGGGAAGACGGGTTTCGGTGCTCGGCATGGACTCATTCTCTCAGTCCCCGCGGATTGAGCGTGTCGAAATCCGAGCCCCCGCGGATAGAGCCCATCGAAAACCGAGCAAGCGGTTTCGACAGGCTCAGATTTCGACAGGCTCAGATTTCGACAGGCTCAGATTTCGACAGGCTCAGATTTCGACAGGCTCAATCCGCGGGGTCGAGGAGCTGGTGCCGCACGACCTGCCAGCCGACCGGGGCGGACACACGTCCAGCGTGTCGGGCGCAGAGATCGTAGCTGTGAGGCTCGTGCTGTACCGCGAGCGGGCCGAGCACGGCCATCGCATCCGCATAGTCGAAGGTAAGCGTCAGCACCGCGTCATCCGCACATGCTGAGCGACTGCAGCTGCGGGCCGTCGGTGCTCCGGTTACGGAGTCGAACAGCACGTTGGTCACGTCGTCACGGTAGCGCGGCGAGCCCGGCCAATCCCGTTGACCCGCCGTACACTTTCCGCATGCCCCGCGCTGTCTCCCGAGTCACCCCAGTGCGCCGCGGCCGGGGGCGAAATCGCCACGGGCGGGGACTGCGATCCTCGGTCACCGGGCCGGAGCTTCCGCCGCTGCGCACCCGGCTCGACTTCTTCGAACTGGCCGTGCTCGAGGCGGCGGACTACGTGCGCGCACTCTGGCCGGCCGAACTCGCAGGCGTCGGCATCCGCATCGCCTCGACACCTCCGGGGCCCCCCAGCATCGGCGGCGTGGATCGTTGGCACGTCGACCTGCCAGCCCGCCACATTGTGCTCTATCGAGTTCCGATCGAGCGTCTTGCCCACCTGCACAAAGACGACGAGTGGCACCGGCGATCCTTCATCGAGGCCTGCGTCTTCCGAGCTGTGGCCGAGTTCCTCGGCCGCGACCCGTGGGAGATCGCCCCAGAGCGCTACCGCCACTTCTAAGCGCGCAGGGCGCGGTCGATGCGCAGGGCGCGGTCGACTCGCCGGAGGATGCACGGGGCGCCGACTCCTGGCAGGAGTGGCGCCAGCACCCGGGTCGACTCATGGGCGGCACAGCACCGGATCTCCGGGACGCGCCGGTGACATGCCGGACGGGCGGACGAAACGGTGTTCAGCCGCCCAGATTGACCTTGAGCTGCCTACCCGGTCATCCGCGGCACCCCGGACATGCGTCCCAGCGGTACCCCGGCCCCTGGTCGGGGCGAGCACCCGGCCGACCGAGCCCCGGGCCAGGCGTGGGCCCGGATCACAGCGGTTCCCCCAGCGGATGGATGCTGGGGGAACCGCTGCCCGGGATCAGGACTTGCGGTCTCCCGACGAGGCCGAGGCGTTGGACTCGTAGGAGGTGTTCGTCGACTCGAAGAAGTTGACGAGCTGGAGGGTGTCGTTGGCCGTGGCCATCCACTTCGCAGGATTCGAGACCTTGTACTCGGGCTCGAAGCCGAGTTCTTCGAGTCGGCGGTCGGCGAGATACTTGACGTACTGATTGATGTACGTCGCGTTGAGTCCGAGGATGCCGTTCGGCAGCAAGTCGCGGTTGTAGTCCTCTTCCATAGCCACGGCATCCAAGATCATCTGCTTGATCTCGTTGGCGAACTCCGGCGTCTGCAGGTCGGGGTTCTCGTCAAGCACCGTGAGGATGAGGTTCATGCCGAACTTCAGGTGCAGCGACTCGTCGCGAACGATCCAGTCGACGAGCGAGCCGAAGTTGCGCAGCAGGTTCCGCTGGCGGAACGAGAGCGCCACCATGAAGCCCGAGTAGAACCAGATTCCCTCAAGGATGATGTTGTAGGCGACCAGGTTGCGGATGAAGTCCTTCTTGCCCTCGGTCGTGGTGATGTCGAGCTGCTGCTCCGTCATACGTCGGATGAACTCGACCTCGAAGGCTTCCTTCCGCGCCATCGAAGGCACGTCGATATGGGAGTTGTACGCCTCATTACGGTCGATCGGGAAGGTCTCGAGCACATATTCGAAGCTCATGGAGTGATTGGCCTCTTCCCACATCTGCTTCGCGAGATAGAGGTGCGCCTCGGGAGCGTTGATATAGGGGTAGACGCCGAAGGCGAGAGCCTTGTTGACGAGCAGTTCGTTGGGATTGAAGTAGCTAATGAGGAAGGTGACGGCGTGGCGCTCTTCATCGGTCATCTTCTTGAAGTCGGCGAGGTCTTCGCCGAGCTGGATCTCATTGGGAAACCAGGTGTTGGCCACTGCCTGGTCGTAGAGATCCATCGCCCACTGGTAGTGAATGGGCTTAAGGAGGAGGCCCTCCTGAATTCCGGTTCCGAGAATCGGCATGATCGTCTTCCTCCTGCCTACTGGCAGGACTCGCAATACAGGTCGTCCATGGGGTCGACTGGGACGAGGTAGTCGACGACGACGTTCAGGGTTTCGACACGCTCAACCCGCGCA
>DIUS01000014.1:0-36806 GCA_002423075.1 Microbacteriaceae bacterium UBA6152
GTTGCGGTAGCTGTTGCAGTTGACGAGAGCGGCGAGCTCGGCGTGGGTGGTCTGCTCGGCGATCGCCGCGAGCATCGTCCACGACTCGAAGTGCAGGCCGTCGGGCTCGCCGTAGAGCGGAAAGAAGTGGTCCCAGTTGAAGATCACGTCGACGCCGAGAGCATCGAGCTCGGCGGCGGCGTGCCGAATGCGGTCGTAGGGGCTGTGCTGGGGCCGCAGCTGCACGCCGAGGCGCACGGGTCGAGTCGTCATGCCCCTCAGACTACGACGGCGGCTGTGCGTCGCCAGGGCGCGGCGGCCTCGAGCTGAGCGGCGACGCTCAGCAGCAGGGCCTCGCCGGCTCCATCGGCGGCGGGATGCGCCACCAGCTGCACCGCGAGAGGCACCTGCGCGCCCTCGTGCCACCCGGCCGGCACCGCAGCGGCTGGCCACCCGAGCAGGTTCCACAGCGCCGCGTAGGGCGCGTAGCCGATGTTGGCGCGCAGGTTCGCGACCCAGCCGCGCTTCGACCACCCGTCAGCGAGGGGGCCCGGCTGGGCGAGGCCGGGGGTGAGGATGACGTCGACGTCAGCCGTGGCTGCCTCGACCTTGACGCGCAGGCGGTCGACGGGCCCGGGCCGCAGCCCGCCGAGGCGCCTCAGTCGGCGACCCGCCCGAACGTGGGCGCGCACGCGCGGCTCGAGATCGCGATCATTCAGCCCCTCGTGCGCCGCGTCGTCGGCGGCGCCGGCGAACCAGCGGGCGAGCACCGGCAGCGGGTCTGCCGGGTACGGGATGCGCAGCTCGACCACCTCGTGGCCGGCGGCCCGCAGGCTCTCGGCTGCGCGATCTGCCGCGGCCTTCCACTGCGGATCGAGCTTCGCGAGCGGGGTCGGGATGCCCGTCGCGAGTCCGACGCGCAACACGCGGTCGGGCACAGCCACCTCGGCGAGCTCGGGGCGCCCGGCCATGACGGAGAGCACGAGCGCAGCATCCGACACGGTGGTCGCGAGCGGGCCGTTCTCGCTCATGCCGAACCAGCTGTGCGCCCCCATGTCGGCGGGCACCAGCCCCGAGCCGGGCTTGAGCCCGACGAGGCCGCAGTTGGCGGCGGGAATGCGGATCGACCCCATGCCGTCGGCGGCATGCGCCACGGCGACCATGCCGCTCGCGACAGCGGCGGCCGAGCCGCCCGACGACCCGCCCGACGTGCGCTCAGGGTGGTGCGGGTTGCGGGTCGTGCCGTAGACCGAGTCGGTCGTGCCGAAGACGCACAGCTCGGGCACGCGCGTGAGGCCGACGACGACCGCCCCCGCGGCCCGCAGGCGCACGACGACCTCGTGATCGACGGGGCGCGGCTCAGCGCTCGTGGCGGCGCTGCCCTCGCGCATCGGCTCGCCCGCAACGGGAATGTTGTCTTTGATCGCGATCGGCACGCCCGCCAGCGGGAGGTGCTCGCCGGCGGCAACCCGAGCATCCACCGCAGCGGCCTCGGCGAGCGCCTTCTCGGCGCGCACCAGCTGGAACGCACCGAGTGCGGGGTCGAGGGCCTCGATGCGGGACAGCGCAGCCCGGGTCTCGTCGACCGCGGTCGTCGTGCCAGCCCGCACCGCGGCGGCGGTCTCGACAGCAGTGGCGAGGGTGGTGTGCACGTCGTCGGGCGAGCTCATGGCATCACCCTACGACGCGGGCCGCCGCGCATCGGGCCTCAGCGGCCGAGGAACTTCTGCAGCGCCGCGAGCTCGTCGGCCGTCGGCTGCTTGTCACCTGCCGGCGCTGCACCGCCCAGCCCGAAACCGCTGCCGGATGCGCCCGATGGCGCCGGACGCACGCCCTGCGCGCGAGCAGCCTCTTCGGCCGCGCGCTTGGCCGGGTTGCCCGACTTCGAGGCGCTCTTGCCCTTCTTCTTGGCCGCGGCCTTGCGCATCGAAGCGGCGCCGCCGCCCCCGCCCATGCCGGGCATCGGACCCATGCCGGGAATCTGCGGCATACCGCCCTTCGCCATGGTCTTCATCATCTTGGCCGCCTGCTCGAAGCGCGAGACGAGGGCGTTGACCTCGGTGACGGTCGTGCCCGAGCCCTTCGCAATGCGCAGGCGGCGCGAACCGTTGAGCAGCTTGGGCACGCGGCGCTCGGCGGGTGTCATCGACTGGATGATCGCCTCGGTGCGCACGATCTCGCCCTCGTCGAAGTTGTCGAGCTGCTCGCGCATGCCGCGAGCGCCCGGCAGCATGCCGAGCATGCCCTTGATCGAGCCCATGTTCTTGAGCTGCTGCATCTGGGCGAGAAAATCTTCGAGCGTGAAGCTGTCGGTCGCGAACTTCTCAGCCGTCGCGCGCGCCTCGTCTTCGGTGAACGACTTCTGCGCCTGCTCGATGAGGGTGAGGATGTCGCCGAGGTCGAGAATGCGGCTCGCCATGCGGTCGGGGTAGAAGGGCTCGAAGTCGTCGAGGCCCTCACCCGTCGAGGCGAACATGATCGGCCGGCCCGTGATGCTCGCGACGCTGAGCGCGGCACCGCCGCGCGCGTCGCCATCCAGCTTCGAAAGAACGACGCCCGTGAAGTCGACGCCCTCTTGGAAGGCCTTGGCGGTCGACACGGCGTCTTGACCGATCATCGCGTCGATGACGAACAGCACCTCGTCGGGGTCGACGGCCTTGCGGATGTCGGCCGCCTGCTTCATGAGTTCGGCATCGACGCCGAGACGCCCGGCGGTGTCGACGATGACGACGTCGTGCAGCGCGGTCTTGGCGTGCTTCAGCGCGTCTTTCGCGACCTTCACCGGGTCGCCTTTGCCGTTGCCGGGCTCGGGCGCGAACACCGCCACCCCGGCCTGCTCGGCGACGACCTGCAGCTGCTGCACGGCGTTCGGACGCTGCAGGTCGGCGGCGACGAGCAGCGGAGTGTGGCCATCCGCCTTCAGCCACTTGGCGAGCTTGCCCGCGAGAGTCGTCTTTCCGGCACCCTGCAAGCCCGCGAGCATGATCACGGTCGGCGGGTTCTTGGCGAACTCGAGCCGACGCTGCTGGCCGCCGAGAATCGTGATGAGCTCGTCGTTGACGATCTGCACGACCTGCTGCGCGGGGTTGAGCGCCTTGTTGACCTCGTCGCCGAGAGCGCGCTCGCGCACCGCCGCCGTGAAGTCTTTGACGACCGGCAAGGCGACGTCGGCGTCGAGCAGGGCGCGGCGGATCTCGCGCACCGTGCCGTCGACATCGGCCGGGCTGAGCTTGCCCTTCGTACGCAGAGCGCTGAAGGTCGCGGTAAGCCGATCAGAGAGAGTGCCGAACGTCGCCATAGTGGCCCCATTCTAGGCGGGGCGGTCTGGTTGACTGGGGCTCGCCCGCTCCCCATCGCCCCAGGAGGCACCATGCGACGCGCGATCTTCGGCCATGAACCCCACGTGGATGCTGATGCTTGGGTGGCACCGAACGCGACGCTCATCGGGCAGGTGCGCATCCACCCGCGCGCTTCGGTGTTCTACGGAGCGGTGCTGCGCGGCGACCGCGACATCATCGAGCTCGGCGAAGGCTCGAACCTGCAAGACAACGTGACCGTGCACGGCGACCCGGGCAAGCCGACGATTGTCGGCCGCGGTGTCAGTGTCGGCCACAACGCCATGCTGCACGGTTGCACGATCGAAGACGACTGCCTCATCGGCATGAGCGCGACCGTGCTCAACGGGGCAGTGATCGGCGCTGAGTCGCTCGTCGCCGCGGGAGCGGTCGTACTCGAAGGCACCGTCGTGCCGCCTCGGTCGCTCGTGGCCGGCGTGCCCGCGAAGGTGCGGCGCGAGCTGACCGACGACGAGGTGGCGGGCATCCGTCGCAATGCCGAGACGTACCTCATGCTGTCGGCCGAGCACGCCGCGCTCGACTAGACACCTTCGGCTCCAGATCTGGGCCAGAAGGGCGCGTCTCCAACGCCGATGCGCCGTTGTGGCGCAGAACTGCAAAAGTAGCCGCAGTCAGGGCACCAGGCTCGCGGCGAAGACGTGCGGGGTGAAGCCGGTCAGGTCGCCGATGCCCTCGCCCTGGCCGATGAGCTTGATCGGGATGCCCGTCTGCTGCTGCACGCGCAGCACGAAGCCGCCCTTGGCCGAGCCGTCGAGTTTCGTGACGACGAGACCCGTGACGCCAGCGCTCTCGATGAACGCCTCGGCCTGCGCGAGGCCGTTCTGGCCCGTCGTGCCGTCGAGCACGAGCAGCACTTCGGCGATCGGGGCGAGCTTCTCGATGACGCGCGTCACCTTGCCCAGCTCGTCCATGAGCCCTGCCTTGGTCTGCAGGCGGCCCGCGGTGTCGATGATCGCGATGTCGATGTTGTTGTCAATCGCGAACTGCACCGTTTGGTACGCCACGCTCGCCGGGTCTTGCCCCTGATGCTGCGGCCGCACGACCTGCGCGCCGGCGCGCTCGGCCCACGTCGCGAGCTGGTCGACCGCCGCCGCTCGGAACGTGTCAGCCGCACCGACGACGACCGTGCGCCCGTATCCGGTCAAGAATTTCGCGAACTTGCCGATCGTGGTCGTCTTGCCCACGCCATTGACGCCCACGACGAGCACGACCGCCGGGCGGTTGCTGAGGGTGAGGGTCGGGTCGTGAGCGGCCAGACGCTCTTCGAGCGACTCGCGCAGCATGCGCTTGAGGTCGCGCGGGTCGGTGGTCTTGAACTTCGCGACGCTGGCACGCAGCTCGTCGAGCACCTGCTCGGTGATGTCCGGCCCGAAATCGGCGCCCAGCAGGGCGGTCTCGAGGTCGTCCCAGGTGTCGTCGTCGATGGTCGGGCTCGCGAACAGCCCGCGCAGCGCGCCCCCGAGTCTCCACCCCTCAGCCATGCCTCCAGCCTAGTTGCGCACCCCCGGGCACTCATCCCGTTGTGCTGGGGGCGCTCGCCACGCCCGCGCAGACCTCAATCGCCCACGCTGACCTCCCCCGCACCCACGCTGTCGTCAGTTTGCGTCGCAATCAGCCCGTCATGCGACGCAAACTGACGACAGCGCGATCATGGAAGCAGCGGTCGCACGGGACGCCGTCGCCAGCCGCGTCTCGGGCGCCAACCGCGCTCGCGCAGACGACTCTCCACCCGGTGCGTGAACTCGTTGGGATGCTCGAAGAGGTCGAGCTTGGTCGCACGCACGGCGTCCCACCCGCTGTCGCGATAGCGCTCGAAACGACGCAGATCGTGGGCGAATTGACGGGCATCAGTTCTGTGGTGGTCGCCCTCATACTCGACCAGCACGCGGAAGTCGGGCCATGCCAGGTCGGGTGTCGCCGTCCAGCCCTGTGCCTCGATGGTGTGTCCCACGGTCGGCGTAGGAAGTCCAGCGCGAGAAATCGTGAGTCTCATGAGCGACTCGGGTCGAGAACGTGCCCCGACCACCGAGAGTGCCCACGCTCGAGCAGCACGTGCTGAACCCGGGCGCCCTTCGGCGAGCACCGCGCTCACGTCGATCGATCGGCCTGCCGCCGCGGATTGGGTTCGCAGCGCATCTGCGACAGGGACGAGGTCATCCACCGACAAGACGCTCGACAGTGTCGCGAATAGCCACGCCTCAGTCAGCACCGGGACAAAGCGCTGCTCACCGGTCGTCGCCAGGACGACCGGCAACAGCTCGATCGCCTCCGACGTCATGCGGTACGCGTGACCCATCACGCCCGCCAGGCGCGGCGCGCGATCGGGATGCCGCACGGTGACATGCACCACCTCGTGGGTGGCAGTGCTGGGGAGGGGCAGCTGGCGGAGCACCGCGCCGGTGGTGTGGGAGAAGCCGAAGTCGGGCATGCCCTGACGCACCGACAGCGCGACCGCTCGTGACACGACATCGTCGAGCGGAAAGCCTGCGGCGACGACGCCGCGGTACGGGCGGTCTACGTCTGCCCGGCGTGCGCGCTCGGCGCTGACGCCGAGTTCACCAAGGCGCGCCACGGAAGCGACGTCATGGAGCAGTTCGAGGGGCAGAGGTCGGGGTGTTCTGGGCATGCGCTCAGGATGCGCGGTGCCAGCGGAGACCCTCCGCGAGCATCCGTATGCTGCGTTGTCGTCAGTTAACGTCGCAACTGGTGAGGAGAAGCGACGCAAAGTGGCGACACCCGTGGGGTGAAGCGGGATGGCGCACGAAGCGGAGCGAGGGGGCTACTCGTCGCGCATCTTTTCGTAGATCTTCTTGCAGTCGGGGCAGATCGGAAACTTCTCGGGGTCGCGCCCCGGCGTCCACTTCTTGCCGCACAGCGCGCGCACCGGCTTACCCGTGAGGGCGCTCTCGATGATCTTGTTCTTGGGCACGTAGTGCGAGAAGCGCTCGTGGTCGCCGTCTTCGAGCTGTTCTTCATTGAGCAGCTTCTCGAGCTCGCGATCGAGCACATCGGTGCCACCGCCTTGCCCCGCGCCGCCCGGTTCGTCCAGTGTCGCCATGGGTTCAGTCTACGACCGCACACCGTGCAGGATTCAGGATGCTGCGCCACCGCCGCGCACGGGCTCAGGTACGCAGCATGAGGTCGAGCAGTTCGGGCGCCCGCCGGCGGAACGCCCGCCCGCCCGCGAGGATGCCGAGCAGCAGCATGCCGACCCCGGTCGCGGAACCCGCAATGCCGGCGACCGCGAACCACTGCTCGTCGTCGAAGCCCCACCAGACGAGCACGAAAGTGGGCCCCATGAACATGAGGATGGCGAGCAGTGAGAGCGCTTGGCTCCATCCGGCGCGGGCTTCGAGGCTCGGCGGCTGGTCGAACGGCCCGGCGCCGGGTCGCGCTGCGGGATAGGCACCGATCGCCGACGAGACGCTCGAGACGCCGAGGCCGGTGAGCAGAAGCCCGAGGCTCGTGCCGATGAGCGCGGGCAGCACCTCATCGACCCCCGACCAGAGGGCGAACAGCGGTGCGACGGCGAGAATGACCGGCACCCCGATGAGCAGGGGCGGCACGGCGCGGCCCCATCGATCTGACGCACCCCGGAACGGTGCGGCGACGTGCAACCAGACGGCGCTGTGGTCGTACGCGACATCGTTGTGACTGAACCAGCCGAGGAAGAGCGCGAGCACCGGAAGCGGCAGCAGCCAGAGCGGCGGCAGCGGAGCGCCCGCCACGGCGAACGCGAGCATCATGACCACGGGCGCGAGAGGCAGGCCGAGCAGCACGAACCGGTATCGCGGGTCGCTGGTCCAGTAGAGCAGGCTGCGAGCGGCGATGACGCCCGAGGGCGTCGCTGGCACCAGATCGAACCAGCCGAGGCTCGAGCGCGGGGCGTCGGCCCTGGTGCGTTGCGGGGATTCGAGCAGGCGGGCGACGATGGCTCCCCACCCGAGCGCGAGCACGACCACCATGAGCAGGCCGGCGAGAAGTCGCGCCACCATCGGTGCGCCGTCGTCGCCCGGTGCCGCCCACAGCATTCCCATCGGCGTGTTCGCGAGCACCGCAGCCGTGTCGATGAGCTGCTCGGTGCCGTCGTCGGCGACGACGAGCAGCACGGTCGCGACCGCGCTCGCGAGCGCGACGGCGATGACCGTGCGGGCGACTGCCGTCACGGTGCGCCGCGCCGCCGTCGACACCGAGAGCTGATCACCCACGACCACCAGGTACTGCGACACAATCACGACGGTGATCGCTCCGAGCACTCCGCCGACGACCGCGGCAGCCGCCGTCGGCTCCCCCGCCCAGGCGCGCTCGAGCGAGATGCCGAGCAGTGCCGCGAGCAGACCGGGAAGGCCGATCGCGGCGGCAGCACCGAGGCCGAGCGCCAATTCTCGAGGCGGGATCGGAAAGGCAGAGAAGCGGCGCGGCTCCAAGGCTGAGCCGAGGCCGGCGCTGAGCGGTGCGACGGCGATGCCGATCGACACCGCGGTCGCGATGATGACGATGGCGGCGCGATGAGCCGCGAGAGTGACGTCGACCTCTGACGACAGCCAGATCATCGCCGCACCCACCGAGCCGGCGAGCAGCAGCACGCCGGCCGTGCGGGCGAGCGCGCCACCGGGCCGGAACGCCGAAGCCAGCAGCGCGAGCTTCAGTCGGAGAATGTGGTCAACCACTCCAGCCCCTCCACCGCGACGCGGCCGCCCGCCAGTTCGACGAAGCGATCTTCGAGGCTCTGCGCACCACGCACCTCGTCGAGGGTTCCTGCCGCGAGAATGCGACCGCCGACGATGACCGCGACCGAGTCGCACACTCGCTCGACGAGGTTCATGTTGTGACTCGAGAGCACCACGGTTCCGCCCGCTGCGGCAAAGCGCTTGAGCAGCTCGACCGCCTGAGCCGTCGATACCGGGTCGACCGACTCGAACGGCTCATCGAGCACGAGCACGGTCGGCGAGTGGATGAGGGCCGCAGCGAGCGAGACCTTCTTGACCATGCCGATCGAGTAGTCGCGCACCGGCCGATCGAGCGAGCCATCGAGACCCAGGGCCGTCGCCAGGTCGTCGGTACGAGAACGGGCGGTCTCACGGTCGATGCCGTGCAGAACGGCGCAGTAGTAGAGCATCTGGGCGCCGGTGAGCCGATCGAACAACCTCATGCGGTCGGGCAGCACACCGATCGAGCGTTTAGCAGTCGTCGGGTCGCGCCACACGTCGGCACCGGCCACCGAGACGGTGCCGGCGTCGGGGCGCAGCAGCCCGGTCACCATCGACAAGGTGGTGGTCTTGCCCGCGCCGTTCGGTCCGACGAACCCGAACACCGAGCCCTTGCGAACCTGCAGGTCGACATCGTTCACTGCCAGGCTCTGCCCGAAGCTCTTGCGCAATCCGGTGACCGTAAGCACGACAGGCGGCAGTGGCGGAGTGGCCACGGGTCGCTGAGCACGGGGGTTCTTCGCGGTCGGACGCGCGGCCGGCTTGGTCACACGACCGGATGCCGTCGATCGAGCGGGCTTGGCCGGGCGCTTCGAAGACGGCGAGGATTCCACCGTTCAACGCTACCAACCCCGGGGGCTGCTGCGAGTCGCCTTGCCGCCCATCACGTTTGGGAAACAATGCGTGAACAGAGCATGACGAGAAGCCCCGCCTGTCGGTAAACTCGCCCCACACGACGATGTGTTCTTCTTCGCACGCAACGACACATCAGGAGCCACCACTATGACCACTCAGGTCGTCATCCTCGCCGCCGGAATGGGCAGTCGCCTCGGCCGCGAGCTTCCGAAGCCGCTGACCGAGCTCAGCGACGGCCGCACCATCATGCGGCAGCAGCACGACAACATCGCCGCCGCCTTCGGTAAGGCCGTGACCATCACCACCGTCGTGGGCTACAAGCTCGAGCACATCGTCGACGCCTTCCCCGACGNNCGAGTACGTCTACAACGAGCAGTACGACCAGACCAACACCTCGAAGAGCCTCCTGCGCGCACTCAAGGCGACGGGCAAGCACGGCGTGCTGTGGATGAACGGCGACGTCGTCTTCGACCCGCAGGTTCTCGTGCGCGTCTCGAGTCTCGTGCACGCCGACCGCTCGTTCGTGAGCGTCAACACCTCGACCGTGAGCGACGAAGAGGTCAAGTACACCGTCGACGCCGAAGGCTTCATCGCCTCGCTCTCGAAGACCGTCGCGGGCGGCCTCGGCGAGGCCGTCGGCATCAACTACATCTCGAGCGCCGACAAGGCTGCCGTCGTGCGTCACCTGCACCGCTGCGCCGACCAGGACTACTTCGAGCGCGGCCTCGAGCTCGCCATCGAGCACGATGGCATCCGCATCGAGCCGGTCGACATCAGCGATCTGTACGCGGTCGAGGTCGACTTCGCCGAAGACCTCGAGCGCGCGAACCTGCACGTCTAGCGAACACGCCGCGCCGGGCATCCGGTGATCGACGCCCGATTCGCGGGCGAAGCGGTGCGCGTGCCGCTAGCGTTGTCGTTCGTGACCTCCGCCCTGCCGCCGCGCCCCGCGCGCACCCCCGCGCAGGTCTATCGTCAGTCGTTGTGGCTGCTCACGAGCCGCGACCTGCGCGTGCGGTACACGACCTCGGTGCTGGGCTACTTCTGGTCGGTGCTCGACCCGCTCGTCATGGCGGTCATCTACTGGTTCGTCTTCACGCAGATCGTCGAGCGAACGATCGGCGAGGCGCCCTACATCGTCTTTCTGATCGCCGGTCTGCTGCCGTGGATGTGGTTCAACGGTGCCGTCGGCGACATGACGCGCGCCTTCATCAAAGACGCGAAGCTCGTGCGCTCGACCCGCATTCCGCGCACGGTCTGGGTGACCCGCATCGTGCTGTCGAAGGGCATCGAGTTCGTCGCCGCGATTCCGGTGATCATCATCTTCGCCATCATCTTCGGCGCCCAGCTCACGGCCGGGGTGCTCTGGCTGCCGGTGGCGATCGCCCTGCAGGCGGTGCTGACGATCGGGCTCGGGCTCATCATCGCGCCGCTCGTGGTGTTCTTCCGCGACCTCGAGCGCGCGGTCAAGCTCGTGCTGCGGTTCTTGTTCTACGCGTCGCCGATCATCTACGGGCTCAGCGACCTGCCCGACGGGCTCGAGATCTGGGCCGCCTTCAACCCCCTCGCGGGCATCATCTCGCTGTATCGGGCGAGCTTCTTCCCCGATCAGGTGGATGCCCTCCCGGTGCTCATCTCCGCCGCCATGAGCCTGCTGCTCTTCGCCATCGGCGTGCTCGTGTTCCGCCGCATGATCAGTGCCGTGCTGAAGGAGGTCTGATGAGTTCGGAGCAGCACGACGCCGACCGACCCGCGCACGACGACGTCGTGATCCGCGTGCGCTCGGCGGGCATCCGTTTTCGCCGCAATCGGCGCGGGCGCCGCTCGTTCAAAGACCTCTTCGCCGGTCGCAATCGCCGCTCGCGCCCCGACGAGTTCTGGGCCCTGCGCGGCATCGACGTCGAGGTGCGCGCGGGCGAGGCCATCGGCGTCGTCGGCCGCAACGGGCAGGGCAAGTCGACGCTGCTCAAGCTCGTCGCCGGCGTCATGCTGCCCGACGAGGGCCGCGTCGAGGTGCACGGCGGGGTGGCGCCGCTCATCGAGATCACGGGCGGCTTCGTCGACGACCTCACGGTGCACGAGAACCTCTACCTGACGGCCGGCCTGCACGGCATGTCGAAGCGCGAGATCGACGAGCGCTACGCCGAGATCATCGACTTCGCCGAACTGCGCGACTTCACGCAGACGCCCTACAAGCACCTGTCGAGCGGCATGAAGGTGCGGCTCGCGTTCTCGGTCATCTCGCGGCTCGAAGAGCCGATTCTGCTGGTCGACGAGGTGCTCGCCGTGGGCGACAAGCCGTTTCGTGACAAGTGCTACCGCCGCATCGACGAGCTGCTGGCCGGCGGTCGCACCCTCTTCTTCGTCTCGCACAACGAGCGCGACCTCACGCGGTTCTGCACGCGCGGCCTCTACCTCGACGGCGGCGCGCTGAAGCTCGACGGGCCGATCGCCGAGGTGCTTGCCGCCTACAACCGCGAGCACGGCGAGGGCTGATCGCGGGTCGCTACACTGCGAGTCGGGCAATCGGGAGGGCCGCCATGACCAGCGACAACTCGGCAGTGACTCTTGCAGATCGCGGGCCGCTGCAGGGCATCCCGATCATTAATGACAGCATCACGGTCGCGCCTCCGCCCGTCGGCGCTCCCCCGGTCGACCCGATGCTCATCCGCGGCCTGCGCGCCGCGATGTCGGCCCAGCGTCCGGCGGTGCTGCTGCACATCCGCTCGATCCGGCGGCAGTACCCCGCGGCGACGCCCGAGCAGGTCGTGCGCATTCTCGAGCGGCGCTTCTTGAACTCCATCACCCTCACGGGTGCGGGCAGCGGCGCCGCCACTCTCATACCCGGCATCGGCACGGCGATCGGCATCACCGTGATCGGTGTCGAGACCGTCGCGTTTTTCGAGATGACGGCCCTCTTCGCGCAGTCGGTCGCCGAGATTCACGGCATCGTCGTCGACGACGAAGAGCGCGCACACAACCTCGTCATGGCGCTCATGCTCGGCGGGCCCGGCAAAGACCTCGTGCAGCAGTTCGTCGGTCAGGCCACCGGAGTCGGCCCCGACCGCACGCAGTACTGGGGCGAATCGATCACCGCCGGCATGCCCAAGGCCCTCGTCGGCATGCTCAACAAGCGGCTGCGCGACGAGCTCGTCAAGCGCATGGCGGTCAAGCAGGGTGGCAGCATGGCCGGCCGCCTGATCCCCTTCGGCATCGGCGCCGTCATCGGCGGCGCGGGCAACCGCATCATCGGCGGCAAGGTCGTGCAGTCGGCTCAGCAGGCCTTCGGCCCGGCACCGGCGTGGTGGCCCGCCGAGCTCGAGCAGCTCACTCCCCCGAAGGAGCCTCGTCTTCGTCGGGGTCGTCGTCGAAAGGGCTCGACTCCGACGTGACCGGGTCGAGGGCGTGCAACGCCGCGACGCGATCCCACTCGGCGTAGAGGGTGTCGACCGCCGCGTGGAAGCGCGCTGTCGCCGCACCGGGAGTCGTGTCGCCGAAGTACCGCTGCACCCAGTGCGTCAGCGCCTCGTGCGCCTCAGAGCTGGTCAGCACCCGGTCGACGACCGGCACGACCGCCGCCGCCGCGTCGGCGGTCAGCCACTCGCACGCGCTCAAGTAGCCCGTGTCGTCGATCTCGGCTTCGAGCGACGACGGACGCGCCACGATGATCGGCTTGCCCGTCGCGAGCCGGTCGTAGANNGTGTCGTGCACGTGCTGGGCTGAGGGGTCGGCGGCGTTGGCGCGCTCCAGAGCCTCGACGATGCGCCGATTGGCCTGACCGTACGCCGTATCGACGACCCCGCTGCGCGGGTGCGGCCGATAGATCACGCGGTGGCGGCCGGTCGCGAGCAGGGCATCCACCAGTGCCTCTCCGTGACTGGCGATCGAACCGTAGGCTGCCGAGGGGCGGTCGCCTTCCCAGGTGGGGGCGTACAGCACGACCGTGCGGTCGTCAGGGGTGTAGGGCGTGTCGGCCGCGAAGTGGTCGGCCTGCGGGCGGCCGATCTGCAGGGTGCGGTGCTCGACATCGTATGACCACAGCTTGCGCTCGAGGCGCTCGCGGGCGGCCTCGCCGGCGATGAACGCGTAGTCGTAGGCCTTGTACTGGTTGGTGGTCATGTACATCTTGTCGGACTCGCCGTGGTTGATGAACACGTGCCACATGCGCCCGTAGCGGAACATCTGAAAGTTCTTGGTGTTTTGGTTGACGTAGAACACGATGCGCAGCGGCTGCTCAGAGACGAACCGCTCGAGGTCGATGACCTTGCGCAGGTAGACGGCGGGCACGGGCGCCTCATCGAGCAGCGTCATCATGGTTCCGGGGCTGCGACTGATGATGGCGACCGGATGCTCGCGCGCGAGCTCGGCGAGCGGCGCGTACCACTGCCTGATCTGGTAGAGGTTGACCCGGGTGTCGGCGAAATAGACGGCGATCTCGATCGAGCCCCGGCCCAGGGGGGTCTCGCGCTCGAGTCGTTTCATGAGCTCTGTGCGGTTGCGGCGCGACCGCAGCAGGTCGATCACGATGCGCCGCGCCGTCTTCGCCTGCTCCACGATCCTCACCCTCCCGATTCTCCCAGCGGGCTCTCGGGCGCCCCGACCAATCCGGCACACCGTTACCGACTTGTTCGCAACTCAGGCTGGAGAGCCGGATGTGACAGACGACTCGTGCGATTCGGCCGCTCAGCCTGAGTTGCGAGCACCAGCGGCGTGACAGAATCGGGCGCGATGGCCCGCTTCACGTTCAGCGCCGGCAACGCGCGCGTACTCGCTCGCGCCCCGCTCTATGCGCTCGGGGCGCTCGTCGGCATGCTCGTGCCGCGTAGCTCGAAGCGGTGGGTGCTCGCGTCGGGCATCGGGCTCGGCGAGGGCGCGCTCGCCCTGCACGATCACGTGCGGGCCGTCGACCCCGCTCGGCATCTGACCTGGCTCGCCTCGAGCGACGCAGAACTCGCCGAGGCGCGAGCGCGCGGCATGCGCGCACTGCCGAAGCGCGGGCCGCGCGGGCTCTGGGCGACGCTGCGCTCCGGCGTGATCGTCGTGACGCACGGGTTCGGCGACGTCAACCGCTTCGGCACGAGCGGGGGGCGCGTCGTGCAGCTGTGGCACGGCATCCCTCTCAAGCGCCTGCATCTCGACACCGGAGCGACCTTCCGCCTGCCGCTCATCGGATCGCTGCCCGGGGTGGGTCGGCTCATGGCCGGGCTGTACCGCCGGGCGGCGGCGCAGATCGCGCTGTTCCCGGTGGCGTCCGAGCTCGTCGCGGCGCGCATCCGCTCGGCGTTCGGCCTGCCGGCGTCGCGCGTCATCGTCACGGGCGACCCGCGCGACGACGTGCTGCTCGCGGGTACGCCCGAGTCGCGGCGCGCGGCCGCTCGCGACCTCGTCTCGCGCGCGCTCGTGGGCGCGGGCGGCGCGGCCCTGCCCGACGACGGACCGGTCGCGCTCTACGCCCCCACCTGGCGCGACGGGGCAGTGGATGCTGCGATTCCGACATCTGCCGAGTGGCAGGCGATTGCGCGCTGGGTCGACCGTTCGGGGGCCACTCTGCTGATCCGCTCGCACCCGCTCGGCGCGGGCTCGTATGCGGANNCTGCCGGCGCTCGACGCTCTCGTCACCGACTACAGCTCGATCGCCTTCGACGCCGCGATCGCCGGAGTGCCGAGCGTGTTCTTCGCCCCCGATCTGGCGACCTACCTCGCGACCCGCGGGCTGTACCAGCCCTACCGCGAGTTCGCCGGCGGCGAGCCCGCGCGCACGTGGGCCGAGACGCTCGACCGGCTCGACGCGGTGCTCGACGGCCCGGCTCGGGCGACCGCACTCTCGCACGCCACGTGGCTGCGCGACGAGGTCGTCGACCACCTCGACGGTCGCGCGACCGAGCGCGTGCACGCCGCCGTGCTGCACCTGCTCGACGAACCCGCGCCCTCCGTCGACCCGTCGACCCCCGCTGTCGTCAGTTCGCGTCGCATCGTCGTGGAGGAAGCGACGGCGAGTGACGACAGCGCGGGGGGCAGCAGTGTGCGCATCGCGGGCCGCGCAGAGGGCCGACTGCTGGGGCTCGCCCTCGTCGGTGCGCGCAGCACGATCGCCGGTGAGATCGAGCAGCGGGGCGACTCTTTCGTGGCCAGCTTCGCTCTCGTCGGCGAGCGGTGGGGCAGCGCTGGGCTCGCACCGCCGAGCGGCGACTACCGGCTCGAGACTCGATTCGAGGGTGCCGTGCACGCCACGGCGCGCGCGACCGTCAGGGCAGTACCGCCCCCCGAGGTGCGCAGCGAACTGATGCGCGTCGAGCTGCGAGCGGACGCCGGAACCCTCGTGCTGCGCGTCGCGGCTCCGCTCTCGGATGACGAGCGCGGAGCATCCGCCCAGAAGCGTCTCGAGAAGCAGTACCGCGCGCACACAGCGACCCCCGAGAACTCCGTCTTCTTCGAGAGCTTCTACAGCCAGACCGTGGCGTGCAACCCGCTCGCGATCGATCAAGAGCTGGCCCGCGTGCGGCCCGACGTGACGCGCTACTGGTCGGTCGTCGACCGTTCGATCGCCGTGCCCGAAGGCGCTGTGGCGATCGTCGAGGGCTCAGCCGAGTGGTGGCGCGTGCGCGGTGACGCCCGCCTGCTGGTCGTGAACGACTGGCTGCGCAAGCGGTGGATGCCCCGCCCGCACCAGACGGTGCTGCAGACCTGGCACGGCACGATGCTCAAGCGCCTCGCGCTCGACCGCGACGGCGTGGGCCTGCGCACCCGCATCGCCGTGCGGCGTGAGAGCCGCCGCTGGAGCGTGCTCATGGCGCAGAACGACTATGCGGCAGGGATTCTTCGCCGGGCCTACGCGTTCGCCGGCCCGATCTGGGTGGAGGGGTACCCCCGCAATGACGTGCTCGTGCGGCACGACCGAGGGGCTCGCGACGCCGCCCGAGCGCGGCTCGGCGTCACGGCTGAGCAGCGCGCGGTGCTCTACGCCCCGACCTGGCGAGACGATGCGAACGAGATCGTCGACTACCTCGATCTGCCGAGCCTGCCCAGCGCGCTCGCCGAGCTGCCCGGCGAGCACGTCGTGCTCGTGCGCGGTCACAGCCGCACGCTGCGCCACGGGCGCAACTTCGAGGCGCCCGGCCTCATCGACGTGACGACGTACCCCGACATGGCCGACCTGCTGCTCGCGGCCGACGTCGTCATCACCGACTACAGCTCTCTCATGTTCGACATCACGGCCACCGACACGCCTCTCGTGCTCTTCGCCCCCGACCGCGAGCACTATGAGCGCGAGCTGCGCGGGTTCTACTTCGACCTGCTCGCCGACGCGCCCGTCGCGGTCACCGAGAGCCGCGACGACCTGCTGCTCGCGCTCGCGCGGCTCGCCGGTGCGGGTGACGGCGGGTCAGCATCCGTCGCCCTCGATCAGTGGCGGCAGCGATTCACCCCGCTCGATGACGGGCACGCGGCCGAACGCATCGTCGCCCGCATCATCGGCGACGGGATGCTCGAGCCCCGCTGAGCTCGCGACGACTCGCGCGGCTAGGGCGCCGGTGACGACAACGCGTGTGACGACGACGCCGGCGGCTACGACTCGATGCGCGACGTGTCGTCGGCGTCGCGGGCACCGACGAGAAGTCCGCGCAGAAAGCCGGCGCCCCAGCTGAAGTGCATGACGGCGATCACGCGCGCGAACGTCACGCGGTCGACGAACCGTTCGCCGCTCGACCGCACGAACAGCAGCGAGATCAGCAGCGCCGCATAGAGCAGGGGCCCGAGGTAGGCGACCGAGAGCAGCCAGGCGGCGAGCCCGGTCACGACACCCGTGAGCTCGAGCACGAGCAGCACGGCGCTCAGAGCGCTCGCGAGCACGAGGGCGGGTGGGACGAAGTAGCGCAACGGATTGCGGCCGCCGAGACGGCGCACGAGTTCGCCGCGCCAGATGCCGGTCGCCGTAAACTGCCGCGCGAGCTTGCCCCAGGTGTCGCGCGGCCAGTAGATGACGCGCAGCTCCGGGTCGAGCCAGACGAGGTGCCCGGCCGCGCGCAGGCGAAAGTTGAGCTCCCAGTCTTCGCCCCGCTTGAGCCCCTCGTCGTAGAGGCCGACGGCAACGAGCTTCTCGCGCCGCATGATGCCCAGGTAAGCGCTCTCGGCTGGGCCTTCGGATGCTCCCCCGTGGTACGCGCCGCCCCCCAGCCCGAGTCGGCTGTTGTAGGCGCGGGCGACGGCTGACTGCAGGCGCGTGCGACCGGTCGCGACCATGAGCCCGCCGACGCTCGCGGCACCGGTGCGCTGCAGAGTCGCGACGCCGCGAGCGGTGTAGTCGGCGGGAAGCTCGGTGTGAGCATCCACTCGCACGATGACGTCGTGTGCTGCGGCGCGGATTCCGAGATTCAGGCTCACCGGAATCGACAGGGCGTCGTTGGTGACGACGCGGAGGCGCGGGTCGCCCGCCGCGCGCTCGGTCACCCGTTCGGTCGTGCCGTCGGTCGAGGGGCCGAGCACGACGACGAGCTCATTCTCGCCCTCGTACTGCTGGGCGAGAACGCTGTCGATGGCCTCATCGATGTAGGCGGCCTCGTTGTACACCGGCATGACGTAGCTGACGCTCGGGTGCGTCGCTGCGGGCGGGGCCATACCTCACGAGGTTAGTGCCTCGCCCGCCACCTCCTGAGGCGACGGGTCTGCGTCGTCGCGCTACTGCAGCTCGCCGAGTGTGACGGTGACCTCTTGCGCGGTACCGCCCCGCACGTACGTCAAGGTGGTGCTCTCGCCCCCGGGGAGCACACGCACCTGGGCCGTCAGGTCGACGCTGCCGCCGATCGGAACGCCGTTGAACACCGTGATGACGTCGCCCGAGCGCAGGCCGACGACGTCGGCGGCACCGCCCGGCGTGACCGAGTCGATGAGCGCGCCGACCACGGTGCTCTCGGCATCGTTGATCGAGTCGGTGACGGTCGCGCCGAGCAGTCCGTGGCTGGCCACGCCGTCTTCGATGAGCTCGTTGGCGACCCGCTGGGCGAAGTTCGACGGAATCGAGAAGCCGACGCCGATCGACCCGGCCTGGCCGCCGCTCCCGCCTGCCGTCGCGAGCGCAACGACGATGCCGATCAACTGACCCTGGTCGTTGAGCAGCGCCCCGCCCGAGTTGCCCGGGTTGATCGCCGCATCGGTCTGGATCACAGGCAGCGAGATCGTGGCGCGCGGGGTCGTCGGGTTCGACGGGCTCTCATTGCCGGGCACGTCGAAGTCCCAGAAGTCGAACGGAGCGTCGACGTCGTTCTCGGGCTGCGGCTGCTCGAGCGACTGCTCGGGAACCGCCGAGGAGCGCACGGTGATCGAGCGGTTGAGCGCCGACACGATGCCGTTGGTGACGGTGCCGGTCAGGCCGAGCGGCGAACCGATGACGATGGCCCGGTCGCCCACGTTGAGCGCGTCGGAGTCGGCGAACTCGATGACCGGCAGGTTCTCGGCACCTTCGAGCTTGACGACGGCGAGGTCGGCGAGCGGGTCGGAGCCGACGAGCTCGGCGTCGAAGATGCGCCCGTCAGAGAGCGAGACGCGGATGCTCGGGGTGATGGTGGCGCCTTCGAGCGTGGCGACGTGATTGTTGGTGAGCACGTACCCGTCTTCGCTCAGGATGACACCCGAGCCGCCCCCGGCGGTGCCGCCGCCGGCGACCTGCAGACTGACGACGGACGGCATGGCCGTGGCGACGACGCCGGTGACGAGCGTGGCGTCGTCGGGGTCGTTAACGGTGATGGCCGTGGGCCCCTGTGGGGTGCCGACGACGCTCGTCTGGGTGCTGGCGAGCACTGCCGCGGTCACACCGCCGCCCGCGACACCGCCGACGAGGGCGCCGACGGCGAGCATCGCGACGAGCGGACCGACGGCCATCGGCGAGCGTGCGGGTGCCTCTGTGGCGGTGGGGGCCTGAGTCGCGGCGTGGTTCGCGGCGCTGGGCGTCGTGCTCGGGCTAGCCGCTGCGGCGTCTGTCGACGAGGCGGGGGCGTCGCTCTGCGTGGCCTCGACCTCGGGCCGCTGCGCCTCGTCGTTCAGGTCGGGCGTGTTCTCGGGCGTCGTGGTCATGGTGGAGGGCTCCTTTCGCCGGTGTCAGCGTCCTCCGCAAACCTGTGCATTCTATTTGCTCCGCCTGAACGCCTACCGCCGCTTCCCTCAGTCGCTCCTCAGTCGCGTGGGCGCCCTCCCTCGCCCGGTCCGCGCTGGCTCGAGCTCAGCATCCGGGTCCGGCGGGCGGTTGCGCGCAATCGCGGTCGACGAGCACGGTGACAGCGTCGCCGGCGGTGGCCCGCAACGGGTTGGCGGGCAGCACGATCGTGCCGTTCAGCCGCACCCAGCCACCGCCTGCGAACCGGTATTCGGCGGTGTATTCGACATCCAGGTCGATGACGTAGGTGCCGGATGCCCGGTACACGTGACTCGTCGGCGTCGGGTCAAACTCGCTCAGTCCCTGGGCGCTCCACGGCGCACCCTTCGTGGTGAGCCGCGCCGAGCTGCCGTCGCCGTAGCGCCAGCGGTAGGCGACGGGTGTGAAGCGCACGTCGGCGGGCGCTCCGAGCAGCGTGCCCGACACGACGTGCCGGTCGATGAGGGCGTAGAAGTTGGTGTCGAGTCCGACGACCATCCACCCGTCGGGCTGCATGCGCTGCGTCGCCGGCTGCGGGCGGAACTGCGCGATGTCGCTGAGGGTCAGCGGTGGGATGCCCGGCGAGACTTCGCCTCCCTCCCCCGGCTTGTCCTGTCCCTCGCCGTAGCAGAGCCCGGCGAAGACCTCTTCGCACGGCCGCGGCGGCTCAGCACTGCCGCCGGAGCCACCCGATCCGTCCCCGGGGCCACCTGACCCGCCCGGCGAGCCCGGAATCGTCTGATTGCCCGACAGCGTCGCCCCGCCGTCACCGACCTCGCCGCCGACGTTCGGGCAACCTGTTAGTGCAAGCACGTCAACGCAACTACTTGCTGCGTGAACTGTGCCGCCCCCGGCCGTCAAGACAGAGAGTGTTGTTGCCACAATTGCGATCGCTAGCTTGTGCACAAGCTTCCCCCGGTCCACACATCACTTCTCGAGATCCGAAGGTTGTCGTCTTCGACGCTCGATTGGAATTCGACCTCCAGATTCACGAGTTCCTCGCGTTCGGCAGGGGTTTGGTCCGTGCCTGTTGCATCCAGCACTCTCACCGCTGAAACATCGATGCAGGCGTACATGATCACTACGGCCTGGCCATCTAGATCCTGAAAGTGTTGCTGGAGCTGAGCACTTTGCAGTTGCGTCGTACCCATCGTGACTAGCCCCTGCTCGCGCAGCGATTGCACCGCGCTCTCTACTTCTTCGAAGTACTCAGAGGTAGTCGCCTCCCGAAGTAGCTCAATCTCGGAGTCAGGGTTCTCCGTTATCGAGTTTGAGAGCAAGAGGTACTCCTCATATGCCGCAGTCGCGGCCGCGAGCGCCTCTTCGTCCGACGCGAAGAGCGGGGCGACCGCTGAACTCGGCTCCGCATCGGGGATTCGGGTGGCCTCAGTGCAGGCGGCGAGCGGCACGACGAGGGCGATGGCCAGGGCGGCGAGGGCGGGGCGTCTCAGCATGGCGCCCACGGTAGAGCGCGAGCGAACATCCCGAGCGGTTTCTCCACACGACCGCCACCCCAGTATTGGGTGCACAGACTCGTCTATTTGCACCTTAGGATCAAGGCCAGAGATCGCCACCACCACGAACTCTTGGGATACCCGCCTATGTCGCAGTCCAGCTTGTCTGTCGTTGACGCCGTGCTCGATGCGGCGGCCGACATCATCATGAACGATGGTTACTCTGCCGTCACGGTCGCCTCGATCTCGTCGCGCGCCGATGTGCCGGCCGATCAGGTCGAGGAGGCTTTCCCGACTGCAAACGACGCCCTCGTCGCCATGCTGAACCGCGAGTTTCAGGGCATGTACCGCAACATCGTCGAGAACATCGAGCGCGACCCACGAGGTGGCCTGCTCTCACGCATGTACACCTACATTCTCAGCTCGGTCTACGAGAGGCCGCTCGCCAAGACCCTGTTCGTGATCGACCGCGAAGCGCTCAACTCGATCATGCGCAATGCGCACAGCTTCACCTACGTGCCCAACGTCGGCATTCGCAGCGAGCTCATCGAGGGTCTGCAGGCGGCTGGCATGGTGCGCCCCGACGTGGATGCTCGCCAGGTGTCGAGCGTGCTCTCGACTTGCTCGGCAGGTCTCGCCCTGACGGCTCCGCACGACGACCTCGACCTCATCATCGACGGGCTGGCGACTCTCATCTCTCGGGCTGTCGACGCCGAGGTCGACGACACCACCCCCGGCAAGGCCGTCTTCTACAACTGGGCGACGAGCCTCGTCGCGCGACCGCGCGAGGGTTAGGCTGCGGCGCTCCACCGGGTCGCGCGGGTCTCGGAGTCGACGATGACCACGAGCGCGCCGATGATGCGGGCGTCTTCGGTGAGCACGTCGCGAATCGGGTGGATCTCGATCGAGCGCGCTGCGGCTCGGGCGCGGCCGCCCGACCACGGCCACACTGCCTGAGCGCGTCCGTTGAGCACGTGCTTCCACGCTGCTTCGAGGTCACCGACCGCGTCAGGACCGGCGATGCGCGACAACGACGAGCCGACCAGGCTCGACGCGCCAGGGGCGTCGGACCGGCAGTCGATCAAGCATCCCGAGGCGTCGACGAGAAACCAGTCGCTGCCCTCGTCGAGTACCCACTCGAACAGACCGTTGAGCACCGCGCCATACCGGAGCACCAGTGCGTTGACGGTGCTCGAGCTTCCGGCGACGGCCCAGTCGATGGCAGTGGTGTGGGTAGTGATCATGGCGTTCTCCTCGTCGGCGCGCAGCTCGATGGAGGTCGGCCACACAATGACCGACCACCATCGATGCACGCCCCGCGCTGGGGGGGGTTAGAGCGGCCGAGGGCCCATGGGGCTGTCGGTGAGCGTGCTCCTCTTAGGGTGACGGAGTCGTGGCGGGAGAGCAAACACCTGATCGCCGGGGCTTTCGCATTGCGACAGCGTTTCATCACCTTTCACTTCTTCTGGTGCGTTGCCCCGCCAATATGGTGATAGCGACTCACTCTCCAGCCCTTTCGTGATCGCATCGACACAGAAGCGAGTGCGACATGATCTCTGGTGACACGACGGCGACGGGGGCGTACGCGCCCATCCCCTCCACCTTCTCTCGCACGTCGCTCAGACTGGGTAGCTGGTTTCAGACGCGACCGCTCCGGGCTCGTGCCCTCGCGGCGCTCGCCGCTCTCTTCGGCGCGGGGTACCTCGTGTGGCGTGTGCTCGAGACGTCTGCCGGCGTCGACCCGTGGTTGTTCTGGCCGCTCTTCTCGGCCGAGCTCTTCGGCTACGCAAGCTTCATCATCATGGTGGTCGAGACGTGGAGCCTGCCGCCGACCCCGCGACCGCCCGCGCATGACGTCGCCGTCGACATCGTGATCGTGACCTATGACGAAGACCTCGATGTCGTGGAGCCCACGATCATCGGCGCGATCGCCGTTCGTGGGCGCACGAGGGTTCACCTCAGCGACGATGGCCGCCGCCCAGAGATGCGAGAACTCGCCGAGCGCCACGGCATCGCCTACGTCACGCGCGACGACAACGCTCACGCCAAAGCCGGAAACATCAACGCCGTTCTGCCGACGCTCACGGGCGACCTCGTGCTGATTCTCGATGCCGACCATGTCGCGTCTCCTGACCTGCTCGAGGCGATGACCGGTTACTTCGTCGACGACAACATTGCGTTGGTGCAGTCAGCGCACTCGTTTCGCAACCACAACTCAGTCATGCACTACGAGTCGGGTCGTCACGAGCAGTCGCTGTTCTTCGACGTGTTGCTGCCCGGCCGCAATCGGCTCGAATCGGTGTTCTGGTGCGGGTCGGCGGCGATCATCCGACTGAGTGCTCTGCGCGCCGTCGGCGGTATCGCCACCGTGACCTCGACAGAAGACTTCGAGACGTCGTTGCTGCTGCAGAAGGCGGGCTACCGCATCCGGTATCACAACGAGCACCTGGTGCAGGGGCTCGCACCCGACAATCTCGCCTCGTACACGGTGCAGCGGGCGCGCTGGGACGAAGGTACGCTCTCAGCCTTCCATTGGCGGCTGCGCATGCCGTTCGGTCGCCGCCTGCGACTCTCGCAGCAGGTGTCGTACCTCGGAACCCTGCTGCACTACCTGACGCCGGTGCAACGGCTCGTCTATGCCTTTTACGTCGTGCTCGTGGGAGTCTTCGCCCTCATCCCCGTCGCGATGCCCGGCCCTGCAGGTGTCGCTTTCTGGGCGGCGTGGATGCTGCTCTCCGCTCTCAGCGCCACAGCGCTTCATCGCGGCGTGAGCGGTCGGGTCGAGGGCATCCGCTCGTTGCTCCTGGCTCTCGAGCCGCACCTTCGGGCCTTGCCGGCCCTGGTCACCCGTCGACCCATGCGGTTTCAGGTGACCCCGAAGAACGAGCCGGACCTCGGGGGCTGGGGTGCTGTGCGACTTCTGCGGCTGCCGCTCATCATGGCCGTGGTCCTCGGCCTCGTACTCGTCGCTCGCGGTATCGACTCGGCCATTGGCGCACTCGGCGGCACCGGCATTCTTCCCCCTCTCGAACTGTCGGCGTTCCTCGTGATCAGCGTCTTCAGCATCCTCGACATCGTCGTCGCGCTGCAGCTCGCCGTGCGTGCGCATCGGCGGCGCCAGTACCGTCGACTGTGGCGGTTTCCGGTTCAGCTGAGAGCTCACGTGGCCGGTACCACCGCGTTGTGCGTCGACCTGCACCAAGGCGGAGCATCGTTCATCGTGGCCCGCGACGTGCCCGAACTCGCCCAGCGCCTCGAGTTTTCGGTCGAGTGCCGTTCGATCACTCGCGAGGCCACGACCGCTCGGGGCACCCTGACGATCACCTCGCGCACGGCGGTGGGCGCCTCGGGCGCGACGACGCGCGTCGGCGGTGCCGTCGAGTGGCACGACGAGAGGTCTCGAGTCGCGGTCATCGCGCACTGCTACGTCGTCGAGCCGTACCTTGCCCGCATGCGCGCCTGGACACGCAGCGCCCCCCGCCTTCCCGTGACGATCACGGCGCGTCTCGGAGACGCGATGTCGACGTGCATCGACGTCAGCATCGGCGGAGCCGCGTTCCTGACGCCTCACGGGACCTGGGGCCTGCACGACCGCGTGCCCATCGAATTGCAACTGGCGACCGGCGAGAGCGTTCTCGGCGACTTTCAGGTGCGCAGCATCGCACCGTCGACGGCAGGGCTCGTGCGGGTCGGGGGCTCGGCCGAGTGGAGTCACACCGCGTGGCTCGCCCGCTACGGCGCTGTCGTGCACTCCCCCGGACCTCGCCCCGTGCGTGTCCGCCAGCTCAGTCGGCAGTGACGCTCTGGAGACCGCGGTCGGTGAGCCAGCCCTCGAGGTCGTCGATGGGCATCGCGCGCGCCCAGTGCCAGCCCTGACCGTAGTCGACCCCGAGCTCGCGCAGATCGTGCGCGACGGCCTCGGTCTCGATGCCTTCCGCCGTCACGGCAAGGTCGAGTGTCGTGGCGATCGACATGATGTCGCGAATGAGAGCGAGCTGCTGGCGGTCGAGCGTCGGCGAAGGCAAGAAGCTGCGATCGATCTTGAGAATGTCGAGCGGCAGAGAACTCGCCTGGGCGAGGCTGGAATACCCCGTGCCGAAGTCGTCGAGAGCGACACGGATGCCCTGGGCGCGCAACCGATGAAGTTGCGCGAGCGCGACATCACCGACCAGCAGGGCGTGCTCGGTGACTTCGAGTACCACGCAGCGAGACGGCACACCGCTGCGCTGGGCCGCGTTCATGATGTAGTCGGCAAGGGTGGGGACGGCGAGCTGAACCGCGTCGAGGTTGATCGACACATAGACCTCGTCGAGCTTCCCGCGCGCGGCCATGCGCAGCGACCCCCACGATGCCAGCGCCTGGTCGATGATCTGCCAGCCGAGTTCTACGGTGAGCCCGGCCCGAGCCACCGCGGTGAGGAACTCGGCGGGAGGCACGACTCCGATCCCCGGTCGGTTCCAGCGCACGAGCGCCTCGCACGCCGCGAGATCGCCCGACTCGAGCGCGATGATCGGCTGAAAGTGCACGACGAACTCACCCGAGCGCAGTGCCGACCTCAGCGCCGACTCCTCCAGCATGACCTCCATGAGATGCTCGTCGACCTCCCAGGCAAAGAAGCGCACCGGAATGCGTGGCTCAGTGCCCTGAGCCGACGCGAGTGCTGCGGCGGCGCGCTGGATGAGGGCATCCGGGGCATCGTGCAGAGATCGCGAGATGACAGCGCCCACCGTCACCGCAATCGCGGCCGACTCGCCGCCGACCTCGAAGGCGAAGCGCAATCGCTCGGCGAGACCGGTCACCTCGCGGTGCGCGGTCGGCTCGTCGCGGAAGGCGCCGACGATGGCGAACTCGTCGGCTGAGAGACGCAGAGCCGCGTGCTCGTCACCCGACTCGCCTCGCAGTCGACGTGCGACATCGACGAGCAGGCGGTCGCCCTCGAGGTGCCCGAACGACGTGTTGAAGTCGGCGAAGCGGTCGACATCGACGAGTGCCACGACGGCCACAGCCCCTCGGCGGCGCCGACGAGCCGCGGTGATCGCATCGGCCACGGCGTGCGGCAGCCGCTCACGATTCGGCAGTCCGGTCAGAGGATCGTGCTGCCGTTCGATCTCGAAGCTGCGCTCGCGGTGGTCACGCGCTCGAGCGAGACGCAGATACTCATTGGCACGATCAAGCGCAGCGACGAGATCGGCCTCCTGCTCAGAAGACTCCCCGGACTCGGTGGGGCCTGCGGAGACGAGGACGACCGTGCCATCGTCATGAAGGGACGATTCGAGGTCAGCCTCGGGCAGGATGTCGCGGAGATCAGTCTGAGCCGTCGCCACGATCGTGTCGGTCGGCACCCCCGAGGCCACGGCGTCGCTCCACCGGTACGACAACTCTTCGAGCGTGCGTCGGAACTCGAGACTGCGTCGCGCCGCGTCCAGGCGCTGGGTCTCGAGCGCGAGGCGTTGGGATGCGCGGGCGTACGCGACACGTAGATCGACGGCGAGCCACCCGGCGAGCCCGATACCCATGATGACGACGAGCAGCGAAAGCCAGCCCTGCACCTGTTCGACGTCGGCGCGGGCGCTGATCGCCGCCGCGGCGCGATCACGAGTGATCTGCTTGAAGACGGCGCTCAGTTCACGAGTACGCGACTCGAAACCATCGACGAGATCGTCGACGGCAATGCGTTGTGCCACCCGGTCAGCGAGGTTCGCATCGTCAAGCGAGCGGATCACCTCATCGATCTCTGTCAGGCTCCGCCGATACGGCTCGTCGGTCAGATCGAAAGTGGTGACCCCGGAGGCTGTCACCACCTGCAGCCGCTGACCGAGCAATGCCCGCGCGATCTGTACGTCGCGCGCGGTGGATTCGCCCCGTGCCCAGTCGTCGAGTTCGAGCACCACGCCGAACGACTCCCTCTGCGCGAAGGTCATCGCCGTGCCGTCACCCTCCTCGCTGAAGAGACCCTGGAGTTCGTTGTCGTGGGCCGTGACCGAGATCACCGACGAGAGGAGCAAGGCGATGATGATTCCGAGCACACCCATGGCGAGCACGACCTGCCCCGGCCGCAACGACAGCCAGCGCCCGTTCCTGTTCACCTCTCCGCCCCCGGAAATCATCGCCGCGCCTAGTCAGCCAAGACGATCGAGCGCAAGCTCCAGTTCCAGGCGTCGAGAAGGTCGAACGCGGGAGAGTCCTCAGCGAAGACAATGCGGATCGGGCCCCCTTGATCCATCGGAATGAGCTCGCCATCGCGGAACACGGCCAGCAGCGCATCGTTGTCGACCCACTGGGCAACGGTGTCGGCGTACCGGTAGTCGTTGAGTGCGACCGTCTCCACGCGGGCATCGGCGGGAACCCCGGCGATCTCGAGAAGGTCGACGAGCGGTACACCCGTGAACGACTGCTGCAGATCGACGAACGGCTCGAGCACCTCGATCTCGACTGTCGCGAGCTCCTGCAGCTCGGCGTGCGTGAAGTCCACCGTTCGACCGGCCTCGATCGACAGCACGACCTCGTCAGCCTCGGGAGGATCGATGGGGAATCCCCCGTACGCGCTCTCTTCGGCGGTCTGCGCTGGTGCCGGCGGTGTCGCGACCGGTGCGGAGCACCCGGCCAGCATCAGGACAGCGCCTAGAGCAGCAGCCCTCGTGAGTTCGGTGATCGTCATTGCTTCCTCTCTACGGTGTCGCGGGGGTCGGTGGATATCACGGCGAGCGCTACTCCCCATGAGGCGAGCAGTGCGGAGTCGAGCCGCGCGGGCGGATCGACGACGAGCAGCGGCACCCCGAGGGCTGTCGCGATCGCAGCCGCCAGCGTGGCCGCCATGCCCGGGGGCTGGCTGCGCTCAAGGTTGAGCACCGCCTCGCGATCGAGGGCAAGCACAGCGGGGGCTGTCTGCGCGATCAGGCGCAGGTCGCCGCCGGTGGACGAACCGACACCTCCCAGCACGAGCCCGACGCGGAGACGAGCCCGCACCTCGTCGACGATGAGCCGCAGTTCGGTCGAGGCTGGTTGGCTGTCGACCATGACCAGCACCTGGGCGACCGAATACCGTTCAACGAGTCGGGTGACGAGATCGAGCAGCAACCCGTCACGCGACCACCCCCGACCTCGGGGCTCAAGGATCAGTCGTGCAGGCACGATGCCGGGTGCGGCAGCGGCGACGGCCACGTCGACGAGGGCGATCGTCTGCTCGAGCGGCACAGAACAGAGTTCACCGCGCAGCAGCACGTGGACGCCCCACGTGTCGCTCTCGACAAGGCCGCTCACGGGCCTCACACTCACGGGTGCCCGACCCCGATCGACTTCTTCCGGCGGTGCACCGCTGGCGTAGGGGTCGCGCACGAGGATCCGGCCCGTCGCGTCTTGCACCGCGATACCGCCCCCGATGCGCTTCGCCTCGTACATGAGCGCGTCCGCGCCCGCCACCGTCTCGTCGAAGGCATCATCGGGGCCCCAGATCGTGACGCCGGCGCTCGCAGAGACCGACGCGACCGCACCGCTCGCGAGGAGCGTGTCGTGCGAAATGGCTGCAACGAGTCGCTGCGCGAGCGAGACCGCGGCGAGCTCGTCGAGCACCGACGCCGCGAGCACGACGAACTCGTCGCCACCCAGACGGGCGACGAGGTCGGTCGGGCGCACCTGGCGGGCGAGCCGTTTGGCGGTGTTGATGAGCACTTCATCGCCCGCGGCGTGGCCGTGGGCATCATTGACCTCTTTAAATCCGTCGAGGTCGAGGTAGATCACGGCGCGAACCTCGGGGCCCGGGCCGACGCGCGCGGCGAGCTCGTCGAGGCCCGCTCGGTTCAGCAGTGCGGTCAAGGGGTCGCGCAGTGCACCGAGACGCAGCTCGTCGCGCTCGACGTCTTGACGGATGACGGTCGGCAGCAGGGCGGCTCCCGTGCGCAGCGCCTCGATCACGCCGGGCGTCGTTGCCGCACCCGGCGGTGCCGCGAAGACCAGTCGCACATCGAAGTCGAGCATGCCCGCGACGTCGACTACGACGAGTTCTTCGACACCCGCACCCTCGAGCGCTCCCGCGACACCGCGAGTGCACCGCACCTCGAGAACGGGAACCGGCTGAGGATCGGCAAACCGGGTGTCACCCGGATCGATCGGCAGTACCGGCCGCTGCTGGTGGCGCAGCACCTCGAGCCCGGCCGGCGCATCCGACCCGACACGCCACGGGTCGACGAGCATGCCGGCCTCGCTGACCCACGCCGCGCGAGCCGCCCACCAGCCGTGGCGCGCGATGAACCCGTCGAGGAAGTCGTCCACGAGCTCGCGTGAGCGGCTCTGACGAAGAAGATCACGATACAAGGGCTGTCTCCCTGCCTCTCGAACCGCGCACGCGCACAAGACCGGCCTGCCACATGCGGATCGCGTCGACCCTCGGGTTCGAATCGCGCGAGGTGTCGATGCCGAGGGTTCCGTAGAGGCGCACGAGCAGGCTCTCGACGGCGCGCACCGAAGTGCCCCGCTTCTCGGCGAGAGCGCGCGTCGAGGCGCCGGAGGCGAGCATGCGCAGCACCTCGGCCTGAACGGGGTTGACCACCACGGCCGCAGCGTCGTCGTCGGCCCCGTCGAGCGCCCGACCCGTCATCGCCGCCTGCACGGCACTCAGAATGTGATCGACCGACCGCACGGTCGACTTCACGAGGTACACCACATCGAGGGGCAGTAGGTGGGCATCGGCGACCGCCAGTTCGGGCGATCGGTGGCTCGAGAGCACCACGCACGCCACCCAGGGGCGCGTCTCGCGCACCTCGGCGATGAACTCGGCACCCGATTGCCCGTCGACGAAGTTGAGATCGCAAATGAGTAGGTGCGGATCGATGCCGTCGATCGTCGCATGGGCTTCGGCGGGCGACGCGGCGACGGTCACGTCGTGGCCGTGCATGCGAAGACCGTCACCGACCAGTGTGGCGATCAGGGCGTCATCGTCGATCACGAGGATGCGCCAGGGACCGTCGTTCGTGGTGGTCATGAGCTTTCTCCTCTCAAGCGGGTCGTAGTCAGGGCGTCGTGAACGGCGAGCAGCAGGGTGGGAGTGGAGAGCGGCTTGACGAGGAACCCGTGCACTCGTTCAGCGATAACGGAATCGACGGAGCCGCGATCTTCGAGACCGCTCATCAGGATCACGGGGATGCTGATCCCGGCGTCGATCAGCCTTTCGACCAGCTCGATGCCGCTGATTCCGGCCATAGTCACATCGCTGAGCACGAGTGCGGGCGGCGCGGCCGCCGACTGGATGTGTCGCCACGCGTCATCGCCACTCGAGGCGACGCTCACCTCGTAGCCCTCGGCCTCGAGTGCCTGCCGCACGATCGTGCGGATCGCCTGCTCATCGTCGACGACGAGCACGCGCTCGCCGCCACCGCGGGGAGTGGCGGCGACTTCGCGATGGTCACGGCGCTCGAGGGGTGTCGTCTGCCGACCGAGGGGCAGCCGAAGAGTGAAGCGCGAACCGGTGGCGCCATCGCTCTCGACCTCGATGCTGCCGCCGTGGCCGCGCATGATGGCCGCGACCATGGGCAGGCCCAGGCCCGTGCCCTCGCCGACGGGCTTGGTCGTGAAGAACGGCTCCCACAGGCGCGCGATCACGTCGGGGCTCATGCCGTGGCCGGTGTCGATGACGTCGATGAGAACGTGCCGAGTGCCACTGTCGGCGGCGGCGTCGACGCGGGCATCCAGGGTGATGGCACCGTCTCCCTCGATCGCGTCGTGGGCGTTCGAGACCAAATTGGCGAGCACCTGCAGAAGCTGGGTGGCGTCACCGGTGAAGCTGACGGGCTCGAGCGGGGCAGAGACGGTGAGCTCGACGCCGGGCCGGAGGGTCTCAGAGACCATCACGCGAAGCTCGTCGAGCAGATCGGTCAGGACAATGCTCTCGGTGCGCGTCTCGACGCCGCGAGCGAAACCGAGCACCTGGCGCACCATGTCGGCGCCGCGCCGCGCGGCAGTCTCGATCATCGCGGCGGTCTCGTGGTCGGGCGTGCCCTGAAGAGTGACACCGAGCAGCTGCGAGGCCATGAGGATGGGCGTGAGAACGTTGTTGAGGTCGTGCGCAATGCCGCCCGCGAAAGTACCGAGCGATTCGAGGCGCTCGGCGCGGTGCATCGCCTCTTCGCGTGCCACCTCGTCTGTGATATCGGCCGAGACGGAGAGCACGGCCTCGGGCTCGCCGTGCACATCGCGCATGAGCTGCCAGCGGCTCGAGACGACGATGTCGCGCCCATCGGAGGTGCGCACGGCGACCCGGCCCGACCAATGGCCCTCCTCGAGCACCGTGCTCATCGCCTCCGCCATCTGATCAGGGTCGATCGTGACGAGCTCGCGCGAGTCGACACCGACGACGCTGTCGGCGTTCCAGCCGTAGAGCGCGAGCGCCCCCAAGTTCGCGTACCGGATGCGGTGCTGAGGGTCACGAACCACAATGGCATCGCGGGAGATGTCGAGCAGGCCGCCGAGCGTCGCGAGCTCTTCTTGCGCCTGGCGGTAGCGCTGCTCGGCCAGCTCGGTCTCGGTGACATCGCGCAGGTGCACGGCCAGCCCGCCCCCGCTCGGATACGCGATCGCCTCGATCCAGGCCTCACGTGCCTCGATGTGGTCGCGAACGTGCACCGTGGTGCTGTCTGCTACCGCGGAACGGAAGGCGATCTCGAACTCTGTGCCGCAGAGCTCAGGCGCCGCCTGCCAGACGGTCGTGCCGATGATCGCCTCGCGCTCGAGCCCGATCATCTCGACCAGGCGATCGTTGACGAAGGTGAATCGCCACTCTGCGTCGACGACACCGAGGCTGTCGGTCATCGCGTTCACCGTGATTGACAGCAGCTCTTCGACCTCGCGCCGTTGCCGCTGCTCGATGATGGTGTCGGTCACGTCGTGCGCGGCACCGCTGATGGTGCCGCGCACGCCCGCCCGCGGCTTCGAGAGCTCGCCGATGAGACGCAAGTGGCGCTCGCCGGCCACGGCCGCCAGAGACAGGGTGATGTCGAGCTGCCGCTGTTCGCGCTGCGACCGCTCAAGCGCGATCGCCAGTCGAGCAGCTTCTGCGGGGTCGAGCAGTGCGAGCAGGGCGTCGAGGGTGCTCGGCGCACTGCTGCCGAAACCCGCGAGGTCGCCCGACCAGTCGAGCACGCGCGAGTCGAGGTCAAGGCTCCAGCCGATGAACCCGGCGATGCGCCCGGCCAAGGCCAGCAGTGCTCCATCGCGCTCGCGCTCGCGAGCTGCATCCGCCGCTTCGGTGAGGTTCTGGGTAATGACGAGCGAACCCACGACCACGCGCTGCTCGTCGAAGAGCGGCACGAACGTGATCGCGAGGTCGCACGTACTGCCCGAACGCTTTACACCGAGTGCTCGAGCGCGCACACCATCGCCTCGAAGCGCATCGTCGATGGCAGCCTGAATGCGGCGCCGATGGGCGGGCAAGACGACGTCGATCATGGGTCGACCGATGATCTCGCCGCGCCGGAAGCCGGTTCGACGGCTGAGAGCGAGATTGCCGTCAATGATGCACCCGTCGCGGTCGATCACCATGACCCCGTCGTCTTGGCTGTCGGCCAGAAAACTGTCGAGTCGCGAGAGCTGCAGCGCGCGGAATGCCGCGTGCGGTTCCGGAGCGGTCAGCGCGCCGAACCACTTCTCGTAGGCGAGCGCACTCATCGGGTCGCCCCCGGTGCGGCGCAAGCGTCTGGCACAGCGGCTCTCCTCGTAGGGCTTCACGTTAGCGCCCGGTAGACGCATCGCGACTCTAGTGTGCGGAATACGTCAGTGTCCTCCTAATGGAGGACAGATCGCCCTGTGCGGAATGCGAACACACGCGGAAGATTTTCACCTTTCTGCGCGGTTTTCGGCTCTTTTCGCCCCGCGAATGGGGTACAGGACCGCCCAGTACGCTGACCTGCGTGAACTCCGACGCTCCGTGGATGCGCACCGCGCGTTCCGCCGGCCTGGTCAGCGCCGACGGCACCGTGCGCACGACGATCTTCGCCGAGATGTCGGCGCTGGCCGCCCAGCACGGCGCGATCAATCTCGGCCAGGGGTACCCCGACGACGACGCACCGGCGGTCGTGCTCGAGACCGCCGTCGAGGCGATTCGTGCCGGAATCAACCAGTACCCGCCGGGTCGCGGATTCGCCGACCTGCGCCACGCGATCGCCGAGCATCAGCAGCGCTTCTACGGCCTGAAGCTCGACCCCGAGACCGAGGTGCTCGTCACGGCCGGGGCCACCGAGGCCATGGCGGCGAGCCTGCTCGCCTTCGCCGGCCCCGGCGACGAGGTCATCACTCTCGAGCCGTTCTACGACGCCTACGCCGCCGTCATCGGGCTCGGCGGAGCACGGCACGTGACGATTCCGCTGGGCGAGCCCCAGTTTCAGCCGACATCTGCCGCGATCGACGCAGCCTTCAGCGATCGCACCCGCGTCGTCGTGCTCAATTCGCCGCACAACCCGACGGGCTCGATCCTCGCCCCTGAGCACGTCGAGCGCATCGTCGCCCTCGCCGCCCAGCACGACGCCGTCATCGTGAGCGACGAGGTCTACGAGCACCTCGTCTTCAACGGCCGACGGCACACGCCCGTGGCGGCCACGCCAGGCGCGGCCGAACGCACGCTCACGGTGTCGAGCGCGGCCAAGACCTTCTCGGTGACGGGCTGGAAGATCGGATGGGTCACCGGCCCCGCCGCCCTCATCGACGCGGTCATCGGCGTGAAGCAGTGGCTCACCTATGTCAACGGCGCGCCGTTCCAGGGTGCCGTCGCGGCGGGGCTGCGACTGCCCGATGCCTTCTTCGACGAGCTTCGCGACACGATGCAGCGTCGCCGCGACCTGCTCGCCGCCGGGCTCGTCGACGCAGGCTTTGTCATCGCCCCCACCGCGGGCTCGTACTTCATCGTCGCGGACGGATCCGACGTGGGTCTCGGCGACGCAGCGGCGAGCGCACGTTCGCTCGCGGTCGATCCGGGCGTCGTGGCGATTCCGCTGAGCGCCTTCGGGCGGGCGGGCGGCACCGTGAGCGACACCGCCCTACGCTTCGCCTTCTGCAAGCCCGACGACGTGATCGCCCAGGCCGTGACGCGGCTGCAGAGCCTTCGCCGCTAAAGGGGCACGACCCCGAACCGGCGCAGCTGCAGGGCGGGATTGATGCGGCGCACCTCGTCGAGGTGATCGCGCGAGACGGGGGCGACCACAGCATCCGTCGCCGTCTCGATCGAGGCGAGCAGCTCGCCGCGCGCGTCGACGATCATGCTGTGTCCGACCCCGATCGGCGGGGTGTGGTCGGCCGCCGCGACGTAGACCGTGTTCTCGATGGCGCGCGCGGTGACGAGAGTCGTCCAGGCGTGCACCTTGCCGGGGCCGGCCACCCACTCGCTCGGCACGAGCACGAGTTCGGCGCCGGCGTCGACGAGGCGGCGCGTCACCTCGGGAAACCGCAGGTCGTAGCAGGTCTGGATGCCCACGCGCAGCCCGACGCCATCGAACAGCTGTGGCGGCTCGATCGCTCCGGGCTCGGCCCACTGCGACTCGGTCGCGCCGAACGCGTCGTAGAGGTGCAGCTTGCGCGAGACGCTCAGCAGGGTGCCATCGGGTGCGACGGCGACGATCGTGTTGCGAAACTTGTCGGGCACGGTCGCTGTCTCGACGAGCCCGGCGACGACGATCGCGCCCGTCTCGCTCGCGAGGTCGCGCAGTCCCTCGACGAACGGGCCGTCGAGCGGCTCGGCCGCCGCGACCCAGTCGGGCCCGAGCTTCGGGGTGAAGTACGACGAGTACTCGGGAAACACGACGAGCCCCGCCCCCTGCTCGACGGCCCGCATCGCGAGGCTGCGCATCGCGGCGAGGTTCGCGTCGCGGTCGGCGACGGGGCCGAATTGGGCGACGGCGACGGATGCTGTGCTCACGATTCACAGCCTAGGCCGGTGCCCGGCCCGCCACAGTGCTGTCATGACCACCAACGCCTCCTCGCCCGGCTCAACCTGGCCGTGGCGCATCGCCCGCTGGCTGCTCGGCGCGGCGCTGCTGTTGGCCGACATCGGGCACCTCACCTACGGGCGCGCAGAGTTCGCGGCCGACACCTCTGCCACGATGGAGTCATGACCGCCTCGCTCATCGTTCTGGGTTCTGCCAACACCGACTACACCGTGCTCGTCGAGCGGCACCCGCAGCCGGGTGAAACACTGCTCGGCGACGAGCTCGTCGTCGCCACGGGCGGCAAGGGTGCGAACCAGGCGCTCGCGGCTGCTCGCTCGGGCGCCATGCCCGTGTTTCTCGGCGCGGTCGGCGACGACGGCAACGGGCGTCAGATGCTCGACGCGCTCGGGTCGGGTGGGGTCGACGTGTCGAGCGTGGCCGTAGTCGACGACGCGCCCACGGGCATCGCGCTCATCACCGTTTCACGCGACGGCGAGAACACGATCGTCGTCGCGGCGGGCGCCAACGCGCGGGTGAACGCGCACGAGGTCGAAGCGGCGATCCGCGCCGTCGCGGGGGTCGGCACCGTGCTGCTCGCGCAGCTCGAGATTCCGCTGCCCGTCGTCGCCGAAGCGGCTGCGATCATCGATGAACTGGGCGGGCGCACGGTGCTGAATCTGTCGCCGAGCCGAGAGATTCCGGATGCTCTTCTCGCGCTCTGCGACCCCCTCGTCGTCAACGAATCCGAAGCGCACGACCTCACCGGCATACCCATCGGCTCGGTCAACGAGGCCTCGGCCGCGGCGCAGGCGCTGCTCGACCGCTGCCGCAGCGTCGTCATCACCCTCGGCGGTGACGGCGCCGTCTTCGCGGCGCCGGGCGCGAGTGGTCACCTGCCTGCGCCGCGCGTCACCGTGGTCGACACCACCGGAGCCGGCGACGCCTTCGTGGGGGCGCTGTGCGCCGAGCTCGCCGAGAACCGCACCGACCTGCGCACCGCTGTCGAGAGCGGAGTCGCAGCCGGCACCGCGGCCGTGCAGTGGCTCGGAGCCCAACCCCCGCGCGACTGAGCTACATCGTCGCCGAGGCCGCCGGCACCGATGCTCAGCTCGTCGATCCTGATCCGGCTCATTCTCGCGATCGCGAGCGGGGTTCGCGCTGTACAGAGGTGGTCGATGCCCGAAGACAACCCGAATGCCTCGGGGCATCGACCGTGCCGGGCGGGGTGCGCTCACGAACCTGAAGGGGGGCGTTGCACACACCAAAGCGGGTCTCCGAACCCGGCTTCGTCTATGGTCGCGGGCGCCGAACGGCGAGGCAAACTCGCGACACACCCGGGCTTCGCATACCGAACGCTCACCAGAATTCGAGGGCTGACGCCCGGCCGGGGCACACAGAAGGTCTGGTCGAGGTAAGTGGGCCTCTCGGGCGTGGGGGGGCTCCGCGCGACACTCGATTGCGCCCGGCAGCCCGAGGACACTCTCACCATGCAGTTCTTGCATCATTGCCTGTCTGGCAGGTTTCGACGGTACGATCGCGGCGTGCCGAGTCTTCGTGAACGCAAGAAGACTGCGACCCGACGACTTCTTGCGGAGACAGCGTTCACGCTGGCTTGTGAACGAGGTCTGGCGGGATTCTCGCTCAACGAACTTGCGGAACAGGCCGACGTATCTCGTCGCACGGTGTCCAACTACTTCGACTCGAAAGAACAAGCGGTGGCATTCGTCACGTTGTTGAGGATGCGAGAGGCTCTCAGAGATTTGTCCGTGGAGTCTCACGTTCCGCTCCCTGACCAGATTGACAATCTTCTCCGAACGCAATTCTCGAAGTATGTGATCACTGCGCACCGTCAATTGGTTGAGCTCGCCTCCGAGAGCCCCAGTCTCCAGCCATACCTGCACGATGTGGAACAACGGGGCGTGGCCGAGGCGACACAGTTTCTGCGGGAGCGACTCGGGCCCGACTACCCACCCATGTATGCGTATCTTGTCGTCGGCGCCGCGTACGGGGCGATGTCGGCACTACTAGATGGTCGTCTCGTTCTGCGCGACGCCGACAGCATCACAGACCCGTTCAACGAGGTAAGCCTCGACGGGTTCATCTCGACCATCGCGAATTACCTTCGCCATGGCTTTCACCTTCCCTCATAGAGCTTCAGGAGAAATCGGCGTGTCATCAATCCTCCACCGTCTGGGTCGTTTCGCTTTCACGCATCGCTGGACTGTGATCGGCGCGTGGGCGTTGATCCTCACGGTCATCGTGGGTGTGTTGATTGCTGTGCCCCCGAAAGTGTCCAGCGAGTTCCGCATTGACGGCACGCCCTCACAGGATGTGCTGGACACGTTGAGTGAGAACTTCCCGGACGCGGCCGGATCCCAAGCCTTCATTACGTTTGCGGCTAGCGGCGGTGACCACGTCGATGATCC